>NZ_VOQS01000001.1:2471662-2780619 GCF_007995085.1 Paraburkholderia azotifigens
TGAATGGCTCCAGCGCAGTGCCAACACAAAGAACGCGCAGGCTGGCATACCACGGGCCGAGCAGGGAGTTCAATGTTCGGGCATCCTGCTTTCCGGCAGCAATGCGTCGCTCTACATGCTTCTGAAATCCAGTCGGCCAATCCTCCAAAAACGTTTCCAGAGGCGCCAGAAATTCGATTGCTTCGGTGATGGATTTCGGGAGCGCGGCACCGCGATGTGCCCCGGGAGCCGTGGGGTCTGCATGCAGGCAAAGTGTTCGAACCAGCTTGGCCAGACTGGCGATGTCGACGTGACACGCCGCAGGCGCAACACCACCGGCCTGTTCTCCTGAGCTGCCAATCAGCTCCGAGAGCCAGTGCTGGGCCCGCGTTGCGGCAACTCGTGGAAGCCGGCACAGGTCTGCACCGCAATCGCACTGGTCGATGTGGTACCGGTGCGGCGAAAGATATTCTCCGCACTCGTGGCACTGGTCGACCAAGTGGATGCCGTGCCTTGGACAAGCCGTGACGTAGGTGTGCTCCCAGCAGTGCCGCAGGTAACGGTCTCCGGACAAGCAGGCTGGGCACACTGCATCTGCCTGGGCACGATGCAAGCGTCCCCAGCTACGGCACGCGGCATCCTGATGGCTTGCGAAGTGCGTCCACGCGCTTTCGAGGCCGAGCCGGGACGCAACGAAGTCGGCATGACCAAGCAAGGCGCTACGATTACGCTGTACGCCAGCAAGCCCCGCAAGTTCGCGCCAGTTTGACAGAACGTTGTCGGTGACGAGCCGGCGGTAGTAGCCGAGTCCGGATTCGTCGTCTTTCGGAGGGTAGGTGACCGCCAGGCTCATTGCACAGCTTCCGGTTTGTTTTTGATGATGGGCACAGCCAGGTCGTTTTCGCGCATCACCTGCAAAAATGCCTGATGCAGTGCGGCGGGAGCGACTGCATTCTCAACCGTATCTGGACTTTCGAATGCCGGAAAATTAGGAGAACCGGTTGCCGTTACTCCCTTGAGGGCTTCGTGGCAATCGGCAAACGTCAGCGTGTGCGGGGCCTCGGCAGCCATCCTGTCTGCGAGTTCCTGCATGAATCGACTCACGATGCCTATCAGCCCTCCGCTCAGCAAATAGCACTGGTACGTGAGTGCGGTGGGTGACAACGCAATTGGGAACCGGTGTTCCGCGAAGAGATTGGCGAAAGCGGCAACGCAAGAGTGAAATGCCCGCATGTCATCGGCGACACGGGAATCGTAAGGCAGAAGAAGACGCGGCGCGGAGGCGCGCAGACGCAATTGTTCGTTGTTATCGAACAGGATTTTCAGGCGCGGCACGCCAAACAGAAGCAGCGTCAAGTTATGCGAGTCGGCCAATGCCTTGAACCAGTCAGCGGCCGCTCGTACGGGAACGCGCGAACCTTCTTCTACGAGGTGGCTGGCTTCTTCGAAAATAATCACCCGCGTACCGACCAGTTTCAACTGTTCGAGCATGCGGGTGCCCATGGCTCCAGACGTGATGCTGCGCTGAACGGGCATGCCAAGTGCAGCAACTACGCTCTTCGGTAGCTCCAGCGTGGTGGCTGGAGTGGGAACTGGAACAACGAGTACCGGGACCCGACGCCGCCCATCAATCTTCGTTTCGCCAAATTCGCGCACCAGCGCGTTGATAAGCATGCTCTTGCCCACTCGTGAAGGGCCCATGATTCGCTCGATGCGACTTGCACGGCCGGCCAGCGCATTCTCGATGCGCTGCTTCAGCGGCTGAAAATGCTCCATGAAGTGCGGATGCGGAAGCTCGCACGTCTCAATGGCGACGAGCAGTTTTTGTGCGGGTGTCAAATCAACTCCTCCCCGCTATTGCGGTTCAGCATGGCAAGTGGAGGTATGTCGGCAAACGACGCGGTCGCCGAGGGCGCTGCAGATGGCGCGATGTGCGACGGCTGCGCCGAAGGATGCAGCGGTGGTGCTGGCCGCCGGGCCGCGCGCTTGACGGCTTCGGTTTCCCTGGTGCGGGCCTTTGTTTCCTGGTTTTGCTGACGTCGGCTCGGTCGTTTTCGCTTCGGCGCCACTGCGTCAGACATAATCTCCTGGTGCAGGTCATGGTCGAACTTTTCAGCCTGGGGAGCGGGTTTAAAACCTGCCCTGTGCTTCTTGAGCTTCTCCTTAGCCTCTGCGAACGAGTACGCAGGCGTCTCCTCTGTCGCGAGCTCATTCTTCAGCTCGATGAGCGGAACATCATCGCCGTCGTAGATGTAGAGCTCGCGGAAATCGTCGCGGTTATAGAGCACGTGCAGATACTGCTGCTCACCATGCTTATCAATCAGACCAGGCAGGTTCTCGCCCTTGAAATGGAATCCATCAATCGTGATGCCGGTTTTGCGACTTAGTCGGCGTTCAAGGTGCGAATAAAGCGCGGCGAGCCATTCGGCTCGCGACGGGGGCAACGAAATCGCGTAGCACGAGGATTCGAAATGCTTCCAGCGCTCGTAAGGCGTATCGCCATCGAGCGATTCGGACAACACCACGCCCCATTCCAGGCGTTCGAGCGGCTTGTGAATCCATTTCTCGTAGTACCAGCGGACAATCCAGCGTTCGAGCTCTTCCTTCGTCTTGAAGTGGTCGCCCAGTTTGACCGGGTCGCGTGTTCCGTCCTTATCGTCGAATCTCGTGCTGCCGATAAGCTTGCCGATTGCTTTCTTCAGCGAGAGATTCAGGCGTTCAATGAAGGGCTTTTCCTGCCCAGCCCGGCCCCGGCAATACCTGGTCTCCGTTCCGAGTTTCTCGAGGTTATCGATACGCGCCGATTTGTTTTCCGGACCGTTGTCGAAAACCAGGAGGCCGGGTGTCCCGCAGATGTTCATCTCGTGGTCGACCCCCAGCTCTTTGAGCTGCTTCAGCTTGAGCGGTGCCATGTACATTTCGATGCATGCGAGCGCCTCGCGTTCGGTCGGTGACCCAACAACCAGGCGCCAGCCAAGTGGGTAGCTCGTCGCGCAATCAATGGCATGTATCAGCCAGAGGTCGCTGGTAACCCCATCTTCCGTTTCGACATAGAACGGCAGATGCACGGCATCCTGTTCTACGCGCTGGAACGGCAGGTCAGCGATGATGCGCTTCGCTGCGATGGATTTGCCCGCAATCGCGTCCTCAGGAAGCATCCGGTCGTGCTCAGGGTCGGCCGACAGATAGCGCTGAATGGTCTTCTGGATAAACCTGAGACTGATTGGGCGCGCGACTTTCGGGTGAAGCTCGCCATGCACCCGCATATTGACTTCGTTCAGAACGTCCACAAGCGTCAAACGCGAATGTGGGACCAGGTAGAGGTCCTCGGCAACCACACAAATTGTGTTGATGACTTCGATGGGGTGCCGCAACGACCGGTTTCCCTGATTCGCCTTACCTCGCAGCATCGGTTCGCCAGCCAGGTCGCGTTCGCGATACCGGTACATCGTTGCCTGCCCGGGCAGCGGGCGTGAATTCTGTGAGGCGTTCTTCTGATACTCATCAGCCATCAATTGGTAGGCGTTCCGGAAGCTGACGCCGCGCTGTTTCTGAATCTCCTTGATTCTCCCCATGATTTTGCGGGCGAACTGATTATTTTCATGCAGCTCAGCATCATCAGGTTGCGCGGCAAGACTGTAACGCGGCTTGCCTGCGCGCAGCACAGTTATCTTCCCGCGATAAATTTCGTCATGAATTTCCGCGATTGGGATGTACCGGTCCTGTCTTTCTGTGGAATCGAAAACCTTGATGCATCCGCCGTGCGGATGCGGGTCGAGCACTTCCTTGTAGGCACCGTGATTTCCCGGCGGGGCGAGCCGGTCCCGCAGGCGTAGCGTGGGAATCATCCGGTCACCCCCAGTGCGTTTTCCATTTCTTCGAGGAGGTACAGGTGAGAGAGGTCGCCGTATGCCAGGCCGACCTCTAACGTTGAACAGATGATGTGATGCGCGATGTCTCCCGAGATGACGCCGCCGACCAGGAGGACGGGAATCAGGCCAGGCAGGAGACGAAGGTCTGCACACAGCGCGCCGACCGATATGGGGCCGCTTTCACAGCGGGACGTCACGCGTGCAACGAGTTCATCGGTCAGCCAGGCATCGAGCCGGTGAATGGCCTGCTTCAGCACACCGGGGTTCATCCGCAGCGGGTGCCTGCCGTTTTGGGGCACGACAACGCTGCGTAGCGGATAGCCATTTGCCGCCAGAAGCGGGCGCGCCCGCGCGATTTTGTCCCGGTAGAGGTCGTCGCCTTCATTGCCCTCACCCTTGACCTCAATGGCGTGATGCAAGCCATCCGTCCAGTCGACGCTGAAGTCCGGTGTGTAGAACTTTGGGCCAGGAATATCACGATGCTTGTGCCAGGCTTGCCGAGCGGCGTCTCGCGTGAAAAGCATGCGCTGGTCAATCAGGTCGACGGTGAACGGCTGTGGCTGGAACGCTTTGACGCGCGGGTCGATGATGAGCAGATGCGCAACAAGCCGCTCGTTATTGAGCTCAACCTTGAAGTGCCCGCCCGCCTTCTCATTGAACGAGCTGTTGCGCGACTTGCCGTATGTCGGTGCGGTTTCGCGAATGCCGCTGTTCGCGGAATTTAGACGTCCGCGGCGACCGTAGGTGTAAGCGATGCGGCTCATAGCGCACCTCCCGCCGTCAGATGCAGCCTGGTCCAGAAGATGGGATGGGCGGTGATGCGCGAAGCCATGCCGACTCGTCCGAGCCGGTCTGACGATGTGAGGTGATGTTGGTCGTACACAATGCAGTTCAACGAGTGATTAACTGCAGGGCTTACGGCGGGATTTCTATGGAATTTAGCGCCCGATTGGGCGACGTTACGCGCCGAATGACCGGGAACGACCGGTGTAACGAGCGTCCTTTCTGCAAAAATATTTTTCGCGTTACATCGTTGTAACGTAAGCGTTACACAGCGTCGAGAATCGGATTTTCGGAGCGCGACACGGCGCGTACGAAGAGCAGGAAACGTATTGCAGGCAGTCGATACAGGGCATCGAACCTTGCCGAGCCTGTGGCTGTGGCGGACTGGTCGATAGACGATGTCCTGCCCCGATTCCCGAGTGCGGCCCCTGGCTGCCCGCTGCTGCCCGCCGCGAACGCCACCAACATCAGTCGAAACGGCGACGGCAGACGCGCGATGCTTCGCGTCGCACCGCCTGACACCCCGCCGAGCCCTCCAGAAGATGACCTGTCCCATCGCCCGCTCCTGCGTCGTACCCTCTCATAAATAGGGGCTCGACCGCGTAAGCGGGCAAACTGCGAAGACTGGTTCATTCTCAAAACTGCGCGCCAGCATTGCGTTGACGCCGGTTTACCTTAGGCAACGTCGGGGGGATTTTCAAGCTGGAAGAATGATGCCCACGAGATACTTCGCTCCACGCTGCCTCATGCATCGGAATTCGCCCCCTGATACCCGCACCGTAGGTAAAATCCGTCCGACGTGACTCACTTGCGATTTACGCGATGGTCGATATACACATACCTGCTGCATCCCTACGGAAACCATGAACCATCAGGCGCTTTCCTCCTTTATCTGGTCGGTTGCCGACCTGCTTCGTGGTGATTACAAGCAGTCTGAATACGGCAAGGTCATCCTGCCGTTCACCATACTGCGTCGCCTCGACTGCGTGCTCGATGCCACGAAGACAAAGGTGCTGTCCGAACTTGTCACTATCAACAAAACCGGTCTGAACCCTGACCCATTCCTGCGCAGAATTACCGGGCAGGCGGTGTACAACACCTCGCCACTGGACCTCGTGAAACTGCTCGGCGACCAGGACAACATCAGGAAGAACCTGTACGACTACGTCGCGGCGTTATCGCCCGACGCGAAGGACATCTTCGAACGCTTCGACTTTCACACGCAAATTGAGCGGCTGGCCAAGGCGGACCTGCTGTATCTCGTAGTCGAGAAGTTCGCGAACATCGACCTGCATCCCGAGGCTGTCGACAACACGCAGATGGGACTGGTCTTCGAGGAGCTCATCCGCAAGTTCGCGGAAATCTCGAACGAGACCGCCGGTGAGCACTTCACGCCGCGTGAAGTGATTCGCCTGATGGTGAACCTGCTGTTCATCGAAGACGACGAGGTGCTGCAGCCCGGCAATGCGGTCGTGCGCACCATCTACGACCCGACGGCAGGTACGGGGGGCATGCTGTCCGTTGCAGGGGAGTTCCTGCTTGAACACAACCCCGCTGCCCGTCTCAACATGTTCGGTCAGGAGCTCAACGACGAGTCCTTCGCCATCTGCAAGGCAGACATGCTCATCAAGGGGCAGGATGTTGGCAATATTGTCGCCGGCAATACGCTGTCCGACGACGGACATACGACGCGCAAGTTCGACTACATGCTGTCGAACCCGCCGTTCGGCGTCGAATGGAAGAAGGTCGAGAAGGCTGTGCGCAAGGAGCACGAAGACAAAGGCTTCGACGGCCGCTTCGGTCCTGGTCTGCCGCGGGTCTCGGATGGTTCTATGTTGTTCCTGCTGCACCTCGTCTCGAAGATGAGGCCTGCGGTCGATGGTGGTTCCCGCTTCGGCATCGTGCTGAACGGTTCGCCGTTGTTCACCGGCGGTGCCGGCTCGGGCGAGAGCGAAATCCGCCGTTACGTGCTGGAAAACGACCTGGTCGAAGCCATCGTGGGCCTGCCGACCGACATGTTCTACAACACTGGTATCGCGACCTACGTGTGGATTCTGTCGAACAAGAAACCGGCCGCCCGTAAAGGCAAGGTGCAGCTCGTCGACGCTTCCAGCTTCTGGCAAAAGATGCGCAAGTCGCTCGGCAGCAAGCGCAAGGAAATGTCGGACGACCAGATTGCAGACGTGACGCGCCTGTTCGGCGGCTTCGTGGAAGCACAGCTCGCGACCGTGTTCAATGCTGATGGCAAGGAAGTCGCTCGTCATATTGTGGCCGCCAATGAGCAAGTTCCCGAGGTCATGGCTGGCGAGACGGTCAAGCTCGCGCCGATTTCGCGCATCTTCAGGAACAAGGATTTTGGCTACACAACCATCACGGTCGAGCGACCCCAGCGCGATGAAAACGGTGAGATTGTGCGCGGCGTAAAGGGGAAGCAGAAAGGCAAGCCACAGGCCGATAGCGCGTTGCGCGATACCGAGAACATATCGCTTTCAGAGGACATTACCGCGTACTTCGAGCGCGAGGTGCTGCCTCATGCGCCGGAGGCCTGGATTGATGAGGAAAAGAGCAAGGTCGGTTACGAGATTCCTTTCAACCGGTACTTCTACGTGTTCGAGCCACCGCGCGACCTGCACACGATTGATGAAGAACTGAAGGCCGTGTCCGCCAACATCATGGAGATGCTTGAGGAGTTGGCGGAATGAGTTTGCCTGCCTACAACCTCTATCGAGAGTCAGGGATTGATTGGGTCGACCGCGTTCCTCAGCATTGGCAAATCGCCTCTTTGAAATGGTTGAGTACCCGCTACTCTGGAGGTACTCCAGATAAGAATCGCTTAGATTACTGGGAGGATGGAACCATTCCTTGGTTAAATTCGGGGGCTGTAAACTCTCCAATCATTGAAGAACCTTCCGCATACATAACAGAAGAAGCTTTTGCAAACAGCAGTGCAAAATGGGTTCCCCAAAATGCTCTGGTGATGGCGCTGGCCGGTCAAGGCAAAACAAAAGGCATGGTTGCCCAAGTGTCTTTTCCTACAACATGCAACCAGTCTATGGCGGCACTGATACCTAACGAGCGCTTGGCTGCCAGGTATTTGTATTGGTGGCTCGTAAGCAATTATCAAAACATCCGAAACATGGCAGGCGGCGACTTACGGGATGGGCTAAATCTTGAATTGCTAGGGAGTATCTCTTGCCCGTTACCCTCGCCGGAGGAACAAGGCACCATCGCAGCTTTCCTCGACCGTGAAACCAGCAAGATTGACACCCTGATTGCGGAGCAGGAAAAGCTCCTCGAACTGCTCGCGGAAAAACGTCAGGCCACTATTTCGCGCGCAGTCACGCGCGGGCTCAATCCGGATGTGCCGATGAA
Source organism: Paraburkholderia azotifigens (assembly GCF_007995085.1). Taxonomy (GTDB): domain Bacteria; phylum Pseudomonadota; class Gammaproteobacteria; order Burkholderiales; family Burkholderiaceae; genus Paraburkholderia; species Paraburkholderia azotifigens. The sequence continues at coordinate 2,479,669 of NZ_VOQS01000001.1, forward strand.
AGATTCAGGCGTGGAGTGGTTGGGCGAGGTGCCAATCCATTGGGGTATTGGAGCACTTGGTTATCTATGCTCGATTGAGACCGGTGCCACTCCAGATAGAGGAGAGCCCAGATTCTGGAATGGTTCAATACCTTGGCTCAAGACCGGTGAAATTAATTGGGCTCCAATCTCAGAATCGGAAGAGTTCATATCCGAGGAAGGCTTGGCGAATTCAGCTACAAAGCTCGCGAAGCCTGGAACCTTGCTTATGGCAATGTACGGTCAGGGCGTGACTCGCGGGCGAGTTGCGTTGCTTGAAATTGAGGCTGCCTACAATCAAGCGTGTGCAGCAATGTCGTTCGGGCCTCGTGTCCTTCCCAGTTTTGCCCGATATTTCTTCATGGCCGCGTACGACCATGTTCGTGATAGCGGAAACGAAACTAGCCAAATGAATCTCAGCGTGGGCCTTATAGCAAAATTCAAGATGACGATTCCTCCAACGAAAGAGCAAGCTGGAATTGTTAGTTGGCTTGATTCGGAAGTGGTAAAGCTCGATTCCCTCGACGTTGAAGCAAAATGTGCCATCGCCCTGCTCAAAGAGCGCCGCAGCGCCCTGATTTCCGCTGCGGTCACTGGCAAAATCGACGTTCGCGAGCGCTCATCGGCCATGGCGGCCGCAGCCTGAAACGAACAAGAACGAAGCAGCCTCGGGGATAGCATGAGCAACCTGCACCAGGAACATCATTTCGAGACGGCCATCTGTGAACATCTGGCGCAGCACGGCTGGCTGTACGAGCAAGGTGATGCAGTACCGAGTTACGACCGGACCAGCGCGCTCTACCTCCCCGACCTGCTCGCATGGATTGAAACCACCCAACCGGATGCCTGGCAGACTTTGACCACCAACCATGGCTCGACGCTGGCCACGGTGCTGGCCGAGCGCATCCGCAAGAACATGAACGAGCGCGGCACGCTCGACGTGCTGCGCCGTGGTGTCGAGATGCTTGGCTTGAAGCAGCCGCTCTCACTCATCCAGTTCAAGCCTGCACTCGGCCTGAACCCGGAAATCCAGAAGCTCTACGCCGCCAACCGGCTGCGCGTCTTGCGGCAGGTGCGTCACTCGATGAACAATCCTCACGACGCCATCGACCTCGTGCTATTTGCCAACGGCATCCCGGTCGCGACGGTCGAACTGAAATCTGACTTCACTCAAAGCGTCCAAGATGCAGTCGACCAGTACCGCTTCGACCGCTATCCGCATCCGAAAGGTGGTCTCGCTGAGCCTCTTCTCGGATTCCCGGGTGGCGCGCTGGTGCATTTCGCCGTCAGCCAGAGCGAAGTACAGATGACGACGAAGTTGGAAGGCACGAGCACTTACTTTCTGCCATTCAACCGCGGCAACCAGGGCGCCGCCGGCAATGCGCCGAATCCGAATGGCTACGCAACGGCCTACCTGTGGGACGAAGTCTGGGCCCGCGAGAGTTGGCTCGAAATCCTGGGCCGCTATCTCATCGTCAAGCGCGATGACAAGAAGCAGCCAAAGAGCGTCATCTTCCCTCGCTATCACCAGCTCGACGCCACCCGAAAGCTGGTCGCCGACGTTCTGCAGAACGGTCCCGGCCAGCGCTATCTGATTCAACACTCGGCCGGCTCCGGCAAGACAAACTCGATTGCGTGGACCGCGCACTTTCTTGCTGACCTGCACGATGTTGCGAACAGCAAACTGTTCGACAGCGTGCTCGTCGTATCGGACCGCACGGTACTCGACGCCCAGTTACAGGAAGCGATTTTCGATTTCTCGCGCACGACCGGCGTTGTCGAAACCATCACCAACGAGAACGGCAGCAAGAGCGCGCTGCTCTCGCAAGCCCTGAAGGGCGGCAAGAAAATCATCGTTTGCACCATCCAGACGTTCCCGTTTGCACTGCAGGCTGTGCAGTCGTTGGCCGCCACCGAAGGTAAGCGCTTCGCCGTGATTGCCGACGAGGCGCATAGCTCGCAGACGGGCGAGGCTGCCGCCAAGCTCAAGCAGCTCCTGTCCGCCGAGGAATGGGCCGACCTGCAGGACGGTGGTGAAGTCGATACCGAAGCCCTGCTCGCGGCACAGATGACCGGGCGCACGGGCAGCGCGGGCTTAACCTATGTTGCGTTTACCGCGACGCCCAAACAGAAGACGTTGGAGCTGTTCGGCCGTCCAAACGCCGCTGGCCTGCCCGAACCGTTTCATGTGTACAGCATGCGCCAGGCCATCGAGGAAGGCTTCATCCTCGACGTGCTGAAGAACTACACGACCTACAAGCTCGCCTTCATGCTGGCCAACGACGGCAAGGAATACGACGAGAAGGAAGTCGAGCGCAGTGAAGCCATGAAAGGCATCATGCAGTGGGTTCGGCTTCATCCGTACAACATTAGCCAGAAAGTGCGGATTATCGTCGAGCACTACCGTGAGAACGTCCAGCCGCTACTGGATGGCAAGGCGAAGGCGATGGTCGTTGTCGCGAGTCGGAAGGAAGCGGTTCGCTGGCAGAAGGCCATTAGGGTATATATCCAGCAGCAGAACTACCCGCTCGGCGTCCTGGTCGCCTTTTCCGGTGAAATTGACGACCCGGAAAGCTATCCGGCGCCGGTCACCGAAAGGAGCAAGGAGCTGAACCCGGGCCTGAACGGCCGCGACATCCGCGAGGTGTTCGCGAAGCCGGATTATCACCTTCTCCTGGTTGCCAATAAATTCCAGACGGGCTTTGACCAGCCTCTGCTGTGCGGCATGTACGTCGACAAGATGCTGGGTGGTATCCAGGCTGTCCAAACGCTGTCACGCCTGAATCGCGCACATCCGGGTAAGGACACCACGTACATCCTCGATTTCATTAACGACGCCGACGAAATCCTGAAGGCGTTTAAGACGTACTACGAGACGGCCGAACTGGAAGCGAAAACCGACCCGCATCTGGTCTATGACCTGCGTGCCAAGCTCGACGCTAGCGGTCACTACGACGACTTCGAGGTGGACCGGGTTGCGAAGGTCGAACTCGACCCGCGGGGCACTCAGCAGCAACTTAGTGCCGCGATTGCGCCCGTGGCCCAACGCCTGCTGACGAAATACAAGGCAGCTCAACAGGCCCGTGCTGCGGCGATTGAACAGAAAAACACGGATGCCGAGCAGGCAGCCAAGGACGCGCTCGATGCGCTGGTGCTGTTTAAGAGCGACATGGGCGTATTCGTTCGCCTGTATGCCTTCCTGTCGCAGATTTTCGATTACGGCAATACGGACATCGAGAAGCGCTTCCTCTTCTACAAGCGTCTGATTCCCCTGCTGGAATTCGGGCGTGAGCGCGATACCGTTGACCTGTCGAAGGTGGTGCTGACCCACCATAACCTGCGCAATACGGGCAAGCGCGCGCTTGACCTGAAGCAAGGTGAAACTCCGAAGCTCCCGGCGATGGACGAGGTTGGCACTGGAGCTGTCCAAGATAAGGACAAGGTCCTGCTCGACGAGATTATCCAGAAGGTGAACGGGCTATTCGAGGGCGAGCTGACCGACGACGACCAGCTTGTTTACGTTAACGGCGTCATCAAGGGCAAGCTGCTCGAGAACGAGATGTTGGTCCAGCAGGCCGCGAGCAACAGCAAGGAGCAGTTCTCGAATTCGCCGGACCTGGTAAAGGCCATCACGGACGCTATCATCGATGCGTTCGACGCACATACCAAGATGAGCACCCAGGCGCTCGGTTCGCAACGGATTCAGGACGGTATCAAGGATGTTCTGCTCGGGCCGGCGCAGTTGTATGAGGCGCTGCGCGAACGACACACCGGCCCACGTAGCGCAGGACTGTAGGCGAACCCCGAGGGCATACCGGGAGGCAAAAACAGGTCTTTACCGGTTCAACAAGAATCGTGGCATCGCAAAAAAATAAAATTGATTATATCTCTGGCAACTCGATGACATGAAAGTGGCTGTCTTCAGTCACACGGTGGAAAACAGCGACACTTTTATCGAATGATGCGGCTTGCTCCCCGCCGACAGCAGCGGGCCGCACGACCAATGTTCCGTCCGCAAACATCATGTCCAGGTGTGCAGGCCAAGGCTGCTGATTCGACAGCCTCGCTAGGCATGGCCCTCACTCACAGCCACGGATAATCGTTTCAGGCAAAGACGTCGTCGAAGTTTGCCTTCACCTCGCCGAAGCCTTTCTCGGTGAGCAACTTCGTGCCATCAAGCTCGATTACGTGGGCACCCGCCTCGTATGCCTTGAGGGCGGGTGACCGCGTAGCGCAGAGGACTAACTGGCCATCCTTGCGGACGTACTTCATGATGGCTTTGTGGATGACCTCATAGTTCATCGGTGCTTGGTCCTGCTGATTCGGCGTGTCCAGAATCAGCGCACTAACCAACTCGGTACCGTGAAGTTCGATGAGCTGGTAAAGAGACAACTGATACAGGACCTGTCTTCTCTCGTTGACAAGCAAGTAGTGGATTTGCGACCTTGCTCATTTGTGCGTGTTCTATGACAAGCTGCCGAGTCGATTGGAGGTTGTTCGCCCACAGTACGAGTTAGATGCCCGGTTATTGCAAGCTCATATCCTTGACATCAAGGATAGGCTGACTCTTCAGGCTTGCAATGGTGTACTGAACACTGGGCGCCGCGCTGCGATTTCAGGTGACGCGATAATATGCACGGCGCGCCCATACCAGCATAGGTTGCCTTGGGTGATAGTTTGCCACGGTTTCTCGGCGCATACAGTCGGATTTTCCTTGCGAGTTTCTGTCGTGCACGTTGTGTAGTACGGGCACATGTTGCTACGAGTCTCGGCAATCTCAGAGGTAGCAAGGAGCGACCCGTCGCGTCCAGCGTGTAGGGCGACAAAGCGAAACGCTGCGTGCATTATCCGCCTTCCTTCGTAGAGTTCCTGGTTGTCGTCGGTGTCCAGCACAAACTCAACGAGAACATCGCGCTCGACGTCGTCATCGTAGCCTGGTCGTTGCTGCAGCACTGCGCAGCCTCCGAAGACGGCCAGTATCTGCGTTAAGGTATTGCAGTCCGATGCAATCAGGTCAATTAGTGAGAACTCGACGAGCGGAGAGTGCCGTCTGAACTCGAAATTCCATCGAATTGTTGCAAGCGTCTTCCTAACCGCGCGGGCCATCGGCTCGTCGTTGGGGAAGCGCGTTTCGATTTCCTCCAGCCGTTCGTCAATCCACTTCCTGGCGTCATGCAGGAGACGAGATTGAGTATTCGCAACGAATTGCAAAGGGTCGTTTCCCTTCGTTTTTTCAAGCTCCGCACGTCTCAAGACGTCAAGAAGTGTTGATGGTGGGTCGGAGTCCTGAAGCGCTGCCAGTCCACACGCGGCAACGCATTCATCTGAAAGAGTCGGTGCCACGTGCTGCGCCAAAACCCTGAGCAAGTAGTATGGTGCAAACTCAAGCGGCCTGGGAGTTGCGCCGCACTTGCGCGTCAGCCTCTCTTCCAGCATGCACGCGACCGACTCGACAATCTCATGTGAGCCGATTTCAACTTTTGCTGGGAAATGGTCGCCCTGGTCATTGTGGATTTCAAGGTCACACACGATGACCCGCGTTGTGAGCGGCAGTCCTGGGAGTGATGCGTCTCGGAAATTTACGCCCGTTACTGTGACCAATTCGACTTTCGCTCCTGGGGGCAACGGGTTCGGCCGCCGGGCGCGCTCCGCATTGGAGAACGCAAATTTTTGATGAAGCCAAAGATTCTCTTGGTCAGAAAGCGAGGCCGAACCTCGACTGAGGCCGTCCTCGCCGATAGAGCTGCGGAAATGCCCCCAGAGGTGTACTAGATTGGCAAACGCGGACAGACCATGAATCGTGGAAACATTGTGGAAAAAATGAACCCACTCATGGAAGAAGTACGCGAGTTCGTGGGGTCCCTCAATGCCCCTTGGGTTTTCCGGGTCAGCGAAGGCAGGGAGGTCAGCTCCCAGCTTGATGAGCTGTAAATCCGGGAGATACGATGCGATTGCTTGGTTGGACATTTTGTTCCCACGCCATAAAGGTGCGAGCTCGAGGAGTCGAGTCTGGCAGATTTCGCAAATTGCACAGGAGTGACGCCCCTTTAAGCAGATGTTCGCGGCCCCATTGCAGGCGTGAGCCGCCCACCCTCCAGACCTTTCAGCCACCCAACGCCCGTCACGTACCCGTCAATCGGCGATGACCCTTCGCTTCGGTTCGGCCCGCTCCGTCGATTTCTCGTAAAACGGTTCGTAGATGTCAAAGAGGTGCGCTGGCAGTTCGGGGCCTAGATACGGCTTCTCATCATGCAGCGCACGGCGCCGCCCATTTCGGCGCTCAAACCGGGAGCCCGCAGTTGTAGTTAGAGCGGGCCGCGCTTGCTATGCAACAAGTGAGTTACTCGTTGAAGCCGTGCGTTGGGGACAGTGCCGGTTCGCATCCTTCTTCGAAGACTACTCGCGGAGGCGACTCGAGCTCGAAAGGCGCCTTTCGTTGCTTTCGGAACTCCTCGCCTTGTCAGGCAGAGCTTAGCGGCACAAAAGGCCCTCGTAACCAAACCAAATTCAAGCGCCCGCAACCGAAATTAATGCAACTTCGCAGTACACCGCCGCGACGACCTCTCTTGCTCCACCGTCACCGACTTCGCCAGATTTCACATTTTGTGTACGTCGCTCTCAAGGACGTCAATGACCGCGTTCTTGGTTTCCGAAGAGCACCGGTGCCCGTCAACGAATCGTCGATAAATTCAAGCTACCAATAGAAAAGACCCATAAATTTCTCAACTTATGGGTCCGCTTTTCTCAGGTTATGCGTCTATCTACATTACTCCTCAAACGTCAATATTCCCCGCCCGCAACGCATTGCTCTCGATAAACGCCCGACGCGGCTCGACCTCATCGCCCATCAGCGTCGTAAAGATCCCGTCCGCCGCGATCGCGTCTTCGATCTGCACACGCAACAGGCGACGCACGCTCGGATCCATCGTCGTTTCCCAGAGCTGTTCGGGATTCATCTCACCGAGTCCCTTATAGCGCTGCTTCGACACGTTGCGTTCCGCATCGGCGATCAGCCACTTCATCGCACTCTTGAAGTCGCCTACGGCCATGCTGCGCTCGCCGCGCTTGATGACGGCGCCCTCGCCGATCAAGCCCTTGAAGGTGTTCGCCGTGTTCACGAGCTGCTGATAATCCGCCGTCAGCTGGAACTCTTCATCGATCACCGAGACCTTCACGTTGCCGTGGTGACGACGCTCGACGCGCAGCGAACGCAGCTCGCGCACCGGATCGTACATCGCAATCACGTTGACTTCGGGCTTGAGCGGATCGTCGCGCAGCTTGTCCTGCAGCGCGTGGGCCGACGCTTCCGTCGACTGCTCGCTCGACAGGTCGATCGTCACGCCATCCATCACTGCGCCGAGCGCCGCTTCGTCGTACAGCTTGCTCAGACGATCTACGACAGCCTGCGCCATTAAATAAGAACGGGCCAGTTCGCCGAGCGCGTCGCCCGTGATCGGCGTCGCGCCTTCCGACGCAACGAGTTCAGAACCGTTCAGAGCCAAACGCAGCATATGCGCGTTCAACTCGGCCGTGTCCTTAAGATAACGCTCGTCCTTGCCCGCCTTCACCTTGTACAGCGGCGGCTGCGCGATGTAGATATAGCCGCGCTCGATCATCTCCGGCATCTGGCGATAGAAGAACGTCAGTAGCAGCGTGCGGATGTGCGCGCCGTCGACGTCAGCGTCGGTCATGATGATGATGCGGTGATAACGCAGCTTGTCGAGGTTGTAGTCTTCCTTGCCGATGCCGCAGCCCAGTGCGGTAATCAGCGTGACGATCTGCTCCGACGACAGCAGCTTGTCGTAGCGAGCCTTTTCGACGTTCAGCACCTTGCCGCGCAACGGCAGAATGGCCTGGAATTTTCTGTCACGGCCCTGCTTCGCCGAGCCGCCTGCCGAGTCGCCCTCGACGATATAAATTTCAGACTTCGCCGGATCTTTCTCCTGGCAGTCTGCCAGCTTGCCCGGCAGACCGACGCCATCAAGCACACCCTTGCGCCGCGTCATTTCTCGCGCCTTGCGCGCTGCATCGCGCGCACGCGCAGCATCGACGATCTTGCCGCAAATGATCTTCGCGTCGTTCGGCGTTTCGAGCAGGAATTCCTCGAGCGCCTTCGCAACCACTTCTTCCACGGGCGCGCGCACTTCCGACGACACCAGCTTGTCCTTCGTCTGCGAACTGAACTTCGGCTCAGGCACCTTCACCGACAGCACGCACGACAAGCCTTCACGCATGTCGTCGCCAGACGTTTCGACCTTCGCCTTCTTCGCGATTTCGTGGTCGACGATGTACTTGTTGATCACGCGCGTCATTGCCGCGCGCAGACCGGTAAGGTGCGTGCCGCCGTCGCGCTGCGGAATGTTGTTCGTGAAGCACAGCACGTTTTCGTTGTAGCTGTCGTTCCACTGCATCGCCACTTCGACGCCCACACCGTCCTTCTCTCCGACAATGTGGAAAATGGTCGGGTGCAGCACGGTTTTCGTCTTGTTGATGTACTCGACAAAACCCTTCACGCCGCCGACGAAAGCGAAATCTTCTTCCTTGCCCGAGCGTTGATCGGTGAGACGAATCCGCACGCCGTTGTTCAGGAACGAGAGTTCGCGGATACGCTTCGCCAGAATGTCGTAGTGATATTCGACGTTGCCGAAAATCGTCTCATCGGCCATGAAGTGCACTTCAGTGCCGCGATTTTCCGTGTCGCCGACAACGGGAATCGGCGACAGACGTTCGCCGTCCACCTCTTCGATCACGCGGTTTTGCGGCACGCCACGGTGAAATTCCATGAAGTGCTTCTTGCCGTCGCGGCGCACCGTAAGGCGCAGCCATGACGACAGCGCGTTCACGCACGACACGCCCACGCCGTGCAGGCCGCCTGACACCTTGTAGCTGTTCTGGTCGAACTTGCCGCCCGCGTGCAGTTCCGTCATCACGATTTCAGCGGCGCTGCGCTTCGGATCGTGCTTGTCGTCGCGCTTGACGCCCGTCGGGATGCCGCGGCCGTTGTCGGTCACGGAGATCGAGTTGTCGGCGTGGATGATGACCTGAATGTCGTCGCAATGACCGGCGAGCGCCTCGTCGATCGAATTGTCGAGCACCTCGAACACGAGGTGATGCAGACCGGTCCCGTCCGACGTATCGCCGATGTACATACCCGGCCGCTTGCGCACGGCCTCCAGACCTTCGAGGATCTGAATGGACGAGGCGCCGTAGCTGTTATCGGGTTGCGAGTTGTTCGTATCAGTCATGGATTTCTTCCGGATCTGCGTTACTGCTTCGTTACTGCTCGAGGCTTTTCAAAACACCATAAAAACACCAAAGGGGCGCTGCGCCCCTTGATGTGTTCTTCGTGTTGGACGCGTCAGATGCGCATCGGCATCACCACGTATTTGAACTCGTCGTTCTCGGGAATCGTGATCAGCGCGCTCGAACTGGCGTCGCCGAGGCTCACTTCCAGCATGTCGACCTTCAGGTTCGCGAGCACGTCGAGCAGATACGTGACGTTGAAACCGATGTCGATGCTGTCGCCCTGATAAGCGATTTCGAGTTCTTCCTGCGCTTCTTCCTGGTCCGCGTTGGTGGACATGATCTTCAGCTGACCCGGCTCGACGATGCAGCGCACGCCCTTGAACTTGTCCGAGGTCAGAATGGCCGCGCGTTGCAGCGAGCGCTGCAGCTCTTCGCGGCCGATCACGAACGTGTTCTTGTGCGACTTCGGGATCACGCGCTGGAAATCGGGGAACTTGCCTTCCACCAGCTTCGACACCAGTTCGACACCGCCGAACGTGAACTTGACCTGCGTCGGCGCGATATCGATCTTGAGCACGTCGTCGATGTCTTCGAGCAGACGTTGCAGTTCGAGAATCGTCTTACGCGGAATGATGACTTCCTGGCGCGCGAACGAGCCTTCGATCTTCATCGACGAAAACGCGAGACGGTGACCGTCCGTCGCGACGGCCATCAGCTGGTCGCCGTCGACCACCAGCAGCATGCCGTTCAGGTAGTAGCGGATGTCCTGCTGCGCCATGGCGAAGTGGACCATGCCGAGCAGCTGGCGAAACGTCTTTTGGGGAACCGCGAGGTTCGCGCCGAAGTCTTTAGCTTGAGCGACGGTCGGGAACTCGTCTGCCGCTAGCGTTTGCAGCGCGAAACGGCTCTTGCCGGATTGCACCGTCAGACGCTTGTCGTTCAGGGTGAGCGTGACTTGCCCGTCGGGCATCGCGCGCAGAATGTCGAGGAGCTTGCGCGCCGCCACCGTAGTGGCCACCGATTCGCCACCGACGCCGAAATCGGCGCGCGTGGTGATTTGCAGTTCGAGGTCGGTGGACAGGAACGAGACGTCCGGGCCGTTCTTGGTGATGAGCAAATTGGCTAGGATCGGCAACGTATGACGGCGTTCGACAATGCCGCTCACGGTTTGCAGCGGCCTGAGGAGGTTATCGCGTTCGGTCTTGACCAGTTGCATAGAGTTCCTTCGTTGATGTGACGGCCTGCGCGCCTTGCCCGGCTAGATTGAAACGCGCGGCCCCGGCCCCCCGCCGGCGTCGTACTGCGCCAGTCACGGCGTGAATCCCGCCCGCTTTTGCCGGGCGGTTAAACCTGTATTGTGCCTGAAAATGGAAGCACTTCCCTAAATTGGGGGTGGCTTGCGCAATAAACAGATCGAATTTTCCGGCAGGTTCGAGTAACCCTTCGGTTCGATCCTGCCCTTTCCCCCCGACGTCAGCCCTTCAGCGTCTGCTCCAGCACGTGCAGTTCGTGATTCAGCTGCGCGTCCTTGCCGCGCTCGTCGGCGATCTTGCGCACCGCGTGCAGCACCGTCGTATGGTCGCGACCGCCGAACAGCTCGCCGATTTCGGGCAGGCTCTTCTGCGTCAGTTCCTTGGCCAGATACATCGCGATCTGGCGCGGCCGCGCGATGTTGGCCGGCCGCTTCTTCGAATACATGTCGGCGACCTTGATGCTGTAGAAGTCAGCGACCGTTTTCTGAATGTTTTCCACCGAAATCTGCCGGTTCTGCACCGTCAGCAGGTCTTTCAGCGCTTCCTTGGTCAGCTCGATCGTGATTTCGCGGCCGTGGAATTTCGAGTACGCCAGAATCTTGCGCAGCGCACCTTCCAGTTCGCGGACGTTCGACCGCAGATGCTTCGCGACGAAGAACGCAACGTCCTCGTTCAGATTCACGCCTTCCGATTGCGCCTTGCGCATCAGAATCGCGACGCGCATCTCAAGCTCGGGCGGTTCGATTGCGACGGTCAGGCCGGAATCGAAGCGTGAGATCAGACGATCGTCGATGCCTGAGATTTCCTTCGGATAGGTATCGCTGGTGATGATCACCTGCGCCTTGTTCGCAACCAGCGCCTCGAACGCATAGAAGAATTCTTCCTGCGTGCGGGATTTGCCCGAGAAGAACTGAATATCGTCGATCAGCAGCAGGTCGAGCGAATGGTAGTAGCGCTTGAAGTCGTCGAACGCCTTGCGCTGATACGCCTTCACCACGTCCGACACGTACTGTTCCGCGTGGATGTAGCGGATGCGCGCGCCGTGCTTGTCCATCAGCAACTGATTGCCGATCGCGTGAATCAGGTGGGTCTTGCCGAGGCCCACGCCACCGTACAGAAACAGCGGGTTGTACGAAATGCCGGGATTGTCGGCGACCTGGATCGCGGCCGCGCGCGCCAGCTGGTTCGCCTTGCCGGTCACGAAGTTGTCGAAGGTGAGCACGGGGTTCAGCTTCGAGCGCTCGTACGTCGAATCGCTCTCGCTGCTCGCCGCCTGCGCGGCCGCGCCCGGACGCCACGTGCGGCGTGCTGCCGCGGCTTCGTTGGCGTCGAGGCTGGGCAGATCGAGGTCGGCGGCATCGTCGGTCAGTTGCGCGGCGTTCGTCGGCACGCCGAGACCGGCTATGCCGCCCGCGCGCGCCAGGTGAGCCGCCTGCACCGCGCCGACGGCGGCATCGACGGCCGCAGCCGCATTGTGCGCGCCGACGGGCGACGGGCGCGCCGGTGCAGCAGGCGCTGCACGCACGCCTGCCTTGGGATCGAGGACGAACTGGACGTCGACGGGCGAATGCCAGAAATCGCGTGCGAGATCGGTGATGCGGCCCGAAAACTGGCTTTTGACCCAATCCAGCTTGAAACGGTTCGGCGCAGCGATGCTGAGGGTATTCGCATCGGCGTCGAAGGCGACCGGGGCCAACGGTTTGATCCACGTCACGTACTGCTGGGGCGTCAATTCACGCTCCAGCAATGCGGAACAGTGTTGCCAGAATTCGTTCATCAAGTTGCTATCGTTATGTATGCGACGCGATCCGCCGGCGCTCTGGTCGCGGGATACGCGACGAGGCCCGAAGCTGCCAGGCAGAAAAGCCCCAGACGCTTGTGCCACAAGGGTTTGCGGGGTCAAGCGGGCCGGGGCGGCGTGCAGGATTCTTGGGAAGTAAGGCGAGATTCTACCGCCAAAACGGCAGGCAAAGTGAGTTATCCACAGGGCCCGATCAAACAGCGGCGAGAGAAGCCGCCTGTGGATCATCGCCCTAAACTATTGACGGCTCAGAGAAAAGCGGTTTAAATAGCGGGTTCCGCGAAAACCAATTTTCGAACCTCCGGCCATTGCACTTTCAGCGATGCTCGCGCGGTTATTTCTCAAACAAGTGAGAGCAACATGAAACGTACCTACCAACCTTCCGTGACGCGCCGTAAGCGCACCCATGGCTTCCGCGTTCGCATGAAGACCGCTGGTGGCCGCAAAGTCATCAACGCACGCCGCGCGAAGGGCCGCAAGCGCCTCGCCATCTAAGGCGAGCGCATTAGCGGTCAAGCCGAGTGCGCGCTGTGTCCGAGACCCGCGACGCTGCGGGAACGGCCGACGCGCCGCATCAGAACTCTGTTCCGTTGCAGGTGTCCGCAGCCTTTCCCAAAGCCGCAAGGCTGCTAAAAACGGATGAATTTTCATCCGTTTTTCGTTTGCGCCCCTGGCGCCGTACGGCTCATTTCGTCGTGTATGCGCGGCCGACGGGCAACGAAGCGCGCCTCGGCCTCGTGATCGGCAAGAAGTACGCGCCGCGCGCGGTCACGCGCAATCTGGTGAAACGCCTCGCGCGCGAAGCGTTTCGCCTGCGGCGCGCGGAATTCGGCGGCTGGGACGTGCTGCTGCGTTTGCACACCAAGTTCGACAGGAAGGCGATGCCCAGCGGATCGTCGCCACCGTTGAAAACACTGTGCCGTGGCGAAATCGAGACGCTGCTCGACAAGGCAGCACGCGAAATCGCCCGTCGGGAAGCGCCGGCAGCGGGCACGCCGACCGCCGCGCCATGACAGCCGCGCAGCTTCGAGGCACGACTGTATTGAGGCGCTTCATATCGGGCGGCGCAATCGGGCCGCACTAGTCATGCAAACGGTTCTGTTCGCTTTGCTGCGTTTCTACAAGATTGCCGTGAGTCCCATGCTCGGCAATCGGTGCCGTTTTTATCCCTCCTGTTCGGATTACGCGCGCGAAGCAATCCAGTATCATGGCGCCGCGCGTGGTACTTACCTCGCCGCAAGGCGCCTGTGCCGCTGTCACCCGTTTTCGGCGGGCGGCATCGATCTTGTCCCGCCTCCCACTCCTAAGAAGCGCTGACGCGCTGTGCCATCGACACTGAGACAACGCATGGATATCAAACGCACCGTCCTATGGGTCATCTTCTTCATGTCAGCTGTCATGCTGTTCGACAACTGGCAGCGCGACCACGGACGCCCGTCGATGTTCTTCCCGAGCGCGACGCAGACCAAGACGGCGACTCCCGCCGCACCGGGCTCGTCGGCGACGGCAAGCCAACCGGCCGATTTGCCGCAGACCACGGCAACCGCACCGGGTTCGACGACGCCCGCCGCGCAGCAGGCGCAGCTGGTTTCGTTCAACACTGACGTCTATCGCGGCCAGATCGATACGCGTGGCGGCACGTTGTCCAAGCTCACGCTGGTCAAGCCGGGCGAGGGCAAGCAGCCCGATCAGGTGATCACGCTGTTCGATCACACTGCCGACCACACGTATCTGGCGCGCACGGGCCTGCTCGGCGGCGATTTCCCGAACCACACGGACGTGTTCACGCCCGTTCCTGGTCAGGCAACCGACATGACGGGCAATACGCTCACGCTGTCGTTCCAGTCGCCGGAAAAGGGCGGCCTGAAAGTCGTGAAAACGTACACGTTCACGCGCGGCAGCTATGTGATCAACGTCGACACGAAGATCCAGAACGTCGGCACGGCGCCCGTCAAGCCGACGGCATACATGGAACTGGTGCGCGACAGCCAGCCCGTCGAGACGCCGCGTTTCTCGCACACGTTCATCGGACCGGCTGTGTACACCGAACAGCATCACTTCCAGAAGCTGACGTTCGGCGATATCGACAAGAACAAGGAAGACTACGCTAAGTCCGCCGACAACGGCTGGGTCGCGATGGTGCAGCACTATTTCGCGTCGGCGTGGATTCCGCAGCAGGGCGCGAAGCGTGACATCTACGTCGAGAAGATCGATCCGTCGCTGTATCGCGTAGGCGTCAAGCAGCCGCTGCAGGCCATCGCGCCGGGGCAGACGATCGACGTGTCAGCGCGTCTGTTCGCCGGTCCGGAAGAAGAGCGCATGCTCGAAGGCATCGCGCCAGGTCTGGAACTGGTGAAGGACTACGGCTGGGTGACGATCATCGCGAAGCCGCTGTTCTGGCTGCTCGAAAAGATCCACAGCTATGTCGGCAACTGGGGCTGGGCGATCGTGCTGCTGACGCTGTTGATCAAGGCCGTGTTCTTCCCGCTGTCGGCCGCGAGCTACAAGTCGATGGCGCGCATGAAGGAAATCACGCCGCGCATGCAGGCGCTGCGTGAGCGCTTCAAGGGCGATCCGCAGAAGATGAATGCGGCTCTGATGGAGCTGTACAAGACCGAGAAGGTGAATCCGTTCGGTGGCTGTCTGCCAGTCGTGATTCAGATTCCGGTGTTCATCTCGCTGTACTGGGTGCTGCTGTCGTCAGTGGAAATGCGCGGCGCACCGTGGGTTCTCTGGATTCACGATCTGTCGCAACAAGATCCGTACTTCATCCTGCCGGTTCTGATGGCCGTCTCGATGTTCGTTCAGACGAAGCTCAATCCGACGCCGCCGGATCCTGTGCAGGCCAAGATGATGATGTTCATGCCGATCGCATTCTCGGTCATGTTCTTCTTCTTCCCGGCCGGTCTCGTGCTTTACTACGTCGTGAACAACGTGCTGTCGATCGCGCAGCAGTACTACATCACGCGCATGATGGGGCAGAAGAAGAAGGCTGCCTGATCGGACGTTCGGATCGGATGAGCATTTATCCGATCCGATGCGAGAAAAACAAAAGCCGCCCGGTCTCAGCCGGGCGGCTTTTTTTGTGTCTGCGATTTTCCTAGGAGTTGCCGGCGTCGCCGTAGAGTTGGGCGATCAACTCCTGAACCAGATATCGATGATGCGGCGTCAGCGACTCGATTTTCGATGCGAGCTCGAGCGTCTCAGGTGAAAGCGGATATTTCTCACCGCGCGCCAACGGCTTCGGAACGTTCCGCGTCGATCCGCTTGGTGAAGGTCCGTAGTGCAGCCAGTGGATGTCCACTTCGAACCACGCCGCGAGCGTGCGAAGCTTGTCGTCGGTGGGAATGGTGCGGCCGCTCAGCCACTTGTGCACCGTCTGCGGCGACACAGGCTGGTCGCCGTGGTGGCGCAGGTTGAAATGCAATGCGAGATCGGTCCCGCCCTTGAGTTTTTCCGGGGCGCGTCTCATTGCGAACTTGAGTCGCTCGGCAAAGGCCGCTTTTTCGTCGACGGTTGGCATCCGCAAATTGTGCATTCCGACGCGCCGCAGGTAGACAACTGTACACGCTATATTTAGCGTATCTGAGTTTTGCCTAGCTTATGGTGATGACGAGTCGGAGTAGTCTCTATTGAGATTTCAACGTCTGCCTTTGCTTGCTATGTAAGGCTCAGGCTACACGACAAGTCAGAATTCTTCTATCGTGATTTCGCTTGCGTCTTAACGTAAATAAGATAAATCTTAGGGCCGAGTTTTATGCGCCATGGAGAAGTGCGCTTCAAGGAGCCGCAGACGCCCGCGTTACAATGCCAGGCGTTCAACGCGCGTCTATGCGCGTCTTTTTCCCATCAGTCACCGCCTGTTTCCGCCATGCTCGCCACAGATTCCGATCCGATCGTCGCCATCGCAACCGCACCAGGTCGCGGCGGGATAGGTGTCGTGCGCATCTCGTTCGGGCGCGCCGGTGAAGCGGCGGCGCAGCCCATGATGCAGGCGCTGACCGGTCAGATGCTGACGCCGCGCCACGCCAGCTACGTTCCGTTTCTCGATGCCGGCGGCAATGCGCTCGATCGCGGTATCGCGTTGTATTTTCCGGCACCGAACTCGTACACGGGTGAATACGTGCTCGAGTTGCAGGGGCACGGCGGTCCGATCGTGCTTCAGCTGGTTCTGCAACGCTGCATCGACGCCGGCCGGGCCTTCGGCTTGCGTCTCGCAGAACCGGGCGAGTTCACGCGCCGCGCGTTTCTCAACGACAAGCTCGATCTCGCGCAGGCCGAGGCCGTCGCCGATCTCATCGAGGCGAGCACAGAAGCGGCAGCGCGCTCAGCGGGACGTTCGCTGGAAGGCGCCTTCTCGCGCGACATCCATGCGCTGGTCGAAGAGGTGATCACGCTGCGGATGCTCGTCGAGGCAACGCTGGATTTTCCGGAAGAAGAGATCGATTTCCTCGAAGCCGCCGACGCGCGCGGCAAGCTTGCGCGCATTCGCGAGCGTCTTGCGCTCGTACTGAGCGAGGCCCGGCAGGGCGCGTTGCTGCGCGAAGGCCTGTCGGTGGTGCTCGCCGGGCAGCCGAACGTCGGCAAATCGTCGCTGCTCAACGCACTGGCGGGCGCGGAACTCGCGATCGTCACGCCGATCGCCGGCACGACGCGTGACAAGGTCGCGCAGACGATCCAGGTCGAGGGCATTCCGCTGCATGTGATCGACACGGCGGGACTCCGCGAGACGGAAGACGAAGTCGAGAAGATCGGCATCGAACGGACGTGGGGCGAGATCGAACGCGCGGACGTCGTGTTGCATCTGCTCGACGCGCGCTCCGGCATGACGGGCGACGACGATGCGATCGCTGCGCGCTTTCCGGCGGGCGTGCCCGTCGTGCGCGTCATGAACAAGACGGATCTGACGGGTGTCGCGCCGGACGTTGCACGGCTGAACCGGCCCGGTGAGCCTGATTTGTGCGAGGTCCGTCTGTCCGCGAAGATGGGCGACGGGATTGGCCTGCTGCGCGGCGAACTGCTACGCATCGCGGGCTGGCAGGCGGGCGCCGAAAGTGTCTACCTGGCGCGTGAGCGGCATCTCATTGCGCTCAGAGCCGCGCAGAGTCATCTCGGACTCGCCGCGGAGCACTCGGATCAGAATGCGCAAGCGCTCGATCTGTTCGCAGAAGAATTACGGCTGGCTCAAGAGCAGCTCAATTCGATCACCGGCGAATTCACCTCCGACGATCTGCTTGGCGTTATTTTCAGCAGGTTTTGTATCGGCAAATAGGTTTGCGATTTGTGGCTTATTTTTAGCCCCATTTCAATCGATCAAAGTCTTGTTTTCGGTACACAGACATGTACACTGGGCCTTTTACGCACCTTGTGTACCGAAGCCACACGCATGCCCAAGCTCGCGACACCGCTTAGCGACTCCCACATCCGCAGCCTCGTGCCGCGCGCGACACGCTACAGCGTCGCCGATGGCAAAGGTCTGATCCTCGAGGTGATGCCGACCGGCAAGAAGGTCTGGCGATTCCGCTACACGCTCGACGGGCACCGGCAGCCGATGGTCACCATCGGCGACTATCAGCTGATGTCATTGCGGGTGGCGCGAGCCCGCGCGCAGAAATATGCGGAGATCGTGGCGAAGGGCCAGTCGCCCGTTTCGATCGCACGGCAGGATCGCGGGGCCGAAAAGCGCGTCGACGTGTTGCGCGACGGTGCTGAGCTCTACGTGGCTGTGGAAATCGCGCGCAAGTCCGACGAATATCGCCGCACGACGCAACGTGCGCTCGACAAGGACATTCTTCCCGCGATCGGGCACAAGCCGATTGCGCAGGTCACGACGGAAGACATTCGAGCCATCTGCGACGCGATCAAGAACCGGGGTGCGCCACAAATGGCGCTGCACACGCGCAATGTCGTGAAGCGTCTGTTTGCGTTCCTGATCGCGCGGCAGCTCGCGACCGTCAATCCCGCCGAGTCCATCCCGGCGCGCATGATCGCGACGCAAGACGGCCGCACCCGCGTCCTGACAGCGAACGAGATCGGCGCGTTGCTGCATTCGATCTACACGTCGAGTATCCGGCGGCCGTTGAAGCTCGCGCTCCACCTGCTCGTGCTGACGATGGCCAACAAATCGGAACTGATTGAAGCGACGTGGCGCGAGTTCGATCTCGACGGCGGCGTCTGGACGATTCCTGCCTCGCGCGCCGGCAATGGCCGCGCGCGTTGCGTCCCGCTTTCAGGCCAGGCGCTGTCGATGCTTCGCGAGTTGCGCGACACGAAGAACAGCCGCACCTATGTCTTTCCGTCGACGCGTGGCGGCGATGATCGCCCGATCGCGAAGGGCACGCTGAATCAGGCGGTCAAGACGCTCGGGCTTGAGGTCGAGCACTTCGTGCTGAACGACTTCCGCCGCACGGGTTTGCATCATCTGCGCGAATTTTTGCGGTGTGCGGAGGGGGAAGAGGCGACTGTCGAATCGGAAGGCGCCGTCACTGCGCACGCAATGCAGAGCTGGGCTGATTTCGTCGAGATGCAAACAGGCGCGGAGACGCTTGGGAAAAAGTGAACCCAGCGTGCCCTACTACTCACCGGGGAATTTTTTGGGTACACAGCACTCGGTGAGCTTCAATACAAACGCCACTTGGTAAGTCATAAGCGCGAATTCAACAGGTTTCCTGTCGATGCCAAGGAGAAATGACTTTTCGGTACACAGCGATTATAGTTGGTGCACTATACCTTGTCGCGTGAACGACTTGAGGCAACGAACAGAGGTTACGGCGAAAACCACTGTTACAGCGGCTCACCCGTGCAATGCGACAGATTCAGCACTGTGCTCAGCGCGATCGTCCGCAGGCATCGAATAAACGTGCGGTCCGTGCCGATCGTAGTGATCGAGTCGCAGCAACAGCGAATCGAGCGCGCACAACTGGGCCTTGGTGAGAGAAGGAGCATCGAGTAGCGCGTGCAGTCGCATGCGCCAGTACTCCGAAGAAAGAATTGCGCCGCCCATGTCGCCGAGCAGCGATGGCCACATCACGCGCGAAATGTGCGCGATTTCCTGATCGATCAAGCGGTTCATGCCGTCCCCCGTGATGTCTCGATAAGGCCAAAGTTATTTACATCAGATGATTAACTTTAGCCGGATTTTAGCCAGTTATTACCTATAAAAACAAATAGGTATCCCGGCGATGTCGAGCGGTCAAAAGAACGACATCGCATGAGTACAAGCGTACGCATGCGGGTTGCATCACAATCAAGGGAACAGAACGATATTTGGGCGTCATTTTGACGACGCATCCAGTCGCGGAGATCGCGAGGCCGGAACGCACGCCGCGCGAAACATCAGATGAAAAGCGCCGCAAGCTTAGGCGTCATCCTCCGGCGGTTCGGGCGCGCGCGGCACCGAACCGCAAAGCGACGTCAACGCGACGCTGATCAGGACCAGCGCCAGCATGAACAGCCAATACTCCGTCCACGAAAAGGAGAAAGCCAGCATGGCAGGCTCCATTCGCTTCGGATATCGTCAGCCTGCCTAGTGATGCAGCAGGCTGCGAATCGGATGGCGCCAATCCATCCGCCTGTGATGGTCGTCATCGTGCAAGGCCTGACGATGTTCCTGCCAGAGCTCGTCGGAAAACAGAAACGCGACGATAAGAAGCGGCACGATCAAAAACGCGCCCAGAATCAGATGCTCGATCACAGTAACCTCCAGATCGATGGAACAGCGACGATTTTATTGTAGGCGTGTTGATAGCCACTGCGTGTGATCCACCGCGCACACCGTGTGCGCGGATCGATAGATGCAAGCGGCGGGCCTGGTTCGTCGCTGTCCCGCTGTCCTTCCGTCAGACGGAATTCATGCGGTCGATTTCTTCCACGCCGCGGCCAGAAGTCCCGCGCCGATCAGCAGCGTTCCGCCCGTGCAATTGACGCTGCGCTGTACGCGCGGACTGCGTATCGCGCGCCGCGCAGCCGAAGCCAGCACGGCATATCCCAGCGCGTTCAAGGTGCCGAGCGCGACGAAGGTTGCTTCGAAAACCGCGATCTGCGACCAGGTGGCGACTTGCGTGTCGATGAATTGCGGCACGAACGCCACGAAGAACACGATGCTTTTCGGATTGAGCGCCGTCACCGCGTACGCATGCGCGAAGATGCGGCTGGTGCGCGTCTCGCCCAACGCGGGAGCGTCCCCTGCCGACACGGGCGCTCGCCACAGCTTGATGCCGAGATAGACCAGATACGCGGCGCCCACCCACTTGAGCGCCGTGAACAGCGTCGCGGAAGCCGCGAGGATCACGCCGAGTCCGAGCATCGACGCCGTCATCGACGTCAGATCGCCGAGGGCGACGCCTGCCGTCGTGACCAATGCGTAGCGTCGTCCGTGGCCGAGCGCATAAGAAATGACAAGCAGCACCGTAGGACCGGGAATCGCTACGAGAATCGCCGAAGCGATCGCAAAAGGAAGCCAGTGTGCAAGCGTCATGAGAATCTCCTGTCGACGGGAGCACGCGCTTTGGCGCTTTGCTCCAGCGTTGGGCACGTGGTTGTTTTCGGGCCGGTCGATTTATCCACGAACACGGCGCTCGCGCAAGCGCGATATTTGCCCTTGTCGAAGCCGTCATCGGCCGGGACCTAGCGGGCATTCTTTTTGTTCTGCGTTCGCTTCAATAGACGACCGCTTTTGATGAGTCGCGTGAATGACTTTGTGTGCGACGCATCAACCGTAAATTTGATTTATCGCAAACGGCTTAAAAACGTTTAAGCGTAAACGCGAATAACGCCCGCAAAAGGTTATCCCGTCTTCTTCTACGTCATGCATTACCTTTCGCATTCCGTCGAATATCAGCGGAATTGCGTTATTTGGGCAGCATCGATTGCACGCCGTCGACCATGCGGCAATTCGCCGCTGTTGCAAGCGCACACAAGATGTGCTTGCTCTTCAATGCCGTTCTCCTAAATTGAAAAACGTGTCTGCTTTCAGGCAGTTAAACGCATAGCTAAACCGGGCAATACCCGCACGGAGGTAACCATGAACAAGCGAGTCGCCATTCTTGTGGCACTGACGGGTTTGGTCGCAGTTGCAGGCGCGCAGGCGCAGGACGTCGTGATCAAACCTCAGCAGACGGTGCGGTTCAAGGCGAATTCATATGGCTGCCTGTCGAGGGACAAGCTCGACGCCGTCACGCAGCATGCGCAAGCCGGCGAGCAACAGAAGATGCAGGAATTCTTCTCGGGTTATGAGTGCATTTCCACTCCAGAGAATTCGGATTTCCGCGTTGTCCGCGTGGTTGGACACGATGTGGAATTCGTGAATGCGGGCAATAGCGATACGCAAGGTCTTTGGACCAACGATCGCTTTATCAAGCAATAGCGTCAAGGATTAAGCATCAAAGTTGGTTTTCATCCGACATTCAATGTCGGGTGATATCCAACGTTCGAACGAAGAATCTCTTTCGGTATTCGGCATGGCCGGGTTTTAAGACCCGGCCATCTTCATTTCCATCTGATCTTTGCGCCTGGCATCTCCCCTTCGGCGCACGCTGAATTCCCTTCCGGTCATTCCGTGCCCGCATAGGCCGCGACTGCGGGCGCATCTGACTGTCATGCCGTCCCCGCAATTTCGGTATCATCACGATCCCACCTTCGCGGCCCGAGGCGCTGGCAGCCCTGGTCTCGACAGCGCCGATTCGGCACGCATGTTGCTGCTCTCTCGTTAAGCGAAAGCAGGAGGGTTGATGGGACTAAGGCCGACGGCCCCATGTCCCGGCAATCCGGCAGATGTGTTTCACCGGCGAGACGCGCGACCGAGGCGTGACCGCAGCAAGGCAGGGGACGATCATGGCAAGGTACGCCGATTCTCTATTCACTATCCGGTCCGCGTTTGCGGGACCAGGTTGCAGCATGGCTCTCAAATCGACAATTTATAAGGCTGAACTCCAGATCGCCGACATGGACCGGCACTATTACGCCGACCATTCGCTGACGATCGCACTTCACCCGTCCGAAACCAACGAACGGATGATGGTCCGCGTCGCCGCATTCGCGCTCTTCGCGCAGGAACGCCTCGAATTCTGCAAGGGCCTGTCAGACATCGACGAGCCGGACTTGTGGGCCAAGGATCTGACGGGCGCCATCGACACCTGGATCGACGTCGGCCAGCCCGACGAGCGCCGCATCACGAAGGCAAGCGGCCGGGCGAACGATGTGATCGTCATCGCATACGGCGGCCGGACTTCGGATATCTGGTGGCAGGGCGTACGCAACAAGGTAGAACGCTTGCGGAATGTGACGGTGTGGACGCTCGGCGAAGACGTCGCCCCGGCACTCGGCGCCCTGGCCGAACGGACGATGCGCCTGCAATGCACGGTTCAGGACAATGCGGCGTGGCTTGGAAGCGAAACCGCGGATGCCGTTCCCATCGAGTGGACGGTTCTCAAGGCTGCGGAGAATGCGCGTCCGGCGGCGCACGGCGGGCGTTGATCCGCCCGTACATTGTCGCCGCTGTGTACCAAAAAATCGTTATTGAAGATCAGGCCGCTTGAGTCGGCGGCCCTTTTAGTTCAACCATGTTGCCCTCGGGGTCGAACAGATACAGCGACGGCCCATAACCATCCGCACCGTATCGCAGCGCCTGCTCGCCGAGTCGCACGTCGCGCGCGGCGAACCACGTTTTCAGCGCGTCAGCGTCGAAAGGCTCGACGCGCAGACAAACGTGGTCCATGTTTCGACCCGCCCCCGGCTCACCGCTCTCCGGCCGGTCGATACGACCACCGACCTGCAGCAGATCAATCAGAGCGCGTCCCGCACGCAGCTGGATCAAGCCAAGATCGAGCTGCTCCTTTTCCAGCGCGCAGCCGAGCACATCGCGATAAAAGCGCGTCATCACGTCGAGATTCGCCGCGCGAATAACGACGTGATCGATATCGAGGATCTGGAAGTTCATGGCGGCCCGTTCCGTCTGTGAAGTTCGGTGGAGAACCCAGTTTAGAAGGTATCGCGCGCCAAGATCGTCGCGTGGATGAAGCGACGAGGCAAAAAAAAGCCCGCTCGACTTGGAGCGGGCTGAATCCATATCAGGAGGAGACATGGAGGAGACAAGAACCACTATACACGCCGCCTTGATGCGACGCAATAACTTTTTAAGGGAAAACCCCAACTTTTTTGAGGGTCGAATCCTCCCGGTATGTGGGATAAAAGCCGGGTAAAAATGAGGATAAAAATCGCTTGCGCGCAGCCCAAATGACACAGCAAGAAGCGGAGCGTACTGTGTGAGAGTGCCCGCTAGAGTGGTAAGCATCAAATCCGTCCCCCGGGGCACATGATGAACACAGCGATGACCACAGCCTTCTCCCACGCCGCACCCGCAACGTTCGACAGCGAAGAAGCCCGCTGGACAGCCGTGCTGAAACGCGACATGTCCGCCGATGGCGCCTTCTTCTACGGCGTCCGGACGACGGGCGTGTTCTGCCGTCCGTCGTGCGCGTCGCGGTTGCCGCGCCGCGAAAACGTCGACTTCTTCGAATCAGCCGACGAAGCCCGCGCTGCCGGTTATCGCGAGTGCAAGCGCTGCCAGCCGGGTGGTCTGCCGCGCGAACTCGAAATCGTGAACCGTGCGTGCGCGGCGCTCGACGCCGATCCGCAGCAACGCCTTACGCTTGCGCAGTTGAGCGAAGCCGTCCACGTCAGCCCGTTTCACCTGCAGCGGCTCTTCAAGCGCGTGGTCGGCGTGTCGCCGCGGCAATATCAGGCCGCGCAGCGCGGTGCGGCGTTGCGCGACGCGCTGCAACGGGGCGCGGACGTCACGCGCGCGACCGTCGACGCAGGCTTCGGCTCCCCGTCCCGGATGTACGACACGGCGGCGGCGGAACTGGGCATGGCGCCGTCCGAATATCGACGCAAAGGCGCCGGACTGCGTGTCCATTACGCGAGCGCACCGACGTCGCTGGGCCTCGTACTGGTCGCGACGACCGACAAGGGCATCTGCAAGATCGCATTCGGCGACGCTGAAGCGCCGCTCGTCGACGATCTGCGCAGCGAGTTCGCCAGCGCGGAGCTGGTCGGCGATCCTGTCCGGCTTGCGCCCTTCATCGAGCAGATCGACGCGTATCTGCAGGGCAAGCGTGAGCGCTTCGACTTGCCGCTCGACATCGCCGCGACCGCGTTCCAGCAGCGCGTATGGGAAGCGCTGCGGCGCATCCCGTACGGCGAGACGCGCAGCTATTCGCAGATCGCCGAAGCGGTCGGTTCGCCGCGCGCGGTGCGGGCCGTCGCCAACGCGTGCGCGTCGAACCCCGTGGCACTTGCGATACCCTGTCATCGCGTCGTGCAGAAGGGCGGCGCGCTGTCCGGCTATCGCTGGGGCGCCGCGCGGAAGGCCACGCTGCTCGACACGGAAGCGCAGCGCGAATCCAGGCATGCCGACGACACCGTTCAATCCACCGCCGACATGGATCACGCCGCTTGAGCACCACGCCGACCGCCACACTCGAACTTCCGTTCAAAGTTCCCTATGACTGGCCGCGCATCCTCCGATTTTTCGGAGGACGCGCGACGCCCGGCGTCGAATCCGTCGAAGGCGGCGTGTGGCGCCGCGCGATCGGCTGGAACGGCGACAGCGGCACGCTCGCCGTCCACAAGCATCCGCGCAAACACTGCATCGTCGCCACGCTCGACGGTGCGGTGAGCCACCACGCGGACGCGCTCGCCGCGCCGATCGCGCGCATGTTCGATCTGCACGCCGACCCGAAGTCGATCGGCGCGAGCCTTGCCGCCGATCCGTGGCTCGCACCGCTGGTCGCCGCCGCGCCCGGTCTGCGTGTGCCCGGCGCGTGGTCCGGGTTCGAACTCGTCGTGCGGGCCATTGTCGGCCAGCAGGTCAGCGTGAAGGCCGCGACGACGATCATCGGGCGGATCGTGCAGCGCGCCGGCGAGCGGATCGACGGTCATTCGCACGAAAGCACCGCCTGGCGCTTCCCGACGCCTGCCGCCCTTGCCGCCGTCGATCTCGCGCTGATCGGCATGCCGGGCAAGCGAATCCAGGCGCTGCAAGGCTTCGCGCGCGCCGTGGCGGACGGGGATGTGCCGATCGACAGCATCGGCAGCGCATCCTTCGACCTCACCCAGTTGCGCGCGTCGCTGCTCGCGCTGCCGGGCATCGGTCCATGGACCGTCGAGTACGTCGCAATGCGCGCCTGGCGCGACGCCGACGCATGGCCCGCGTGGGATCTCGTGCTGATGCAGGCGATTGCGGCGCGCGACCCGACGCTCGTGCGCCCCAACCAGCAGCGCACCCGCACCGACACCTGGCGGCCGTGGCGCGCCTACGCGGCGATGCATCTATGGAATGAAGTCGCCGACCGGGCAGGCGCGGCACGCGGCGGCTAGGGCTTTCCTCACATGGAAGCCGTCGCCGGCAATCGACTTCGCGGCCCCTCGCGGCGTACAGTGAGAGGACGTGCACGAGCCTCGCGAGCCCCATCGGAAGCGGCAGGAAAGCGGCGCGGGATGGGCCTGAGGCAACGCCAAGCAGCCGTTCTGGCGAGATGTTAAAGTGCCCGCTACTGAAAATTCCGCCGAACGTTGTCGACCGCGCCCAAGCAGCACAGTGCGGCGCATGGCGGCCGACCATGTTCGACCCGCATCAATGCCAAACACGACACCCACCCGCACGACCGACGCGCTTCTGCACCGCCTGTCCGTGCTGACTTCCGGTCCGCAGCGCGACGCGTTGACGACTGGTTTGCGCGGCATCGAAAAGGAAAGCTTGCGCGTCCTGTCCGATGGCCATCTCGCGATGACGCAGCATCCGCGCTCGCTCGGCTCGGCGCTCACGCATCCTTCGCTGACCACCGACTATTCGGAAGCGCTGCTCGAACTGATCACGCCGGCCGAACACGACGCATCGACCACGATCGAGCGTCTCGACACGCTGCATCGATTCGTCTATTCGGCTATCGGCGACGAAGTGCTGTGGAACAACTCGATGCCTGGGCTCCTGCCCGAAGACGACGAGATTCCTATCGCTCGCTATGGCACGTCGAACATCGGCAAACTGAAGTATGTGTATCGCGTGGGTCTCGCTTTGCGCTACGGACGCACGATGCAATGCATCGCGGGCATCCATTACAACTATTCGTTGAACGAAGAAGTGTGGCGGCTGCTGCGCGCCGACCAGAAATCGACGGCCAATGCCGTCGATTTCCAGTCCGACCGCTATCTTGCGCTGATCCGCAACTTCCGCCGCACGAGCTGGCTTCTGATGTATCTGTTCGGCGCGTCGCCGGCGCTCGACGCGCGCTTCCTGCGCGGCCGTCCTCACACGCTCGAAACGTTCGATGCCGATACGCTCTACCGTCCGTACGCGACGAGCCTGCGTATGAGCGATCTCGGCTATTCGAACACGACGGCGCAAGCCGCGCTGCACGCCGACTACGACACGCTGCCCGGCTATCTCGACGCGCTCGCGAAAGCCGTCAGCCAGCCGTATCCGCAGTATGAGGCCATCGGCACGCAGCGCGACGGCGAGTGGGTGCAGATCAACACCAACGTGCTGCAGATCGAAAACGAGTTTTACTCGACGATCCGCCCGAAGCGCGTCACGCATCCCGGCGAGCGCCCGCTGCATGCGCTCGCTGCGCGCGGCGTGCAATACGTCGAAGTGCGCTGCATGGATATCGATCCGTTCGAACCGACGGGCATCGCACTCGAAACGGCGCGTTTCCTCGACGCATATCTGCTCGTGTGCGCACTCGACGACAGCGCACCGCTGCCGCCGCCCGCATACTGCGAGGCAAACCAGAACTTCAGCCGCGTGACGATGGAAGGGCGCAAGCCAGGCCTCGAACTGATACGCGACGGACAACCGGTCAAGATGCTCGACTGGGCCAACGAGCTGCTCGCGAAAATCGATCACGCGGCCGCCGTGCTCGATTCGATTCGCGGCGACGACAGCCACGCGCGTTCGGTTGCGGCGCAACGCGCGAAGCTTGCGGACGCGTCGTTGACGCCGTCGGCCCGCGTGCTGCAGATCATGCGCGACAAGCAACAGAGCTTCCTCGAGTTCGGCCTCGCGCAGAGCATCGCGCATGCGGAGTTTTTCCGCGCACGTCCGCTCGACGAAGCGCAAACGCAGGAGTTCACCGCGCTTGCCGCCGAATCGCTTACTGGACAGACGAAGCTCGAGCGGGAAGAAGTCGGTTCGTTCGATGCATTCGTCGCCGCATATCGCGCTTATACGTTGAACCGCTTCAGCGTCTGAGGCGAGCGCCGTCTCGCGCATAACGTAGGGAAAAAGGGCAGCTTGGCTGCCGCCTTTTTTGCGCGCACAGAGCGGGGTTGGAAATTGCTGCCCAGCACGGTGCGCTGCCCGGACCTCGCTCGCGCTTCATGCTCGCGGCATGAAACGCAGATGCGACGTCGCGGTCCAACCCTGTATAACACAGCGCTTTGCCGCTCGAACAGACGCCAGGGAGGAACCGGGTGATGAACAAGAGTCTGATAGCCGCGCTTTGTGTCGTGGCCGCCGGCTGCACCACGCGCGGCAGGTCAATCCCGACGTCATGCAGATCGCCACCGCGCCGCTCACCTGCACGAGCAAGAGTCAATGCGATGCGTGGTGGGCGCGCGCACACACGTGGGTCACGACACATTCCCGTTACGAAGTCGCGACCTCGACGGATACGCTGATCCAGACAGCCGGTCCTGATGGCGGCAAGCGCGCGCTCTCATTCGAAATCACGAAGACGTCGAACAACGACGGCACTGCCACGATCGGCTTCGCTGCGCATTGCGACAGTTCGCTCGGCTGTAAGCCGAATCCATGGGAGGCGGGCGCAGACTTCAAGGCGTTCGTGCGCAGCGGTTCTGCCGATGTGGCTTCGCCGTCGGCGGGATCGGCAGGATCAGGTGGTCAGTCGACGACTTCTCCGACAGGCGAGCCCATCTCGCAATAAGACGGAATCTTCCAGCTCAACGCTTCCTTTAAGACTTCTCCGATTGGTGCTGAGACTAGCTCCTCATATCGTCTCGACACATCAATTTACTTTGCGAGAAGTCTCATGTTCTTTCGTATTGTCACGGCGATGGCCTGCGCTGCAGGTATCGCCGGCTGCACGGCGTATTCCGGTCCCACCCATAACACCGATATCGTCACCCTGGCTAACGGCGCCAAGGCGTATCGCGTCCAATGCCTCGGACTGCTGGAAAGCTCTCAGTCCTGCATGGACGAAGTAAAGCGAATCTGCGGCGACAAGCCGGCTACGCGCATTTTGACGGTCGATCACGTCACGTCGGATCTCAAGTCCGAAAACGATCCGCGCGAAATCACCTTCCAATGCTCGACGCCCGTCGTCGAGCAACCCGTCCAGCCGGCGCCCGTTGCCGTCGCGCCTGTCGTGGCGCCCGCCGTCGCATCGGCACCGGTGCCCGCGCATCTTGCACCCGCACGCAAGATCACGTTGCACGGCGACGCGACGTTTGCGCTCGGCAGCGCAACGCTCACGCCCGCTGCAACGGCCAAGCTCGATGACTTCGTCGCGGCGAACCAGGGCGTCGACATCGACCGCCTGACGATTGCCGGCTACACCGATTCGACGGGTTCGTCCGAGCTGAACAATCGCCTGTCGGCGGCACGCGCGCGCTCGGTGCAGGGCTACCTGGCAACGGCGGGCGTGCGTGCATCGACGTGGGACGTGCAAGGCTACGGCAGCGCATCGCCGGTCGCGCCGAACACGACGGCTATCGGCCGTGCGAAGAACCGGCGCGTTGATATTCAGATCGACGGCAAGTAATTCTTCTTCGCGAAGTACCGGCAGCGGCGGCGTCAATGACCCATTGACGCCGCCGCGCCTTTTTGCGGCTTCGTGATCCATACGAGACAGGCGAGCACGACGAACGCTGCACACGAAATCCGGAAAAAATCGTTGGTCGCCATCATGTAGCCCTGCTGCGTGACGATCTCGTTCAGTTGCGCCGTCAGCGCCTGTCCCTTGAAACCGAGCGACGTCAGCAGATCGCTATAAGACGCCGTGTTCGACGAGTAGGCGCTCACTGATTCCGACAGCACCGCATGGTGATAGATAGCGTCGTTTTCCCAATACGTCGTGCTGATCGCCGTGCCGATTGCGCCCGACAGCGTGCGCAGAAAATTCGATAGCCCGGATGCGCTTGCCAGCCGTTCGTCGGAAATGCTGGACAGCGTGATCGTCGTCATCGGCACGAAGAAGCAGGCGACGCCGATGCCCTGCACGAGCCGCGGCAGGATCACGTGATTGAACGGCACATCGAGCGTGAACGTCGAATTCCATATCGATACGACCGCGAACACGACGAACGCAAAGCTGGCGACGATCCGCAGATTGAGCCGATGCATATTGCGTCCGATCATCGGCGACAGCACCAGCGCAAGCAGACCGACGGGCGCGGTCGCGAGACCGGCCTTGCCCGCCGTGTAACCCATCACCGTCTGCAGCCAGAGCGGAAAGATCACCACCGATCCGAAGAACGCCATGAAGCCGAACGAGATGATCAGCGCTCCCAGAGCGAAATTTCGATCCTTGAAGAGCGACAGGTCGACGACGGGTTCTTTCTCCGTCGTCTCCCACACGATCATGAACGCGAGCGACGTCACCGCAATGATCGCGAGCGCGACGATGAAGGTCGAATTGAACCAGTCGCGATCCTTGCCGAGGTCGAGCACCATTTGCAGGCATGCCACGCCGATCACGAGCAACCCGAGGCCGATGCCGTCGATGCGTTGCCTGCTCGTCGGCGTTTCACGTCCGCGCAGCAGAAAGTAGGCGCACGCCGCAGAAAAGAGACCGATGGGGAGGTTGATGTAAAAGATCCACGGCCACGTGTAGTTGTCGGTGATCCAGCCGCCCATCACGGGACCGAAGATCGGCGCGACGATCACCGTCATCGCCCATAAGCCGAGCGCGAGTCCGCGTTTTTCCAGCGGATAGGAGCGCATCAGAATGGTCTGCGAAAGCGGCACCATCGGGCCGGAGACCAGCCCCTGGAGCAAACGGAACGCGATCAGCGACTCGAAGTTGTGAGTGAAGCCGCAAGCCGCCGATGCCATCGTAAAAAGCAGCACCGACAGCGTGAACAGACGCACCTCGCCGACCCGCCGCGCGAGCCAGCCGGTCAACGGTACGGCAATCGCCGACGCCACCGAATACGACGAGATGACCCAGGTGCCCTCGCTGGTCGCGACGCCGAGACTGCCGGAGATCGTCGGCACCGCGACGTTGGCGATCGACGTGTCGAGCACTTCCATGAAGGTGCCGAGCGCGAGGCCGACGGTCAGCAGCGGAGCGTGCCGCCCGTGAGCGGAGCAGGAGCAGGGGCTAGGGCGGCCGGTTGAGCCGGTGTAGCGGTGATGGGCGACGTCGAATCGGCTGTTGTATCGCCGGAAGCGGGTACGGAAGCAGTCATGCGCGTGCTCTCCTGATCACGTTGAGCTATCAGAAACTTGCCGTGACATGAAAATGACACTCGTTTTTTGCCGTACTTTCATGTTCCGACACTCTCTGCCCAGACAGATATATTCGCAAAACAAGGCCGCGCAAGGGCGCGGCCGCTTATCGTTCGTCGCCCGGAATCGACGAACCGGGTGCGTCTTCGTCGCAGGTTATTTCCGCCCCGCATCCGCCCGCGCCGTTGCCGCTGTCGATCCCGTTCGCAATGAAGCGGCCCAGCAAATCGATCAATGTCGCGAGGTCGGTGTCGGAGAAGCCGCGCAACTGTTCGTTCAGCACGTCCGCGCCGATCCCCGGCAGCTGCGCCGCAGCATGCTGGCCCTGCGCCGTCAGGCCGAGCTTCACGACGCGCCGGTCGGTATCGCTGCGCGAGCGTGCGATCAAGCCTTTCTTTTCAAGGCGATCGAGCATCCGCGTCATCGATCCGCTGTCGTACGACATGGCCCGCGACAACTCGAACGGCGTCGCGGCGCGCCCGGACGAAAGCAGCAAAATCACGCCGATCTGCTGGGTCGTCAGCCCGAGATGCGCGACCGCGCGGTCCGTGCGGTCGACCAGCACGTTACGCGCTTTCGTCAGGTAGTAGCCGAGGCTCGACTCGAGGTGAATCGACTCCGGCTGGTAGGGACCGTCCGTCATGAATGGTGTGTTCTTGAGATTGCGCGAGTCGCGCGTGTCGCGCGGATTGCCGGGATTCTATCTGCCCAGGCAGTGATGTCAACCGGGCGCTAAAAAACAACACAAGACCATGCTGCGACGCACAGTATCTTGAAAATTGATTGCATGGTCAATATTATGTCCGACAACGAGTTACGCGATCCGCGTCATCGGAGACCATGTTCTGACCGCACTTGCGTGCGCCTACTTTTGCCGGCGCACAGA
The DNA here is from genome assembly GCF_007995085.1 of Paraburkholderia azotifigens. Classification (GTDB taxonomy): domain Bacteria; phylum Pseudomonadota; class Gammaproteobacteria; order Burkholderiales; family Burkholderiaceae; genus Paraburkholderia; species Paraburkholderia azotifigens. Next base: position 2,511,342 of record NZ_VOQS01000001.1, read on the forward strand.
GGATTCCCGCGATGCTGTACCTGAAAAACACCCTTGGCGGCTGGAGCCGCTCCTTCACCGATTCCGCACTGCAAACTTTCCAGGGAGCCAACCGCTGGTGGAAAGTGGCGCTGTATGCGGTAATTTTCGTCCTGCCGGGCGGATCTCTCGGGGTGTTGCTCTTCGCGTGGTTCGAACATCGACGCTCCCGCAGCGTCAAAACGCGGGCCATGAAGCCGATAGCGCTGCTTGCCGCTCCGCTCAAAGCCCGTGCAGCGGGCAACAATCAATCGATCGCTCCCGCCGCGACAGTCTGCCAGACACGTCCCGACGCGCCCGCTTGCCGCGCGGCCGCAGGCAAACAGGCTCGTCAGACGAACGCCGACCCGCGCGCCTGAATGCGACGCGCGTCGTCTCGCCGCGAAAGCCGCCCCACGGGCGGCTTTTTTGCTTCTACGACGAGTACGGCGCACATCCTGAGCCACGGCGTAACAGCGCGTAACCGTCGCTTCACCGTCGGTAACACACGCTGGGCGTGCCCGGCATTACTCTTCTGGTTTCCTCGCCGGGCGACGTGTGAGCTACCATTCGAGCCATCGCGATCACGCACCGGACATCGCGCAAGCAGGAGCCTGGCGCTCGTCCCGGCGCAGCGCGCCATCCGAATCGACAGGAATTCATTTGCATGCAGTTTGATCGAACTTCGCGCGCCCGCGCCGCTGTCGCGAACTTCGCGGGGCCACGCGTCCTGAACATTGCCGTTTCCGCCGCGCTGGCGTTCGCGCTGGCCGGCTGCGCGGTCGGTCCCGACTACAAGCGGCCGTCCGTCGACATTCCGGCTTCGTACAAGGAAGCCGCCGACGGCTGGAAAGTCGCGCAACCCGCCGACCAGCACGACCGCGGCGCATGGTGGTCCATCTACAACGATCCGCAACTGAACGCGCTCGAAGACAGGCTCAACGCATCGAACCAGAGCATCGCGCAGTTCGCCGCCGCATACCGGCAGGCTCGCGCGCTGGTCGGCGAAGCGCGCGCTGCATATTTCCCCGTGATCAGCGGCTCGGCCAGTGCGACGCGCTCGCGCACGCCGAGCCGCACTTTCAGTGGCTCGGTGACGGGCGGAGGCGGCGGCACGACGTCGTCGCTGAGCAGTTCGGGCACGATCAGCAACAGCTACAGCCTGTCGCTCGACGCCACCTGGGAACCCGACCTGTGGGGCAAGGTGAGCCGCACCGTTGCCGGCCAGCAGGCGGGTCAACAGGCGGCCGCCGCCGATCTGGCGAACGCGCGCCTGTCCGCCCAGGCGACGCTCGCGCAAACCTACTTCAACACCCGTTCGCTCGATGCGCAGCAAAAGCTGCTCGACGACACGGTCGCCGCGTACCAGCGCTCCCTCACGCTCACGCAGAACCGTTACGCGCAGGGCGTCGCCGCACGCTCGGACGTAATCCAGGCGCAAACGCAGCTGCAATCGGCGCAGGCGGCCGCTATCGACAACGGCGTCGCGCGCGCGCAGAACGAGCACGCGATCGCCGTGCTGGTCGGCGAACCGGCATCCACGTTCTCGCTGCCTCCCGCGCCGCTCGATGCCGTGCCGCCCGTCGTCCCCGCGCAACTGCCGTCCGCGCTGCTCGAGCGGCGTCCCGACATCGCTTCGGCCGAACGCAAGGCCGCAGCCGCGAACGAACAGATCGGCATCGCGATCGCGGCGTTTTTCCCGACGCTCACGCTTTCCGCAAGCGGCGGCTTCGAAAGCTCGGTGTTCTCGCAACTGCTGCAAATGCCATCGCGGTTCTGGACGCTCGGACCGCAGCTCGCAGGCACGATTTTCGACGCCGGTCTGCGCAAGGCGCAGACGGACGCCGCGCGCGCCGCCTACGATCAGGACGTCGCCACTTACCGGCAAACGGTGCTGACGGCATTCCAGGACGTCGAAGACAACCTCTCGTCCCTGCGCATCCTCGAACAGGAAATCACCGTGCAGGAACAGGCCGTCCAGTCCGCCCAGCAGGCGCTCGATATCGTCACGAACCAGTACAAGTCCGGCACCGTCGACTACCTGAACGTGCTGACGGCGCAGACCACCGCGTTCACGGCGGAACAGAAACTCGCGAGCATCGCGGGTCAGCGGATGGTGTCGTCGGTGGGGCTGGTGAAGGCGCTCGGCGGCGGCTGGGAGACGTCGCAGATGAACCGCGAAACGGGCGATGTCGCGGCGCCTGCGCCCGCTTCCGAGCCCGCCATGCCCGTCGCGGGAGCATCAGCCACCGCAGGCTGAACGCAAGCAACCGTTATCCGCTTCGACGCAAACGGCCGCCATGCGCAAACATGGCGGCCGTCGTTTTTTCGGGCAGCAAACGTCGTCAGTGAGCGAATGTCAGGGCAACCTGACCGGGCCCCATCGGACGGCCGAGCAGATTCAGCAGCCCGGCGAGATTGTCGACGGCGTCGGGCGTCGTGCTCGCGATGCCCGTGAACGACGTCGATGTCTCGCTGATCGTGCCGTGACCGTTGAGCAACAAGGGTCCTTTGGTCGTCGACAGATCGAGCGCGCCCGACGCGCCCTGCGCCTGGAACACCACGCGATACGACCCGAGCGGCTTTACCCGCGACACGCGCGAACTCATGTCGTTGAGCGTGACGATCAGCTGACCGAACGCCTGCCGATTGAAACTGCGCCAGTCGGTCCACGTGAGCCGCACGTCGCCTTGCAGATCGAGTGTGTTGAAGGGCGCGCCAAGGCCGGCGAGCAACGACGCCGGTACGGCAATGCTGCCGCCCGACAGCGTCGCGCTGCGCAGCGTCGCATCGACGAAAACGGGATCGGGCATCGCCTGGCTTTGCCGCATCTGCATTCGCACGCGGCCCGTGAAAAGCGGCCAGAACGACGTGCGCCATTCGATACGCCCCGGCAGCAGCGTCGCCGCCTCCGCACCGGGTCCGGCGGCGAGCATCAGCGAAGCCGAACCGTGCCACAACGACCCCGACGGATCGACCAGATTGACGTGCCCTTGAGTCGCCTTCGCGAACTGCGGCGTGATCCACGCGGCGGGCGCCATCACGAGCAGCACCAGCACGTTCGCGATCAGCGCGACGACCAGCCAGGGCAGCGCGGCGCGCAATCGCCGCATCCAGAAACTCATGCGCGATCCCGTGGCAGCGCCGTCATTTGATGGACGCCGGCTGGAGCGACGCTGTCAGATCGACCTGTCCGTCCTGCTTCAGCCCGGTCACGTGCGCCTCGGACACCTGCACCTTGAACTGCTTGCGCGCGTCGTCGAGCCATTGCGTCCAGGCGGGGAACGATGCGTTCTTCAGCTGGATCTGCACCGCATTGCCGATGACCTGCACCTGCGTCGCGGCGAGGCCGTGATCGTTGAGCGACGCGGTCAGCGCGTCCTTCAGCGCGCCGCCCGTCGGCGCGACTCCCTGAGCAGACGCGGACAGCGCGCGCGCTTCGTTCGCTTCTGCCGTCATCTGCGAAAGCTGCCGCTGCAGGCTCGGAATCGATTCGCGCAGCCGCGCGCGGCCTTCCTGCGCGGGCGCCCACAGCACCGACCAGACGATCACCACGGCCAGCACCGCGCCGCCCCACGTCAACAGCCCTTTTTCGCGCACCGTGCGCGCTTCCCAGAAGCTCGCCCACGTGTTCAACAGTTCTGCTTTCATTGTCCGTTCCTGATCGTCCACTTGCCCGTGTTGCTGTCGATCGCGCCGTTCAGACCGTTACGCGTCAGACGCTGCTGGAAGTCCGGATCGACCTTGACCTCGGGCTTGAACGTCACGTCGATGCGCCGGTCGTGATAGTCGAGCGCGGCAAGGCCGTTGACGGGAATCGGCCCGAGCGAGCGAGCAAGGCCATCCGCCAGCGACAGGAAATCGTCCGGCGACAGTTCGCCCGCCGCGACGCGCAATTGCTGCAACTGGCGCGCCATCTGATCAGGCGCGTCGAGCACGACGGTCGTCTTCGGAAACGTGTTGAGCAGCAGTTCCGTCATCTGCGCGCTGATCGCATCGCGCTGACGCGACAGCATCAGCCACTGCACATTCGCTCCGATGATCGCCACCAGCACCGTTCCGGCGAGCAGCCACAGCGGCAGGCGCAGACGGCGCAGCGTCGCACGATCGAGCCGCCACGGCTGCACCGCGAACTCGAACTGCGCAAGGTCGAAGCGGCATTGAATGGCATTGCGCGCGAGCGTTTCGAACGACAAAGGCAGCGCGCCCGCGACGGTCGGTCGTCCCGGCTGCGCGGTCGACGCCATGCGCGGCTCGCTGCCGGGCATATCGACGAGCGTGTACATCGTCACGGGCGAATTGCCTGCCAGCGCCGCGACCGTCGCGCCGACGGCCGCTTCGGGCACGGCCAGCCCTTCGCCGAGCGGGCCGCGCGCGAGCGCCAGTTCGACGCGAGGCGGAGCGGTATCGACCGCGCCTTCGCCCAGTACGGCAGCCGTAGACGACACGACACGACCGAGCACGGCGGCAACGACGGGCGTGATGTCGACAGCGGCAGGTTCCTCGGGCGGCGGCGCGGAATCCGCGCCCGCGGCAACGGCTTCTTCCGCGCGCAATTCAGTCGCGGCAACCGCGGCGCCAAGCGGCTGCGGCAGACAGCGCGCGACGGGCACCGCCTTCACATTGCGATGACCGGCCACCGCAAACGTCTCGAGGATGAAACGGAACCAGCCGCGATCGACGATCGCGAGCACATGACGGTTTCCGTCCAGTGATTGAGGATCGAGCGCGATGTGCGTCGTCTGCGGATCCTGGATCAGCTGATCTTCGACGACGTTCGGCAATGCCTGACGCAAGCGCGGTCCTTTGAGCGGCGGCACGGCCGCAGCGAGCATCAGGCAGTCGCGCGCGGCAAGCATCAGCACGGTCGAGCCCGCGCGTGGCAGCAAACCAGGCGCCGAGCGGCCGGCGCGCTGGATGCGCCCCGATTTGTCGAGCAGCAGAAACGGCAGCTCCGGCAGTTGCCATTCCTGCGACGGCACCGCCGGATCACGCGGCGGCAGAAGAACGATCAGCGTGCTCAAAGGCCACTCTCTCGGGAAAATGCGTGGTTCATAGTTGGTCTCGTCCCCATACGATACGCGTCGTATGCGTCAGTGCGTCGCGATAGACAAGCGTGGTGCGATCGACTTCCGCGCGCTCGTGCTCGACGCGTCCGTGGACAAGGAAGTAGCTGGTATTGACGTCGAGCTGGTTCGGATCGAATACGAGCTGCTGTACGCCTGCGCCGCGCAGTGCGAGCTGCACGTCGCCGACGTTGTGAAAGAACACCGTCTCGCGACGCGCGACGAAGGCCTGCGCACTCGACAGATTCATGCCCGGCACGACGGCCGCGACCACCTCGGCGGGCGCGGTGTTCATGTTGACGGGCGTCGCCGTGGGCAGCACGGTCACGAACGGACGCAGCCGCGCGACCATTTCCGGCGTGAAGCCGGGCACGTCGAGCAACGAATCGACGCCCGTCATCTGCAGCGGCGCGACGGGCGCGTTCTCTTCCGTGTCGTTGATGCCGGGCTGATTCGTGTAGTTTCCGCCGCCGGCAGCGCCGCCTTGCACCTGCTGCGTGGGATCGACGGGTGTGCCGGGATTGACCGCCGTCTGAAAGCGCGTCGCCGATTGCCGCAGACCCGCGCGCAATTCCAGCGCGGTGTTTTTCGCGAGCTGTCCGTTAATGCCGAGCAGTTGCAGCAGGCGCTGGAACGCCTCGATCTGCTGGACATTCAGCGTCAGCGCGCCGGGCACCGCGGTCGAAACCAGATTGCGCAAGTTGAATTTGGCCTGCGCGTCCTCGATGGAACCGGAGATGTACGTGGCCGCACCTTGCTCCGCACGGACCTCGCCGATCTGGCCGAGAAAATCCGACAGCCGCGTGCGCGCAATGGGCACGCCCCAGACGCCGCCGAGCCAGGTGACGCCGGCCGACGTATCGCCTTCCGAGCGCAGGATGAGGCGTGTCCAGTCGAGCGCGCCACGCGACACCCAATGCGCCTGCGCGAGCAGCCGCTGGTTTTCGATGCGCCGGATCTGGACCTGCTGCCGCCACAACATGCCCGAGACGAGAATGGCCGACAGCGCGACGACCAGCAGCGCGCTGATGATCGCGGCGCCGCGTTGTGCAGCGGGCGTCGAACGGGAACGGGCAGGGCGAAAGCGCATGATCAGATCTCACTCTCCCACGAGAAAAACCCGCGTCACGGGCCGCGCGAGCGAATTCGCGCCAATACTTACCTCGAGCCCCGTCACCGACCTCGGCAGCGGCGCATTGCCGAGCTGAGGCACCTTCAGATTATTGTCGTTCTCCGTGATCGCCGCCTGCACGTCTTTCATCTGCGTCGTCCAGCCGACTTTCGGCACATACATCCGCGCGGAAATCGCACCGACGCCGCCGATCAACGGCACGGAATTCCAGTCTCCGTTCTCCGATCCGCCCAGCGCGCGCCGCACCTCGCCGATATTCGCGAGCGGCGGCGATGCATAGCGGACGATGCGTCCTTCGATGATTCTGTACCGCACCACCACGAGCCGCGGCGCAGCGCCCGGATTGCGCATGTACCGCACGATCTGCAGCGTATTGCCGTTGACCGCGACGGCCGGTTCGCCCGCTTCGTCGTCGGATGCCGAGTTGCGCACGTCGATGCGCACCTGGTCGAAAAACTGCGCGAACACGCGCTCGTCTTCCATTGCGTTTGTGATCGTCTGCCGTCCGCGAATGATCTGATCCAGACCGCGCCACGACAGCACGGCGATCACGGCCAGAATCGCAATCGCGACGAGCAGCTCGATCAGCGTGAAACCGCCCACCGTCTTTCTCGACAGCGGCGAACGGCGAACACGCGGCATTTCGTGCTCAGAGCGAGCGATTCGTTTCATTCGCGATCACCGTCACCATCTGCGCGAGGTTGCCCGGCCGGCCGGGCGACGTCACTGACACCTCGACGCGTCGAAACACCGGGTTCGGCGTCGCGCTCACGTTTTCCGTGCAAATCAGTTGCAGGTTGCCCTGCGAACAGTCGAAACTCTGCGACCCGACTTCAGGCCATGCATGCGTCAGATGCAGCTGGGCGAGCGTGTTGTCCGCGCTCCAGCCCGCCAGCAGCCGCCGATGCAGATCCGCTTCGCCCGTCGCAAGACTGCCGACGGCGCGCAGCGACGCGGCCAGCGCCACCGCGATGATCGTCAGTGCGACCAGCACTTCGATCATCGTGAAGCCTTCCTGCCTGCCTCGGCTCACGTTATTCACCGCGCCGCGCGAACGGCGAACACGACGCGCACACGGCATCAGCGCACCTCGTAACGGCCATTGCCCGTGCCGACGATGGTCACGCGTCCCGCAGCGGAGAACAGCGTGATCTGCACGGGCGTATCGACGGCTTCCGTGCCGAACACGATGCGATCCGCCTGCGTGTTCGAACCGGGATAGTCGATCGCCACGCCCGTCACGCCGCCTTCCCAGCGGCGCGGTCCGAGCAGGTCGTCGCGCAGCGGACGCCAGCCGTCGTTCGTATGGATATCGAAACGAAAGCCGCCTTCCAGCGGCAGCCAGGAAATGGGGCGCGCGCGCACCTGCGCTTCGTCGCCCGCCGATTCGAACAGCAGCGCGAGCCGCTGCGCTTCCTCGTTCAGATCCGTACGCGGATTGCGCGTCAGCGACAGTGACGCCAGCGATACCAGCAAGCCCGCGATCACCAGCACCACCAGCATTTCCAGCAGCGTGAAGCCACGCTGACGCGCGCTCGATGCCCGCAGCTTCGCGTAAGCACCGGCGCCATCGGCGCCGAGGGTCTCGCGAAACGCGCAGGGCATGCAGTCGTGCAGTCGCATGGTGCCGGTTACGATCGGTATCGATACAAGAAGCGGTGTCGAGCAAGACGCTGCTTATTGCCACGAGCCGACGTCGGCATCGTTGCCTTCGCCGCCCGCCTTGCCGTCCGCGCCGTAGCTGAACACGTCGATCTCGCCATGCACGCCGGGGTTCAGGTACTGATACTGGTTGCCCCACGGATCGTTAGGCAGACGCTCGAGATAGCCACCGTCTTTCCAGTTGTTCGGCACGGGATCCGTCGACGGCTTTTCGATCAGCGCGCGCAAGCCTTGCTCCTGGGTCGGATAGCGGCCGTTGTCGAGACGATAGAGTTTCAGCGACTGCATGATCGTGCCGATGTCCTGCTTCGCGGCAACGCGGCGTGCCTCGTCCGGACGGCTCATGATCTTCGGCACGATCAGCGCAGCCAGAATGCCGAGGATCGCGATCACGACCATGATTTCGATCAGCGTGAACCCGCGTTGGCGACGTGTGCGCATGGCCGCGATTTCGTTGCGGCGAGTGGTCCACATTTGCATAGCTTGCTACCTCTCCAGGATTAAGGGTCGATCGATCGGACGTCACGCGATGCGCCGAGAATTCGGCACTCTGCACGTCCGTTCGGTCATTTTAATGTCATGCAGTTGAAGGGTTTTCGTCCACCGTTCCCTATACCGCAAAATTCACAATAATCCGTACAATGACACGCATGAACGCACTCCAGATCCGCCTGATTTCGCTCGCCGTCTTCGCCGTGTTCTGCGCGACGCTCACTTACTGGATCGTCACGCTCACGTCGCATGCCGGCGCGCCCGTGCCCGCTGCCGCCGTGCGCCCGCCCGTCTCGACGGATCAGGCGGCCGTGCTGTTCGGCGGCCAGCTGACGCGCACCGCAAATCAGGACATCCATCTGTTCGGCATCCTTGCCCTGACCGAAGGCGCCGCCGCGATCATCAGCACGGGCGGCGAACCGCCGCACGCTGTCTCGCTCGGCAGCAACATCATGCAGGGCGTGAAGCTCGGCGAAGTGCGCGCCCGGTCCATCATCATCGACCGCAACGGCTCCCGCTCCGAAGTGTTTCTTCCCCAGAACGCGCCCGGCCCCACCATCTACGTGCGCTGATTTCATTCTCTGCCGCGCCGATGCGATCTGAAACTATCGTCGCGGCTTGCAACTCTTTCGTGCGCTTACGCCGACGGTAGCCAGCTCCGTCACTGCACCAGGTTGTTCAACTCGATGATCGGCAGCATCACCGCAAGCACGATCACCAGCACCACACCGCCCATCGCCAGAATCAGCAGCGGTTCCAGCAGGCTCGTCAGGAACATCGTGCGACGCTCCAGCTCGCTCGCTTCGCCTTCGGCCGCGCGGTCGAGCATCGACGTCACGTCGCCCGTTGCTTCGCCCGAACGGATCAGATGCACCAGCACGGGTGGGAAGGTCTTCGTGTTGCCCAGCGCCCGCGACAACGACGTGCCCTCGCGCACGCGCACGATGGCGTCGTCGATATTGCCGCGCATTGCGCGATTGCTGAGCGTTTCGCTCGCGGCCTGCAGCGCCCGCAGGATCGGCACGCCTGCTGCAGTCAGAATGCCGAGCGTGCTCGCAAAGCGCACCGTGTTGTAGCCGCGCACGAGCTTGCCGACGAGCGGCGCCGTCAGCGTCCAGCGATCGAACGCGAGGCGCGGTCCCGGCTGCGAAAGTATCGAGCGCACCGCGAACACGACGATCACCACGGCGATCAGCATCGCCCACCAGTAATTCCGCACGAAGCCCGACAGCGCCATCATCATGATGGTGAGAAACGGCAGTTGCTGCTTCGTGCTTGCGAACACGTTGACGACCTGCGGAACCACATAGCTCAGCAGGAACGTGACGATGCCGAACGCGATGATCGTGACGATGGTCGGATACGTGAACGCGAGAATGATCTTTTGCTTGAGCGCGTTGCGTTGCTCGATGTAGTCGGCAAGACGCGACAGCACAAGACCGAGCTTGCCCGTATGTTCGCCCGCTGCGACGAGCGCGCGGTAGATGTCGGGAAAGTCCTTCGGATGCTGCGAGAGCGCATTCGCGAGCGAATGGCCGCCGAGCACTTCCGCGCGGATCGCGGCCATCAGTTCGCGGATGTAATCGCGCTCTGATTGCTCGGTCAGCACGGAAAGCGCTTCATCGAGCGGCAGGCCGGCGATCAGCAAGCTGGCCAGTTGCCGCGTGAGAATCGCCTGTTCGCGTTGCGACAGCTTGCGTCCCAATGACAGACGGTGGCTACGCTCGCCGCGCGTGCGCGTCGCCGCCGGTTCGACGACCAGCGGCGTGAGACCTTGCGTGCGCAACTGCGTGCGTGCGCCGCGCGCGCTGTCGGCGTCGAGCACGCCTTTTTGCGCCTTGCCTGCGGCGTCGATCGCTTCGAAGCGGAATGCAGGCATGCGCTTTAGACCCCGCCCGTCACGCGTATCACTTCTTCGAGCGACGTCATGCCCGACGCGAGCCACCGTTCGCCATCCTCGCGCAACGTGCGCATGCCTTGACGGCGGCCGGCCTCGGCGATCTCTGCATCGGCGGCATTGCGGTGGATCAGTGCGCGAATCGATTCGTCGACGTTGAGCAGCTCGTACACGCCGCGCCGGCCCGCATAACCCGAATGCCCGCACTTGTCGCAACCGACGGGATGCCACACCTTGCGGCCGCCTTCTTCTTCGCGCTCTTCCTTGCACACGGGACACAGCCGTCGCACGAGACGCTGCGCGAGCACGCCAAGCAGCGACGACGCGAGCAGATACGGTTCGACGCCCATGTCGGTGAGACGCGTGACGGCCGACGCAGCGTCGTTGGTGTGCAGCGTAGCGAGCACGAGGTGGCCCGTCAGCGATGCCTGCACGGCAATCTGCGCCGTCTCCAGATCGCGGATTTCACCGATCATGATGATGTCGGGATCCTGACGCAGGATGGAACGCAGCGCGCGCGCAAACGTCATGCCGATCCGCTCGTTGACCTGCGTCTGGCCGATGCCGGACAGATCGTATTCGATCGGGTCTTCGACGGTCATGATGTTGGTCGTTGCCGTCTCGAGCCGCGACATCGAAGCATACAGCGTCGTCGTCTTGCCCGAACCCGTCGGGCCCGTGACGAGCACGATGCCGTGAGGACGCGAGATCAGCTTGTCGAATTGCCCGAGGGTGTCGGACGCCATGCCGAGCGCTTCGAGATTCAAACGCTGCGCGTCTTTTTCCAGCAGACGCAGCACGGCGCGTTCGCCATGACCCGTCGGCAGCGTGGACACCCGGACGTCGACGGGCCTGCCGCCGACACGCAACGTGATACGGCCGTCCTGCGGCAGACGCTTCTCGGCAATGTCGAGCTGCGCCATGATCTTGATCCGCGAAATCAGCGCGCCGTGCAGCGCCTTCTTCGGACGCACGACATCGCGCAGCGTCCCGTCGACGCGAAAGCGCACCACTGATGCGTTCTCGAACGGCTCAATGTGAATATCCGACGCCTGTTCGCGCGCAGCCTGGGTAAGCAGTGCGTTGATCATACGGATGATCGGCGCGTCGTCTTCGGATTCCAGCAGGTCTTCCACTTCGGGAATGTCCTGCATCAGACGCGACAGATCGACTTCGCCTTCCACTTCGCCGACCACCTGCGCCGCGCTGCCGTCCTGGCGCGCGTAGGCATGGTTGATCGCCTGCGCGAGTTCGTCCGCCGCCATCCGCACGACGGAAATCGCGCCGAAATTGCGCGCGACTTCGGCAAGCGCGGCCTGGCTCGTGCGCTCGCTGATCCACACTTCGATCGAATCGGCGTGCTGATGCGCGACCAGAATCTGTCCGCTCTTCGCGAAGCCGTACGGCACGAGGCGCGCGGCGAGCGCGGAGGGCGCTTCGCGTCCCGCGACGGTTTCGGGCGGGCCATCCCGTCCGGGTTGAGCGGGTGTTTCCGGCGCTTCGCGCGCGCCTTCCGGCGAGGCCGTCGCGTGCGGACCGGAAAGCGGCGTGGTGCTCACGGCTGAACTCCTGGCGATGCTGTACTGCCGCGCGGCGCAGCACTTGGCGTGCCTGTCGGCGTTCCGTAGGTGGCTCCGTTCGTGCCTGCGGGTGCGTACGCGGGCGCGTTTGCGGGAGCCGGTTGCGGCACGCCCAGCACCTGTTCGCGCCTCATTTTGTCGAGATCGAACAGATTCAGCGTCGATCCGCCCTCGTTCGGGCCGACCGGCATCGGCGGCACTACGGGGTCGTCCTTGTCCTTGATCAGGTTGTTGTCGGACTTGTATGCGCCCGACACGCCCTGGATGTAGTCGTAGCGGTTTGCCGTCACGGCTTGCGCCGTCGCGCGGTCGGCGATGATCACCGGGCGCAGGAAAACCAGCAGATTCGTTTTCGCGCGGATCTTGTTTTCCGAGCGGAACAGCTGGCCGATCCACGGGATGTCGCCGAGCAGCGGCACCTTGCTGTTGGTGACCTGGTAATTGTCCTGCATCAGGCCGCCCAGCACGATGATCTCGCCGTTGTCGGCGAGCACGGTCGACTGGATCGAGCGCTTCGTGAATTCGGGGCCGGCGGGATTGGTCGTCACGTTGGTCGTGCCCGCCACGATCGCCGAATCTTCCGTGTAGAGCTGCAGCTTCAGGATGCCGCCGTCGGTGATCTGCGGCTTGATGTGCAGTGTCAGACCCACGTCGATGCGATCGAAGGTGTTGAACGCCGTGGTCGCCGTGCTGCTGGTCAGGTTCGAATACGAGCCCGTCTGGATCGGCACGTTCGTACCGACGACGATCTTCGCTTCCTGATTGTCGAGCGTGATGAGATTAGGCGTGGACAGCACGTTGGCGTCGGCCGTCTGCGACAGCGCCTGCAGCAATGCGCCGAGCCCCTGCACACCGAACAGGTTGTGCACCCAGCCTACGTTCAGGCCCTGCTGCAGATTCGACGCTGCCAACCCGGTCGCCAGGCCGCCCGTGGCTGCGTTGGCTGCCGCTGCCGCCGTCAGGTTGATGATGCTGTTGCCGCCGCCCGTGGCAAGGTTGGTGCCCGCGAGCACATTGCCGCTGCCGATCTGCCACTGGATACCCAGGTTGGCGTTCGTGTTCGAGTTCAGCTCGACGATCAGCGCTTCGATGTAGACCTGCGGGCGGCGTATGTCGAGCTGGTCGATCACGGCGCGCAGGTTGCGATAGACGGGATCGGACGCGGTGATGATCAGCGAGTTCGTCGCCGCGTCCGCCTGGATCATGCCGCCAGGCTGATTGTCTTCGTTGGTGCTGCCTTCCTTCTCGCCGAGAAAGTCGGAGTTGCTGCTGTTGCCCTGGCCGCCATAGCCACCGCCACCGCCACCGGCGCCGAGCGGATTGCTGCCCAGCCCGCCCGACGACGTGCCGCCCATCGAGCCCGACGGCAGAGGCGGCGAGCCCGACGTACCCGTCGAAGAGGGCGAGTTGTTCTGGTTGAACGAGTTCGCGGCATTGTTGCCGCCCGAAGACGAGCCCGTTTCACCGCCGCCACCCTTGCCGAGCATGCCGCGCAGCGTCTTCGCGAGACGCACGGCGTCGGCATTGCGCAACGACACGACGTGCATGTTGCCCGGCTGCGCGGTTGCGGCATCCAGCTGCTTCGCGAGCGACTTCGCCGCCGCGAGACGCCCGGCATTCGACGCGCGCAGCAGCAGCGAGTTGGTGCGCGGATCGGCCTGGACCGAAACCTTCAGCGTCGCATCCGTGTTGCCGATCGTGCCGGGGTCGAGCATCTTCGCCATTTGCGTCGCGACGTCGATCGCGTTCGCGTTCTTCAGCGGCACGACCTGCACCTGCTGGCCAGCCGCCGTATCGACGCCCTGAATGATCTGCGCGATGCGGCGCACGTTATCCGCGTAGTCGGTGACGACGATCGTATTGTTCGACGGATAGGCGGCGACAGTATTGTTTGGCGAGATCAGCGGACGCAGCACGGGCAGCAAATTGTTCGCCGATTCGTTTCTCAGCTGGAACACCTGCGTGATGACCTGATCGCCGCGCGCCGCAGGGGCGTTGCCGACATACGTCGGCACGCCTTGCAGCTTTGCGTCGGCTTCGGGCACGACTTTCAGCACGCCATGATCCTGCACGAGCGAGAAGCCCTGCATCCGCAGCGCGGACTGCAGCGTCTTCAGCGCCTGATCCTCCGGTACCGGGTTCTCGGAAACCAGATTCAACTGTCCTTTCACGCGCGGGTCGACGATGATCGTCTTCCCCGTCGCCGCGCCAATAGCGCGCGCCACCTGATCGATGTCAGCGTTGACGAAATTGAGCGTCACCTGTGCGTGCGCGATCTGCGAGGTGATCGTTCCAGCGACCAGCAACGCCATCGCGACGCGACGCAATGCCATACGATTTCTTCTCATGGATATGATTTCGAAGCCGACGTTGTGATCCGCCGACGGTCATGCACAGTGGACGACCGGCCGACACCCAGCCATCCTCGGTTGAACAAAGGCTCCCATGGCAGCCAGTGCCAAGGATATGCCTTGCCTCCCTGTAACCGAAAACAACGAACAGTAACAGCTTTTCGTGTCGGAAATCTCACAAAACGGCTTGGTATCGTGAGATTCCTCTAGCGTTTGCGCTGTGGAGACCATCCGATTGCGCAAGTTGTTACGCTGTTGAAAGTTTTGCGCTTTCGTCCGGTAACTATTTGGCCGCTACCTTTGGCCGCAAGTTACTGGCTTATGTCGGTTGGCCAACTTTGAGGCGCCTTGTACTGCCGGTATGATACGGTCGGATCGACAGTTCGCGTAACCCTAAAAAAGCGGGTTTTCCCGAGTGCGGCCCCACTGGATAAGGGTTTCGAGTCGTCTTTACCGTACCGTTAATTAGGAATCGAACATAGTTCGTCATCTTGACCGATGAAGCTGACCGCCGTCACTGCCGCCGTAGGATTTGCCGCGCTTTTGAGCGCGGGATCCGCGCGCGCCGACTGCTTCGATGAAGCGGCCAGCTACCAGAAAGTCAATCCGCTGATTCTTCGCGCCATTGCCTGGCAGGAATCGCACAACCGTCCCGCTGCTGTCCACAAAAACGCCAACGGTTCGACCGACTACGGCGTCATGCAGATCAATTCCGTTCATCTGCCCGTGCTCGCGCAATACGGCATTTCGCAGGGCACGCTGATGGAGCCGTGCAAGAACGTGTACATCGCCGCATGGCATCTTCGGCAGAAGATGAACAAGTACGGCAACACGTGGGCGGCCGTCGGTGCATACCATTCGGAAACGCCCACGCTGCGCGACGAATACGCGCGGCAGATCGTGGCGATTCTCCGCAAGTGGAACCTGATGCCTGCCCGATAGTTGCGCAGCGTCGTCCAGATGCGCCGTCGCTTCATTCCAGTTGATGCACAATGCGGCTTCGTGCTGCTGCCTTCTCGCGTCCATTCGAGCGTTGGACAGGCGCATGCGTCATTCACCTTCAAGCTTTCCCTACCGCGATGAATCAGCCGCTTTTGCCCGTCACCGTGATCTCCGGTTTTGTGGGCGCCGGCAAGACCGCGCTCGTCGAACAGATCCTGTCGAACCGCACCGGCCCGCGCGTCGCAGCGATCGTCACCGATCTCGCCGCCGTGCGCCTCGACATCGACAACGCGGCGCCCGCGGCCTCTCCCGCGCTGCGCGTCGATTTGCCGAATGGTTGTGCCTGCGTCCAGGCCGATGAGGATCTGCTGGAACAGTTGGCCAGCGTCGCGGCGGAACAGCGCTTCGACGCCATCGTCATCGAAACGGCCGCGATCGACGAGCCGATCGACATCGTCGAATCGATTCTCGAAGACGAGTCGCTGGCAGCGCTGGTGCGTGTCGACACGGCCGTTACCGTAATCGATGCAGCCGCTTTTCTGCGCGACTATGCATCGACGGAAGCATTGTCCGAGCGCGGCATTGCCGCTTACGAAGACGACGATCGCACGATCGTCGAAGTGCTGATCGAGCAGGTCGAGTTCAGCGATGTGTTCGTGATCAACAAGGCCGACCTCGTTTCCGCCGACGATCTCGCGCATCTGCAACGCGTGCTCGCCGCGCTCAATCCGCGTGCCGCGCAGATCGTGAGCAGCTATGGCAATGCCCCCGTCGAAGAAGTGCTCGGCACGGCGCGCTTCGATTATGACGTGACATCGAACGCGGCCGGCTGGCTTGCATTGCTGCACGATCCGTCGAGCCACACGGACGAAAGCGGTGGGCGAGGGGTCGGGCATGTCGTGTATCGCGCGCGGCGGCCGTTCCATCCCGAGCGTCTTTGGGCGCTGTTGCATGAAGAGTGGAAGGGCGTGTTGCGCGGCAAAGGTTTCTTCTGGCTCGCGACGCGCAATGAGATCGGCGGCTCGCTGTCGCAAGCGGGCGGTGCCTGCAGGCCCGCGCCCGCCGGCACCTGGTGGGCCGCGCAGGATCGCAGCGAATGGCCCGAAGGCGACGACGAACTGCTTGAAGAGATCGCCGCGGACTGGTATGGCGATGCCGACGACTTCACGATCGGCGACCGTCGCCAGGAACTCGTGCTGATCGGTGTCGATATCGACCCGGCGCAATGGCGCGCGAAGTTCGATGCCTGTCTTCTGACCGATGACGAATACGCGTTGGGCGCGGAAGGCTGGCTCGCGTTAGCCGATCCGTTCCCCGCATGGGATCTCGAAGACGACGATCACGATCATGGCCACGATCATCATCATGACGATCACGATGGCGATAGCCATCACCATCATCACCATCACTAAGCGTATTGAATGCCTGTGCCGACGCCCGTCATGGAAAACGCAGACGAAAAAAAACCCGCCAATGGCGGGCGTCAACAACTCGAGCAGCTGATGCTTAGCGCTTGTTGACTGCGTCCTTGAACGCCTTGCCAGCTGTGAACTTGACGGTCTTTGCGGCCGGAATCTTGATGGTTTCGCCCGTCTTCGGGTTGCGGCCCGTACGTGCTGCCCGCTTGCCCGAACCGAAGCTGCCGAAGCCGATCAACTGGACTGCATCACCCTTCGCCACAGCCTTCTTGATGACTTCAAGCAGCGTGTCCAGCGTTTCGCCGGTTTGAGCCTTGCTGGCGCCCGTCTGACCTGCGACGGCGTCGATCAGTTCCTGTTTGTTCATTAAGGTTCCTTTCTGGTTTAGGTTGACACGAACAGCGCGAACGCGCCGATTATACGTGCGCGCGCCGCGCCGTCGAGCAGCGACGGCTCGGGAATACCCCGACTCCCGCGGCGCGCCAGGCACCGCGCAGAGCACCGTGCTGCCGCGTCCCTCGCGGCGCTTGCTATGATAGCGCAGCGCAAACCCAATCTGGATAAGGGTTTCGAAGAATTACACGCTGCAACGCCTGATACAGCATGGAAAACAGCATTTTTGCCATGTCGGGCATCGAATAGATGCTATCCGCGTCGTCCAAAGCCCCGCCAGCGTTGGTTTTTGCCAACGTTCGGCACCTGTCGAAGGGGCTCTGAACCCCCGTCAGGACAGGCTGTGAGGGGTGTCGACATGTGACCGGCGCGGCGAATCGATGCGTTCAGCGAGTGCTTCGCCTTCGCCCGATCCTCTTCCTCGCATAGCATTTCATCGCGCATGACCGACCCGCTCGTTCCCGCCGTCCTTGCGTTTCGCGACAACGGCACGCCTTATTCGCCGCGCCACGACGACATCTATCACAGCGCCGTCGGCGCGCTCGCCCAGGCCGAATACGTCTTCCTGAAAGGCAATGATCTGCCGTCCCGCTGGCAGAAGCGGCGCCTCTTCAGCGTGCTGGAGACGGGCTTCGGCATGGGCATCAGCTTTCTCGTGACGTGGGCGGCATGGCGCGCGGACCCGGATCGTTGCGAGCGTCTGCACTTCGTGTCGACGGAGAAACACCCTTTTTCACGCGACGATCTTCTGGCCGCCAGCGGGGCGGCCGTTGCGGACGCATCGATCGCGCCGCTCGCGCAACAGCTCGCCGATGCATGGCCGACGCTCGTGCCCGGCACGCACCGGCTCGAGTTCGAAGAAGGCCGCGTGATCCTCACGCTGGTATTCGGCGACGCGGTTCAGACGCTGCCCACACTCTGGCTGCGCGCCGACGCGTTCTATCTCGACGGCTTCTCGCCCGCGAAGAATCCCGAACTGTGGACGCCCGCGATCTTCAAGTCGCTCGCACGGCTTGCCGGCGACGACGCCACGTTCGCCACTTACACGAGTTCGGGCGATGTGAAACGCAGCTTGCTGCAAGCCGGATTCGAATACAAAAAGGTGGATGGCTTCGGATGGAAACGCGCGATGCTCGTCGGACGCTTTGCGCCGCGTTACCGCGTGCGGCGTCACGAGCCGCCACGTCCGCTTGCTGTCGACGAACGGCATGCCGTCGTCATCGGTACGGGTCTCGCAGGCTGTGCGGCCATCGAGCGGCTGACAGCACGCGGCTGGCGGGTCACGTCACTCGAACGACATGCGGGCGTCGCCCGTGATGCGTCGGGCAATCCGGCGGGCGTGTTCCATCCGATGATGTCGCGCGACGACAGTGTCGGTTCGCGCATCACGCGCGCGGGCTTTCTGTATGCGTTAAGGCAATGGTCGGCTCTCGAGCGCCGCGGGTTTCGTCCTGTGCGCGGTCCGGAAGGTCTGCTGCAAATTGCCGCCGATGAAGGAGAAGCGTCGGCAATGGCGCAGACGTTCGCTTCGTTCGGCTGGCCACAGGAGTACGTAGCACCCGTTTCCCGCGACGATGCCCAGCGCATTGCCAACACGCGCGTCGCGCGCGGCGGCTGGTTGTTTCCGCATGGCGGCTGGATCGATCCCGCGTCGTTGTGCGCCGCGCAGTGCGAGGCGGCGGGAGGCTTGCTCGAACGGCGCTTCAATGTCGCTGTGGCGCGCGTCGAACGCTTCGAGAAGCTATGGATTGTGTTCGACGAAAAGGGCGTGGCCATTGCGAGCGCGCCCATCGTCATCTTCGCGAACGCGCATGAAGCGGCACGCGTCGCGGGCTTGCGCTATGCGGCGACAAGCAGCGTGCGCGGTCAATTGACGCTCTTGCCCGCCGACGCGACCAACGCGCCTCGCGTGCCCGTGATCGGCGAAGGCTACGCCGTACCGCTGCACGATGGCTCCACGCTGACGGGCGCAACCTACGACATCGACGATCCCGACATCCGCTTGCGCGACGATGCGCACATCGAAAACATCGAGCGCGTCGCGCAGATGCTGCCCGACATGCGCGATGCGATCGGCGCTTCGTCGTTCGCGGGACGCGTCGCGTTTCGCTGCGTGACGATCGACCGTCTGCCGATGATCGGCGCGTTCGCCGACGAACCTGCCGCGATCCAGGACGCCGGTAAATTGCGCGGCGCGTGGCCGCTGGATCTGCCGCGCGCGGACGGTTTGTATGGTGCGTTCGCGTTCGGATCGCGCGGACTCGTGTGGGCGTCGCTCGGCGCGGAACTGATCGCCTCGCAAATCGAAGGTGAGCCCTGGCCCATTGAACGCGATCTTGCCGAAGCACTCGATCCCGCACGTTTTCTGCTGCGCGCGCTACGCCAGGGCTGCGCGACCTGACCCAACGCCTGTGGAAAAGTTATCCACGAGGCGCTGTGGATAACCGGGGAAATTGCGCGCGAAACTCGTGTGGAATCGATGTGGACGTAAACGGGGTAACTCGGCAGACGTGTGCGCAAGCCCGAAAGTTATCCGACGAACACAAACCGGCGCGCACATCAAACGCGTCCGGTTATGCGTTCGGCAAGACGCTGATTCATTTCGGTAAACCTTGGTTATCCACAGAAACGCAGCGCCTTTGTTAACTTCTACTACGTATACATACAGGTAAACCTATTGTTGAGAAGCCCGTGGTCAGCCGGCGCGAGCAACGTCACCGTCTTTCGATCGTCGATGTACAGAAGCGCACGTCCCGGGCGAACCGTTCGGCTCATACTCGGCTGATAACCGGAACGCCCGGGCTCAGCGACACTCAAACGCAAGCACCCCGCCGTCTAGTGTCGGCAAGCCGGACCCGTCCATACAGCAGCGCCAGCAGCGAGCCGTTTTCCGCGAAACAGGCGCTATTTCCGGTCGCTTTTTCCTGTTGTCATCGAGTTAGCGTACGTTTTACCGCTTTGAGCGCTTGTTCGACGCTTTTCCGTCAAGTGCAAAGAAGCTATGGCACAATCGCCGTTCTTCCGCGTCGTGTTTTGCCCCCGCAACCGACGCGCCAATGGAACGGTTGCCGGACCCCAAGAATCTGATTCAAAAGTCGACGGCGCTCTTTTCACTCACGTCGTGCCGCCCGTAGTCATGCGGCATCGGTGTAGTCGTTTCAGTTTTTCATCCGATCGTTGACAACTCGCAACGCCGGCGAACGCGAACCGATCGCGGCAATGGATGCGGCCCACGGCTTGCGTGTTGCCCGCGTCTGCCCGTTCGCGTTGCCTGCCGTTGCTGCAAAGGAGAAGCCACCACGATGAAGTCGGCGTTTTCATTTTTTCCAGGCTGGCCGCTCACGCCCGATGCGATTTTCTGGGCAGGCCTCGCGCTGCTCGCCGCGGGTCTCGTCGGCGAGCTGTGCTATCGCGCGTGGCATTTGCCGCGCATTTCCGGCTACGCGGTGATCGGCCTGATCGCCGGTGCAGCGGGATCGGGCGTAATCGACGCGGATTCGGCCGCGACTGCGCGGCCGCTGCTCGATGTCGCACTCGGCCTGCTGCTGTTCGAACTCGGAAGCCGGCTGGATTTGCGCTGGATTCGCCGCAATACATGGCTGATCGTGTCGAGCGTCGCGGAGTCGACGCTCACCTTCGTTCTCGTGCTGCTGGTGCTGCTGTTTCTGAACGTATCGACGGTGACGGCGCTCGTGCTTGCATCGATCGCCATGGCCACGTCGCCCGCGATGGTGATCCAGCTGAAGACGGAATTGCGCGCGGAAGGGCAGGTTACGCAGCGCCTGATGACGCTGACGGCGCTCAACAGCATGTACGCGGTGATCATCGAAAAACTCGCGTCAGGCTGGCTGCATCAGGAGGCCTACGGCAACCTGCTCGCGACGATCGTCCAGCCGCTCTATCTGCTGATCGGTTCGCTGATCCTCGCGTATCTGCTCGCGCGCACCATCACGTTCTTTTACAAGCGTGTGAATCTTCAGGACGAACACTCGTTTGTCGCGCTGTTCGGCCTCGTGCTGCTGGCCATCGCGCTGGCCCACCTCTTCAAGCTGTCCACCATTCTCAGCCTGCTCGCGGCGGGGATCATCGTGAAGAATCTGGAAGCCCGTCCGCAACTGTGGCCGCAACATTTCGGCACGGCCGGCTGGCTGCTCACGGTCATTCTGTTCGTGCTCACGCTGACGACCTTCGAATGGCGCGACATCGCGATAGGCGGCGTTGCCGCGTTAGGGCTGATCGTCGCGCGGCTGATCTCGAAGCTGGTCGGCGTGCTGGCGTTCGCCAGGCCGAGCGGACTGAACATGAAGCAGGGCGTCGCGCTCGGTTTGTCGCTGTCGCCGATGTCGGCGCTTGCGTATCTGCTCGTCGACGACACGTACCAGCTCTATCCGAATTTCGACCCGACGCTGCGCGCCGTCACGATGTGTTCGATCGTCGTGTTGCAGCTCGTCGGACCGTGGCTCGTGTACCGCTCGCTTGCGTTCGTGGGCGAACGCCGCGAGTGACGCAAGGGTGTCGATACGGTTCGGCACGACAGCGCACCACAGGTTTTCATGCAGCTCGCGCGTCTAGCTGCAGCATTCGCCAGTCACTCCGGCCGGGCGCCATCAGCAACGGGCGCGCCCGCGCCGACATGAATCAGGAAACGCCATGTCACTCGAAGCCTTCGTCGATTCGAAACCGTTCACCTTCGGTGTCGAACTCGAGATGCAGATCGTCAATACCCATGACTATGATCTGACCAAAGCAGGAACCGACCTGCTCCGGCTCATCAAGGACGAAAAGATCCCGGGCAATATCACGCCGGAAATCACGGAAAGCATGATCGAGCTGTCGACGGGCATCTGCACGACGCACGAGCAGGCCGTCGCCGATCTGCGCAGGATCCGCGACGTGCTCGTCGCGGCAGCCGACCGGCTGAACGTCGGGCTGTGCGGCGGCGGCACGCACGCTTTCCAGCAATGGAGCGAGCGGCAGATCGTCGACACGCCGCGCTTTCAATACCTTTCGGAACTCTACGGATACCTTGCGAAACAGTTCACGGTGTTCGGCCAGCACGTGCACATCGGCTGTCCGGATGCCGACAGCGCGTTATTCCTGCTGCATTCGATGTCGCGCTTCATTCCGCACTTCATCGCGCTGTCGGCGTCGTCGCCGTTCGTGCAGGGCGTCGATACCGGCTTTCACTCGGCACGCCTGAATTCCGTGTTCGCTTTCCCGCTGTCGGGCCGCGCGCCGTTCGTCCTGACGTGGGACAGCTTCGAAGAGTACTTTTCGAAGATGGTGCATACGGGCGTCGTCAACAGCATGAAGGACTTCTACTGGGACATCCGGCCGAAGCCTGGTTTCGGCACGATCGAAGTGCGCGTGATGGATACGCCGCTTTCCGTCGATCGCGCGGCCGCGATTGCGTGCTACATCCAGACGCTCGCGCGACATCTGCTGCTCGACAAACCTTTGACGCCCAAGGAAGACGACTATCTCGTCTACACGTTCAACCGCTTCGAGGCATGCCGCTTCGGTCTTGCCGGCACTTGCATCGATCCGCAAACGGGCGAGCGCCGCACGATTTCCGAAGACATCATTCAAACGCTCGAGCGCATTGCGCCGCATGCGGATGCGCTGGGCTCGGGCAAGGCGCTCGAAGAGATCGGCGCGATTGCGCGCGGTCAGGTGAACGATGCGACGTGGCTGCGCAACGTGGTCGAACAGGAGAAATCGCTGCACGAGGCGGTTCGGCAGCAATGCTTGCAGTGGCGCGCATGACGAGGGCAACGCCCGTCGATGTCTTTTGCTCCCGCAAGCAGATGCCTTGCGAATGAGCGAACTTCGAAGAAACCCGCTTTTGCGGGTTTTTTTATTTTGTCGAATTCCCGTAACGCGTCCCTAAGCTTTTCTCAAAGTTTACGTATAGGAAGGTCTGAACAACCCGTTTTCTGCCTGGGATCTCTAACTGGCACGCGCGGAGTGGAATTCGCGTCCCCATTCACGCTGTGTTGAACCGATGCCGGTCGCATCTTGCGCATGGACGCTGCGCCTTTGGGGGCGTCTTCGCCCTTCATTTCGCTTTACCGAGCACCCCGCGAGCCAACCAGAGATTGATCAGCGCGAACTGCGTTTCGATCTGCGCCGTGTTCTTCGCCATGCCTCGATACCGCGCCTTCAGATAGCCGAACTGACATTTGAGCACCCGAAACGGGTGCTCAACCTTCGCCCGCACGCCCGCCTTGAGCCGCTCGACTTTCTCGTAGATTCTGTCGAGCCGCTTGCTTTTGTCCAGCTTTCTTCGCTTGCTCGGCCTCATCGCCACGTGCCACTGGACCGCCCCCGTTTCGCCTCGCTTCTCGATGCCCACGTAGCCCGCATCGGCAAACGCAACCTCCTCGTCGCCGTGCAACAGTTCATGCGCCACCGTGATGTCGTGAACATTTGCCGGCGTGCACTTGACGGTATGCACCAGCCCCGACTCCACATCGACTCCGATGTGCGCCTTCATACCGAAGTACCAGCTGCCGCCCTTTTGCGTCTGGCTCATCTCCGGGTCTCGCGTGCCAGCCTTCTTCGTCGAACTGGGTGCCGAAATCAGCGTTGCGTCGACCGCCGAGCCCGCCTTGAGCATCAGGCCCTTCGCCTGCAGGATCTCGTTGACCGTCGCCAGCATTCTGGCCGACAGCTCATGGGCCTCAAGCAGGTGCCGGAATCGCAGGATCGTGCTCTCGTCAGGCAGCCGCGTCATGCCCGTGCCCAGCAGCGCGAACTCCCGGTACAGCGGGATGTCGTGCAGCGCCTCCTCCATCGCCGGGTCCGAGAGGCTGAACCATTGTTGCATGAAGTGAATGCGAAGCATCGTCTGGATCGGAAAAGGCGGGCGGCCAGTCTTGCCTTTCGGATAGTGCGGTTCGATGAGCGCAATCAGCTTCTGCCACGGCACCACGCGCGTCATCTCATCGAGAAACTCGCGCTTGCGGGTGCGCTTCGTCGACAGATCCAGACCAAGACCAAGTTGTGTCATCACGCCACTCCATGAAGTCTCCTGATCCCAGGATAGTCCAAGCTCACGTCAATGCCAGGACTTTTGCAGAGATTCCTATACAAACGTAGTAGTTAACAAGCATTGCGTTTGCCTGTGGACAACCGAATAATTCCCTGCAAAACCAGGGGTCTGCGTAAACGATAACCACGCGGATAGGCCGTGCATCGCGAGCCTGAACCTGGGAGAACGATTCTCAGAACTGCCGGGGCCTCGCGGGTTATCAAGAATCGGCGCACATATCGTCCCCTGTCTTATCCCGTGGTTATCCACAGATTGCATTGGATAACTTAGCTGTACGATTTGCGGCTCTCGCATAGAATGTCGTTTTTCGTCGTTGCGGCCTGCCAGGGACCACGTCGACGGGTGGCTCGAAAGAGCAGGGATCGCAACACACACGGAGCGTTTGCAACGCCTGTGTAACCGGCCGGAACAGGTCGGCATCACAGGAAATTTTTGAGATAGTAGGATTCGGCGAGCCGGTTTGTCCGGCGAAGCTTCCCCCACAGACTGCCGGCGCGCGGGCATCGGATATCGGGTGTCGACGGGTGACGGCATGCTGTCAACAACGAACGAAAGACTATGAGCGAAGGCGTATACGGAGAGCAGGCAACCGGGCGGGTGACCCACAGCCTGCTGCGACTCAGCACGGCCATGCGAAGCCAGGCATGGGAATGGGCGGAAGGCGCGGGCCTGACGCCGACCCAGGGCGAAATTCTCGTGCTGCTGATGCAGCGCAAGGGGCCGATGCGTCTCGGCGAAATCGCCCGCGAAACCGCGCTGACAGCCGCGACCACGAGCGATGCCGTGAGCACGCTGGAAAGCAAGGGTCTGGTGGAAAAGCGCCGAGCGCTCGACGACGGCCGCGCGCTCGCCGTGCGTCTGACGGCACGCGGCCGCACGGCTGCGAAGCGCGCCGCGCAATGGCCGGACTTCCTCGCGAAGGCGGTCGGCACGCTGCGCGACGAAGAGCAGTCGATTTTCTATCGCACGCTGCTGAAGACCGTGCGTCAGCTCGAAGTGCAAGGTCATATTCCGCCGCACCGGATGTGCGTGACGTGCACACATTTCGAGCCGAGCAAGAACCCGAAGAAAACGCCGCATCGCTGCATGCTGCTCGACCTGTCGATGTCGGATACCGATCTGCGTCTGGATTGCTCGGTGCACGAAACGGCCGACGCCGCCACGCAGAAAAAGACCTGGAAGATCTTCGCGCAGCAAGCCTGAGTCGGCTAAACTGCGGAGCCGGCCGCCGCTCGCGGGTGTTCGCGTGCGGCGCCGGGTGAACTTGCGCCGTCTTGCGCATCGGCAGACGGCGTGTCTTCCAGCACGCCTTTCGCGTGTCCAGTCAACCTGACGGTGGGATTCGCCGATGCTTCACGAAGTTCTGGCCATACGCCACGTGCACTTCGAGGATCTGGGGAGTCTCGAACGGGTGCTCGGCGAACGCGGGCGTCCCGTGCGTTATCTCGACGTGGGCTTTGCGCGCATCGAAGCGCCCAACCCGGTGATGCCGTCGCTGATGGTGATTCTCGGCGGGCCGATCAGCGCCTACGACGACGACCGCTATCCGACCATCACGCCGCTCGTCGCGATGATCGAAAAACGCATTGCCGCCGGCCTGCCTACGCTGGGCATCTGTCTCGGCGCGCAGCTGATCGCGCGCGTGCTGGGCGCAAAAGTCTATCCCTCCCGGCAAACCGAAATCGGCTGGACACCGTTGACGCTCACCGATGCCGGCAAGCAGTCACCGCTGCGTCATCTGGACGCGGCGCACACGTCGATGCTTCATTGGCACGGCGATACATTCGATCTTCCGCAAGGCGCCGTGCATCTCGCGTCCACGCCCGCCTGTGAGAATCAGGCGTTCGCGTGGGGCAAGCATGTGCTCGGCCTGCAATGCCACCCGGAAATCCGCACCGACCGCTTCGAGCCCTGGCTGATCGGCAATGCCGGCGAGATCGACGGTCACGGCATCGACGTGCGTACCCTGCGCGCCGATACCGCGAAACACGGGCCGAAGCTCGAAATCGCCGCTACCGCCATGTTCGGCGAGTGGCTCGATCAAGTGGCTGCGCAATCCTGAACGTTCCGAATGAGTGAAGTGGAGCACCGCATTTTTACCGTCGATGCCGTGCTGGCCGGCAAGGTCGCGCGGCTCGGCGATGAAGCCTTGAACAAGACGAGCGCGATCGCCAAGACGCCAGTCGACGGTCGCGTGTGGCTCGGCGAAACGGGACTCGAAAGTGATCAGCAGGCCGAACTCAAGGTACACGGCGGTCCGGAAAAAGCGCTGCACCACTATCCATTCGATCACTATGCGGCCTGGCGCAGAGAATGGCAGGCGGGCGTGTCCGGTCTCGCGAGACTCGACCAGGCGGGTGCTTTCGGCGAAAACATCAGCACGTCGGGATTGACGGAAACGGATGTGTGCGTCGGCGACGTCTACCGGATCGGCAGCGCGATCGTGCAGGTTTCGCAGCCGCGGCAGCCGTGCTGGAAGCTGAACCTGCGATTCGCGCGCGCGGACATGTCGCGCGCCGTGCAGAACTCGCGCCGCACAGGCTGGTATTACCGCGTGCTCGAAGCAGGGGAGATCGGTGCGGGCGATACGATCGAGCGGCTTGCGCGTCCGCACGGGCAGTGGAGTGTCGAGCGGCTGCTGCGCGTGCTGTATGTCGATCGCGACGATCGGCAGGCACTCGAAAGCATGACGCAGCTCGACACGCTGTCGCCGTCGTGGCGCAAGACGGCGACGAAGCGGCTGGAGAGCGGCGAAATCGAATCGTGGTCGAAGCGTCTCGACGGACCGGCCAGCGCGAGCCAGATCGGCGCCTGAAGAACCCGCCGGGCCGTCTGCAGCAAATCAGACCCGATGCTATGCTCGATCGCTCTTGAGTTTCGATGAGCATCTCTCCAACCATGAGCGCACTTTTCACTCCGCTCACGCTGCGCAGCGTGACGCTCCCGAACCGCATCGTCGTGTCGCCGATGTGTCAATACTCCGCCGAACGTGGCGAAGCGACGGCCTGGCACATGATCCACCTCGGCCATCTCGCGCTGTCGGGCGCGGGTATGCTGTGCATCGAAGCGACGGCTGTCGAACCCGATGGCCGCATCACACCCGCCGATCTCGGTTTGTGGGACGACGTGACGGAAGAAGCGCTGAAACCCGTGATCGCCGCGATCCGCAAGTATTCAAAGGTGCACATCGCGATGCAGTTGTCGCACGCGGGACGCAAGGCATCGAGCAACGTGCCGTGGAAAGGCGGTCAACTGATTCCCGTCGCCGACGGCGGATGGTTGCCGCATGCGCCGTCGGCGCTGCCGCACAAGGAAGGCGAAGAAGCGCCGCTCGCGCTCGACAACGCGGGTCTCAACCGGATTCGCGAAGCGTTCGCAGCGACGGCGCGCCGTGCCGCGCGCCTCGGCATCGATGCGCTCGAAGTGCACGCCGCGCATGGTTATCTACTGCATCAATTCCTGTCGCCGCTCGCGAACCAGCGTTCGGACGAATACGGCGGCTCGCTCTGCAACCGCATGCGTTTCCCGCTCGAAATCTTCGATATCGTGCGCGCGGCCTTTCCCGCCGACAAACCTGTCGGCGTGCGCGTGTCGGCTGTCGACTGGGTCGAAGGCGGCATCACGATCGAGGACACCATCGCGTTCGCGCAGGAGCTGAAGAAGCGCGGTTGCGACTGGGTCGACGTGTCGTCGGGTGGCGTGTCGCCTTTGCAGAAGATCCCCGTCGAGCCCGGCTATCAGGTGCCGTTCGCGAAGGCGGTCAGAGAAGCGACGGGTCTGACGACGGTGGCCGTCGGTCTGATCACGGACCCGGAGCACGCGAACCAGCTGATCGAAGGGGGCGACGCCGATCTCGTCGCGATGGCGCGCGCGATGCTCTACGATCCGCGCTGGCCGTGGCACGCGGCCGCGAAGCTGGGCGCGACGGTCGAAGCGCCGCCGCAATACTGGCGCTCGCAGCCGCGTGAGCAGAAGGCGCTGTTCGGCGACATTTCGTTCGGTCAGCGCTGACGCTGCGCGTTCCACCGTCGATGCAGATCATGCACCGCGCGCAATGCGATGTGGATCTGCACGTCTGACGGTTGAACGAAACTGCATCATCCGTGTACGATTTCGGTTGTGACGTTGCATGCGTCACATGTCGACGCGGCGCCAGCAAGGCGCCGCGTTTGCTATCCGCGTCAGAAAAGCCTGGCATCTACGGACCTGGCGCGAAGCGCGGAAGCATCGGCGAACAAGAGTCTGTTCATCCACCGTTCTACAAGGATTGATTCAATGAGTTCACGCAGGATCGCTGTGCGTCAATCGGGCGTGCACGGCAAAGGCGTGTTTGCACTCGAACCGATCGCAGCCGGCGAGCGGCTGATCGAATACAAGGGCGAACGGATTTCGTGGAAAGAAGCGCTGCGACGGCACCCCCATAATCCGGACGAACCGAATCACACGTTCTACTTCGCGCTCGACAGCGGCGACGTGATCGACGGCAAGATCAAGGGCAACAGCGCGCGCTGGATCAACCACTCGTGCGCGCCGAATTGCGAAGCGGAAGAGATCGACGGCCACGTCTATATCGACGCGCTGCGCGATATCGACGCCGGGGAAGAGCTGTTCTACGACTACGGGCTCGTAATCGACGCGCGTCAGACGAAGAAACTGAAGAAGGAATACGAATGCCGCTGCGGCGCGCGCAAGTGCCGCGGCACGATGCTCGCGCGGCCGGACAAGAAAGACGAGAAGAAATCGAAGAAGAAGAAGTGATCCAAGCGTGCTGTCACGTACGTGGCAGCACGCTCATCGATTGATCAACTTCAGGGATCGACCGGCGCATGCGCCGGTTTTTTTGTTTCGCGAACCTGCTCGGGTTCGCGCAGCACGGCGCCCGTCGCGACGGGCAGCCGCACGATAAAGCGTGCACCGCCTTCGATGGCATCTTCGTAATGCACGCTGCCGCGATGCAGCGCCATGATGTCGTGCACGATCGCAAGGCCGAGACCTGCGCCGCCGTCGACGCCGCTGTCGCTTTGCCCCTGGCCGTCGCCACGGAAGAAGCGCTTGAACAGTTCAGACTGCTGTTTCGGCGGCACGCCGGGGCCGTTATCCTCGACGGCGACCTCCGCCATCGCGATGCCATCCACGACCACTTGCGCGACCGTCATCGTGATGCGCGCGCCGTTCATGCGCGACGGCGGCACGTATTTGAGCGCGTTATCGAGCAGATTCGCGATCACTTCGCGCAGCAGCACCGGGTTGCCGCGCGCGATCAACGGATGATCGTTGGACGGATCGTCGAGCCGCTGGAAGCCGAGATCGACGTGTGCGGCAAGCGCGCGCGGCACCCATTCGGCGCCCGTGTCGAACGCGAGCGACGCGACATCCAGATTCACGAAACGCGCGGCCTGTTCGCCTGGCTCGGCGCGCGCGAGCGACAGCAGCTGGTTCGACAGACGCACCGCGCGGTCGGCGGCCGCGCGCAGTTCCTTGACGGCCGCGAGCGTCTGCTGCGGATCGCGCGCGATGGCCGCCTGCTCTGCGTGAAGCTTGATCGCGGTGAGCGGCGTGCGCAGTTGATGCGCGGCATCGGCGATGAATTTGCGCTGGGCGTCGAGCGCTGATTTCAGACGGTCGAGCAGGCCGTTCAGCGCGCCCGTCAACGGACGGATTTCCACGGGGACGAAAGTTTCGTCGACAGGTTCCAGCGATGTGTGCGTTTGGCGGTTCAGCGAATCGGCGAGATCGGTCAGCGGATTCAGCTGCTGGTTCACGACGCGCCACACGATCACCCAGCCCGCGAGCAGCAACAGCAGCAGGGGCATCATGATCGCGACCAGAAACTCGGCGGCGATGCGGAAGCGGTGATGCACGGGCTGGCCGACTTCGATGACGACGGGATTGCCCGTCGGCTGATCGACGCGCACCTGCGCGACGCGCACAGCCGTGCCTTCGTGCTGTGTCTCGAACACATACGCGTAGTGCATGCGCCGCACGTTCGTGCCTTGCAGCGGCAGCTTCGGATCGCCGGCAATTTCAGTTTCGCCGTTGCTGATGCGGTAGACCAGCTGTTCGACGGGATCGGAGAACATCGCCTGCGCGAGCGGCGGAACGGTGATAGGGGCCTCGGGGCCGGCGATCTGGATCTGCTTCGAAATGGCGGTAGCGAGATCGGCGAGCGAACGGTCGACCACGTGCTGCGTGTATTGCCACGCGAGCCAGTACGCGATGAGGCCGCTCATCAGCGCGAGCAGCGAAAGGGGTGCGGCGAGCCGGCGCAGCAACTGGCGGCGCAGGCTATTCGCGGCCGGATAGTTCATGGTCGAACCCGCGATAAAAGACCGACGCCGGCGATGACGACTGCGTCAGTACACATTCGGAATGCGGTTCAGATTGCAGTTCAGACGGCGGTTTTCGGCCGGGCTGAATGACACAGGCGGCCGCCGCGCATACGCCGATGCGCTTGCGGCCGCCCGTCGAACGACCCGGACGCCGTCAGACCACAACGGTCTCGACGACCATTATGACGCCTGGCGGATTTCCTGGAGCAGATAGCCGAAGCCGCGCACCGTGACGATTTCGACGCGGCAGTTTTCGAGCTTCTTGCGCACGCGGTGCACATAGACTTCGATCGCGGTATCGCCGAGATCGCCGCCGAAGTGCGTCAGGTGATCCTGCAGTTGCGCCTTGCTGACCACGCGGCCGTGGCGCAGCAGCAGCATTTCGAGCACCGCGAATTCGCGCGGCGACAGTTCGAGCGGCTTGTCGTCGTTGAAGATGCGACGATCGACGCCCGACAGGCGCACGCCGCCCAGCGACACTTCCGGACGCGGCATGTCGCCGTGCGGTCCGCTGCGACGCATCACGGCGCGGATACGCGCTTCGAGTTCGGCGGGTTCGAACGGCTTCAGCATGTAGTCGTCCGCACCGGAATTGAGGCCTTGCACACGGTCATTCAGTTCATCGCGCGCGGTCAGCACGATCACGGGCGTATGACGGTTGCTCTGGCGGAAACGCGAGAGCAACGTCATGCCGTCGATACCGGGCAGGCCGAGATCGAGGATCACGAGTTCGTGGCGGTTTTGCGTGAGGGCCTGTTCGGCGAAGATGCCGTCGTGGACCATGTCGACCGTGAAGCCGGCTTGTTCGAGACTGCTTTGGATGCCGCGTGCGATGGGGCGGTCATCTTCGATCAGAAGGAGTCGCATGGATTTCGCTCAAGTACAATAGGTTTAGGCAAGGGGCACGCGGTTCGCCGGGGCGCCTGCTGCACAGAATGCCGTGCGGCGTGCCGTTCGATGCGGCCATCAACAGACCAGCGAGCCATGTCCGATATTACGATCTACGAACTGGAAGCCGCGATCAATTTCTGGCGTACCCGCTCGCCTTCGAGCGGCGACGAACTCGTTCTGTGCAAGGAGGCAAGCGCGCTCTCCGCGCCGTATGCGCTGATGATTGTACAGCGACAGACCGCGCTGCCGCAGGAAGGATTGGACGAGATTGCCCGCGCCGCGTGGGATTCTTACGTGTCCCTTAAAAATGGCCTAATGAAGTGAAGGTTTGGTGGCCTGATTACCTGCAATACGCTTTCAGAACGGGTTTTCGTCTGAGTTTTTAGCCTGATCGGGTTTCTCCCGATCATCCGTTCACGTTACTTCGCCGCGGTGATTTCATCGATAAAACGCGCGAGGCGAATATCGCGCTCGGTGACTCCGTTCGCATCGTGCGTCGATAGCGTGATCTCGACGTTGCTGTAGACGTTGAACCATTCCGGGTGATGGTCCATTTCCTGAGCCTTGATGGCGACGCGCGTCATGAAGCCGAATGCTTCGTTGAAGTCGGCGAATTTGAATTGCCGCTTGATGGCGTCGCGGCCCTCGACGTTTTGCCAACCGTTCAGTTGCGCGACTTGCTGCGTGCGTTCTTCCGAAGAGAGTTTCTGGATCATCGTGTCACCCTTAAAAGCGGCGCGCGGCCGCGCCGATGCCACATGCATGGACGCTCCGCGCGCATGCGGACTGGTTCTATTTTTTCACGGTTGAAAAGCTGCTGCAGGGTGCCACGTCAGACGTCGCCGTCCGTCGCCCAGCCTTCGCCCGTGCCGCGCGTAATGACGATGTCGGTATCGCGCACATCGCCTGCAGCGTACGGCTTTGCGGCCGCAAGCTTATTCAGCAGCGGCGCGAAATCGGTGCGCGCGACATCGAACAGCTGCGAGAAATCGTCGATCACAAAGTAGGTCTTCTGGAACGTGTCGATCCGGTATTGCGTCTGCATCACACGCTCGAGATCGAACGCGATGCGGTTCGGTGCGTCGCTCAGCTGGCTATAGAGCGTTTCTCCCTTGCTCGACACGATCCCCGCGCCGTAGATCTGCACGCCGTTCGGACTCGCATCGTCGCGGATCATGCCGAATTCGACTGTGTACCAGTAGAGGCGCGCGAGCAGCGGCAAGGCGTTCGCATCGTGCGCGGCGAGCGCAGCACGGCCATATGCGTGCATGTAGTCGGCGAACACGGGATTGATCAGCAGCGGCACGTGGCCGTACAGATCGTGGAAACAGTCGGGCTCCTGCAGATAGTCGAGCTGATCCGGGCGACGCATCCACCATGTCACGGGAAATCGACGGTTCGCGAGATGCCCGAAGAACACCTGATCGGGCACGAGCCCCGGCACAGCGACGATGTGCCACCCGGTCGCGGGCGTCAATTGCGCGTTGATTGCGTGGAACGAAGGCACGCTTTCCGGTGACAGATCGAGCCGCGCGACGCCTTCCAGAAACGCATCGCAGACACGCCCCTTCAGCAGTGCCGTCTGCCGCGTATAGAGCTGTTTCCACACCGCATGATCGACCGCGCCATAGCGATGCATCGGCTGGTCGATGGTGAAATCGGCGCGGGTTTCGAGACCGGCGTCAAATTGCTCCTTGAGCTTCGCGGTGTTCGGGACGGCCATGACCTGCTGGATAAAAAGGGGAACGTGCAAGTCTAGAGCAGAGAAGGCGCGCAAAGGGCGCAAGTTTTCCGAAACGCACGGCTTGAATGCGATAATTGCGCATCAAAAGGCAAATGCATGCGGAGAATTCACATGGTAGAACTCGACCACTTCGACCTCGCGCTTCTCGACGTCCTGCAGCGCTTCGGGCGCGCGACGCACCAGCAGCTCGGCGAGCAGGTGCCGCTGTCGCCGTCGCAGATCGGGCGGCGCCTGCAGCGGCTGGAGGCAATCGGTGTGGTCGACGGTTATCGCGTCGTGCTGCGGCCCGAAAAACTCGGGCTCGGCGTGATGGCGTTCACGAGT
Source organism: Paraburkholderia azotifigens (assembly GCF_007995085.1). Lineage (GTDB taxonomy): Bacteria > Pseudomonadota > Gammaproteobacteria > Burkholderiales > Burkholderiaceae > Paraburkholderia > Paraburkholderia azotifigens. The sequence continues at coordinate 2,544,614 of NZ_VOQS01000001.1, forward strand.
CTGAAACTGAAGCACCACGGCGATTCGATCATCGAGCAGTTTCAGCAGCAGATCGACGTGCTACCGGAAGTGCTGGAATGTCATGCGGTAGTGGGCGACGCCGATTATCTGCTGCGCATCGTGGCGCCGGATCTGAACGCGCTGTCGTCGTTCGTGATGAAGAAACTGATGCGGGTGCCGGGCGTCGACAGTGTGCGCTCGAACATCGTGCTGACGACGTTCAAGCGCAACGGCCCGCTGCCGCTCGGTCAACTGACGCCGGGCGCGCCGGCTGTCTGACCGCGTGGCGCGTGATGAATCACGCGGCCTTCAACGGTTCCTGATTCAGCATATCCACATACGCGACCGCGACGAGATCCGATTCCGCCACGCCGAGTTTTGCGAACATGTCATGCGCCTCGGCTTCGCCGCCCGCTTCGTCGTCATCCTGCGCGAGCACGACTTCGAGCTCGACGAAATCGCCGAGACCGTCGACGCGATCCAGATGAATTCGCGTGCGCCCGACGATATACACATGACGTTCCTTCGTGACGATGCCGCGCGTCGTGAGCGCGGTCGCGAGCAGCGAGTGCATTGCTTCGGGGTTCGTCACCGGGCTGCGCGTGTAGTACGACGCCTTCGGGCCGTCGCGGTCGTCGCGCTGATAGAAGATCAGTTCGGCCGGCGTGCCGTCGTCGAACTGGCGCAGCTTTAGACGTCCGCGCGGCAGTCGTAGAAGAAGTCCTGCTGGCGGAAGATCAACGGAGCGTCAGGCGAAAGGGCGGCAGCGCGCTCGCGAAGCTGCTCGAACTGCTGCGCGCGGGCTTTGATTTCGATGTTGCGTGCCATGTGAAGCTCCTGTCGAAAGATGAACGTGGGCGGCGCTGACGACGACGCGACGGGCGTCGCTGGCCTGCGTGCGCAAGCCGCTCGTCAGAGACCGAAGGGCATACGGAATACAACGGAGGAAATCGGGCAAAGCGTCAATCTAGCAAAAAGCCCGTGACGATGTGGTTAAAGGCCACGGCGTGCGAAGGGGACAAAAAACGGGTGCAAAACGGGCTGCGTCATGAGGCCGGCTCATATCGCGCGAGACACCTCGACGCCAATCACGTCGACCATTGCAACTCGATCAGCTTCAACGCCGCAGCGATGGCCGGTTCATCCTTGTGCGAGGCGAGCGTGATGAACGTCAGCTCCGTCGGCACCGTCACGTCTTCGACGATCGTCAGCGCGTGCGCGTGCGCTTCGGCGAGCGCAATCGAATCGCGCGCGAGCGTGAGCCCGATGCCGGATTTGACGAGATCGAGCATCGACGGTTCCTGATCCACTTCGGCGACCTTGATGGGCTTGACGCCGGCATCGGCGAAACGGCGTGTCAGCAAGCGGTTGTGCGCGGAAGCGGGCGGCGTCCAGATCCACGGAAACGAAGCGAGCGCGCGCCAGTCGCGTACGCCCTTCATGCGGTCTTTCCAGCCGGGCGGCGCCAGCACGCGATATTGAAAGTGCGTGAGCGTGACGGCATGAAAGATCGGCGCATCGCGCGTTTCGTCGTCATCGGGCTGGCCGATGTAATAGCCGACGTCCAGCTCGCCCGCGCGCACCTGATCGCGCACCCATCCCGACATGCCGTGGCGAAGCTGCGTTTCGACATGCGGCCATGTTTCGACCAGCTGCTTCAGGAAGCCGCCGAGCCGCAGGAATGTCGGATCGAGAATCGTACCGATGCGCAGACGCCCGCGCACTTCCTGGCGCAGCGTGGCCGCCGCGCGCTCGACATCGCCTGCAGCTGCCAGCGCGCGTTCGGCGTGAGGCAACAGCGCCTGTCCGTCGCGCGTCAGTGAGAGGCCGTGCGACGTGCGCGTGAAGAGCGTCACGCCGAGCGCAGTCTGCAGGTTCTTGATCTGCAGACTCACGGCGGGCTGGGTCAGATGCAATTGCGCTGCGGCACGCGTCAGGTTGCCTTCGCGTGCGACCGTCGCAAATGCGCGGAGCAGGGTGAGATCCATCCGCTGATATTAACGCGCCTTATATCGCATTTGAGCATTACTCATTGGATTTGCTGCGCGCCTCGCGATTACGCTAGGCAACATCATGCAAAGGCGTGATGCATTGCGCTGCAGCATCGACCATCACAAAGTCCTACTCCAGGAGAGATCATGAGCGAGACAGATCAAGGCAAGGTGCGCGCGCTGACCCACGCGATCAACGGCCGTCCCGTCGATGGCACGAGCCAGCGTTTCGGCGACGTCTTCAATCCGGCGACGGGCGACGTCACTTCGCGCGTGCCGCTTGCAAGCGTTGCCGAGGTCGATGCGGCCGTTGCCGCCGCGAAGGACGCGTTTCCTGCATGGAGCGAAACGGCGCCGATCAAGCGCGCGCGCGTGCTGTTCAAGTTCAAGGAACTGCTCGACCGTCACCACGATGAACTTGCCGAACTGATCACGCGCGAGCACGGCAAGGTGTTTTCCGATGCGAAGGGCGAAGTGATGCGCGGCATCGAGATCGTCGAATTCGCATGCGGCATTCCGAATCTGTTGAAGACGGACTTCACCGATCAGATCGGCGGCGGCATCGACAACTGGAATCTGCGTCAGCCCCTCGGCGTCGTCGCGGGCATCACGCCGTTCAACTTCCCGATGATGGTGCCGTGCTGGATGTTTCCGGTTGCGATCGCATGCGGCAACACGTTTGTGTTGAAGCCGTCGGAGCGCGATCCGTCGGCGTCCGTGCGTCTCGCGGAACTATTGAAGGAAGCGGGTTTGCCTGACGGCGTGTTCAACGTCGTGCATGGCGACAAGGTGGCCGTCGATGCGCTGCTCGCGCATCCTGACGTGAGCGCATTGTCGTTCGTCGGCTCGACGCCGATTGCCGAATACATCTACACGGAAGGCACGAAACACGGCAAGCGCGTGCAGGCGCTGGGCGGTGCGAAGAATCATCTCGTTGTAATGCCGGATGCCGATCTCGATCAGGCCGTCGATGCGTTGATCGGCGCGGCCTATGGCTCGGCGGGCGAACGTTGCATGGCTATCTCCGTGGCGGTGGCCGTCGGTCATATCGCCGACGAACTGATCGAACGGCTCACGCCGCGCGTGAAGTCGCTGAAGATCATGAATGGCATGGAAGGCGAAGCGGAAATGGGTCCGCTCGTGACGGCTGCGCATCGCGAGAAAGTGTCGGGCTATATCGAAGCAGGCGTCGATGCGGGTGCGAAGCTGGTCGTGGATGGGCGCGGCCATCAGGTGGCCGGTCACGAGAAGGGCTTCTTCCTCGGCGGCACCTTGTTCGACGATGTGAAGACCGACATGAAGATCTATCGCGAAGAGATCTTCGGGCCCGTGCTGTGCGTGGTGCGCGTGCCCGATTTCGCTTCCGCTGTCGAACTGATCAACAAGAACGAGTTTGCGAACGGCGTGTCGCTGTTCACATCGGATGGCGGTGTCGCGCGTGCGTTCTCGCGTCAGATTCAGATCGGCATGGTCGGTATCAACGTGCCGATTCCGGTGCCGATGGCGTGGCATTCGTTCGGCGGCTGGAAGAAGTCGCTGTTCGGCGATCATCACGCGTATGGCGAAGAAGGCGTGCGCTTCTATACGCGCTACAAGAGCGTGATGCAGCGTTGGCCGGACAGCATTGCGAAGGGCGCGGAATTTACGATGCCGGTTGCGAAGTAGCGCAATTCAAAACAACGATAGAGGCACGGCATTGGTTTCGTTTCATATCCATGCCGTGCGCCTCGAGCAGTAGCAGACCACACGCACAAAGCGCGATCAGATGCCGTGCACGGTGGCCATGCGAAGGAGACGCGCGTGAGCACGACAGCAAGAAAACTCGAAGGCGAATTCGACTACATCATCATTGGTGCGGGCACGGCGGGTTGCGTGCTGGCGAATCGCCTGACGGAAGATCCCGACGTGACCGTGCTGCTGCTCGAAGCAGGCGGCAAAGACGATTATCACTGGATACATGTGCCCGTCGGCTACCTCTATTGCATCGGCAATCCGCGCACCGACTGGCTCTATAAAACACAGGCAGAACCCGGACTCAACGGACGCGCGCTGTCGTATCCGCGCGGCCGCGTGTTGGGCGGCTGTTCGTCGATCAACGGCATGATCTACATGCGCGGACAGCGCGAAGACTACGACGAATGGGCGCGCGTCACAAACGATGCATCGTGGTCGTGGGACGCCGTGCTGCCTGTCTTCAAACGCAGCGAAGATCATCACGGCGGCGCGAATGAATATCACGGCGCGGGCGGTCAATGGCGCGTGGAAAAGCAGCGCCTCAAATGGAAGATTCTTGAGACGTTCGCCGAAGCCGCGACGGAAACCGGCATTCCCGCTACCGACGACTTCAATCGCGGCGACAACACGGGCGTCGGTTACTTCGACGTGAACCAGAAGCGCGGCATTCGCTGGAATGCATCGAAGGCGTTTCTGCGGCCCGCGCTACAGCGGCCGAATCTGACCGTCATCACGGGCGCTCATACGCAGCGCGTTGTATTCGAAGGCATGCGCTGCGTCGGCGTCGAATATCGTGGCGACAACGAGTACATCGCGAAGGCGCGTATCGAAGTGATCATGAGTTCGGGCGCGGTGAATTCGCCGCAATTGCTCGAACTGTCGGGCATCGGTAACGGCGCGCGACTGCAGGATCTCGGCATTGAAGTCGTCAAGGATTTGCGCGGCGTCGGTGAAAATCTGCAGGATCATTTGCAGTTGCGCATGGCCTATAAGGTGCACGGCGTACGCACGTTGAACACGGCGTCCGCACACTGGTGGGGCAAGATGATGATCGGCCTGCAGTATCTGCTGATGCAGAGCGGGCCGATGTCGATGTCGCCGTCGCAACTGGGTGCGTTCGCGAGGTCCGACATGAACGACAGATCGTTGACGCGGCCCGATCTCGAGTATCACGTGCAACCCCTGTCGCTCGACAAATTCGGCGAACCATTGCATCGCTTCAATGCATTCACGGCATCTGTGTGTCATTTGCGTCCGACGTCGCGCGGCAGCGTGCATATCGAGTCGCGCGATCCGCACGCAGCGCCGTTGATTGCGCCCAACTATCTGTCGACGGAATACGACCGCCATGTGGCTGCGAATGCGCTGCGTCTCACGCGGCGCATTGCAGCCGCGCCTGCGTTGAAACGCTACCGGCCTGAAGAGATCCTGCCGGGTATCCAGTTTCAGACTGAGGAAGAGTTGCGGCTCGCGGCGGGCAACGTGGGCACGACTATCTTCCATCCTGTGGGCACGTGCCGCATGGGCACGGCGGACGATCCGGGCGCCGTCGTCGACAGCCGCTTGCGCGTGATGGGCGTCGAAGGTCTGCGTATCGTCGACGCGTCGGTGATGCCGACCATCACGTCAGGCAATACGAACTCGCCGACGCTGATGATTGCCGAGCGCGCGAGCGACATGATTCGCGCCGACCGTCGCGCGCGTGCAGACAGTCTCTCAATCGAGACACGCGTCGCATCGTCAATGTCGGTTGCATGACACGCAACGTTTAACGTTTTGCACGGCGAAGGTCGCATCAAACACTAAGTGCAAATCCCAATGATTGCGCTGCATCATTGGCGCGACAATGGCAGCCATGCTGCGTGGTGCGGCATGGATTACCGTCCTCATTGGTGCACCACGCCACGATTGGCACGGGGGTGTCATCGCCAATAACAGTCGCGCCGAATCTGCGCGGAACAGAACGCGGTAGTGCTTCGCCTTACTTCGCATGGAAGGGAACATGATTCTCGGCGATACGATACTCGAGACGCGCGGGCTCACACGTGAGTTCAAGGGTTTTACCGCAGTCAATGGTGTGAACCTGCGCGTGAAGCGCGGTTCGATCCATGCGCTCATCGGTCCCAACGGCGCAGGCAAGACCACCTGCTTCAATCTGCTCACCAAATTTCTCGTGCCCACTGCGGGTCAGATCGTCTTTAACGGCGTCGACATCACGAACGAGCGTCCCGCGCAGATCGCGCGTCGCGGCATCATCCGTTCGTTCCAGATTTCTGCTGTGTTTCCGCATCTGACGGCATTGCAGAACGTTCGCATCGGTTTGCAACGTCAGCTCGGCACTGCGTTTCACTTCTGGAGAAGCGAGCGCTCGTTGCATCAACTCGATGACCGCGCAATCGATCTGCTGACGCAAGTCGGCCTGACCGATTTCGCCGATGTGCCCGCCGTCGAACTGTCGTACGGCCGCAAGCGCGCGCTCGAGATCGCGACGACGCTTGGCATGGAACCCGAACTCATGCTGCTCGACGAACCGACGCAAGGCATGGGACATGAAGACGTCGACCGCGTGACCGCGCTGATCAAAAAAGTATCGGCCGGCCGCACGATCCTGATGGTCGAACACAACATGAATGTGATTGCCGGCATCTCCGACACGATTACCGTCCTGCAACGCGGCGAGGTGCTCGCCGAAGGCACGTACGCGGAAGTCTCGAAGAACCCGCTCGTCATGCAGGCCTATATGGGCAGTGCGGACGCGGCGCTTGCCGGAGCGCATGCATGAGCACAGTGAGCGAACAGGAAAACGCATCGGTCAGTGTCGTGAGCGGCGAACCCGCGCTGGAGATCGCTGGCCTGCAAGCGTGGTACGGCGAATCGCACATCCTGCATGGCGTCGATCTGACCGTGAGCCGCGGCGAAGTCGTCACGCTGCTCGGCCGCAATGGTGCGGGCCGCACGACGACGTTGCGCGCGATCATGGGCTTGACGGGGCGTCGCACTGGGTCGATTCGCGTCGGGGGACGCGAGACCATCGGCATGGCGACGCATCGGATCGCACACTGCGGTGTCGGTTATTGCCCGGAGGAGCGCGGCATTTTTTCGAGCCTGTCGTGCGAAGAAAATCTGTTGCTGCCGCCGCCCGTCGGCGACAAGTCGTTGATGATGTCGATCGACGAGATCTACCAGATGTTTCCCAATCTCCAGGAACGGCGCATGAGCCAGGGCACGCGTCTGTCGGGCGGCGAGCAGCAGATGCTGGCCGTCGCGCGCATTCTGCGTACGGGCGCGAACCTGCTGTTGCTCGATGAGATTTCCGAAGGTCTTGCGCCTGTGATCGTGCAGGCGCTCGCGCGCATGATCGTGACGCTGAAAGCCCGCGGCTACACGATCGTCATGGTCGAACAGAACTTCCGCTTTGCCGCGCCGCTCGCCGATCGTTTCTATGTGATGGAGCATGGGCGCATCGTCGAGCATTTCGGCGCGAAGGAGCTCGAAAGCAAAATGCCGGTGCTGCACGATTTGCTCGGAGTATGAGCCGGGGAGTGCGGACCTGATTGCCTCTGACAACCACAACGCAGAACGAAGGAGACAGTAATGAAAAGGAAGACACTCGCGCGGTTCACGTCAATCTGTTTTGCGGCGGCAGCAGGCGTCGCGTTGACGGCGGGCAGCGCGCGGGCTGCCGACGATGCAGTGAAGATCGGTTTCATCACCGACATGTCGGGTCTTTATGCCGACATCGACGGGCAGGGCGGTCTCGAAGCGATCCGCATGGCAGTGGCCGATTTCGGCGGCAAGGTGAACGGCAAGCCGATCCAGGTCGTCTATGCGGACCACCAGAACAAGGCCGATATCGCAGCGTCGCGCGCGCGTGAATGGTTCGACCGCGACGGCGTCGACATGCTGGTGGGCGGCACGAATTCGGCCACGGGCCTGTCGATGAACCAGGTCGCGGGCGAAAAGCACAAGGTCTATATCAGCATCGGCGCAGGCGCCGATACGCTGACCAACGAGCAATGCACGCCGTACACGATCCACTACGCGTACGACACGACGGCGCTCGCCAAAGGCACCGGTTCGGCCGTGACGAAGCAGGGCGGCAAGACGTGGTACTTCCTGACGGCTGACTACGCGTTCGGCAAGGCGCTGGAAAAGAACACCGCCGACGTCGTCAAGGCGAACGGCGGCCAGGTGCTCGGCGAAGTGCGTCACCCGCTGTCGGCATCGGACTTCTCGTCGTTCCTGTTGCAGGCGCAAGCATCGAAGGCGCAGATTCTCGGCCTCGCGAACGCAGGCGGCGACACGATCAACGCGATCAAGGCCGCCAAGGAATTCGGCGTCACGAAGACGATGAAGCTCGCGGCACTGCTCGTCTTCATCAACGACATCCACAGTCTCGGCCTCGAGACGACGCAGAACCTCGTGCTGACGGACAGCTGGTACTGGAACAAGGACGCGACGACGCGCAAGTGGGCGCAGCGCTACTTTGACAAGATGAAGAAGATGCCGTCGAGCCTGCAGGCCGCCGACTACTCGGCCACGATGACTTACCTGAATGCCGTGAAGGCGGTCGGTTCGACGGATTCCGACAAGGTGATGGCGCAACTGAAGAAGCAGAAGATCGACGACTTCTTTGCGAAGGGCTACATCCGTCAGGACGGCAGCATGATCCACGACATGTACCTGATGCAGGTGAAGACGCCCGCCGAGTCGAAAGAGCCGTGGGACTACTACAAGATCACCGCCACGATTCCGGGCGAGCAGGCGTTCACGACCAAGCAGGAAACGCGCTGCGCGCTGTGGAAATAAGCGGCGCCGAGGATCGCCTGCTGGTTCACCGGATGTAGAGACAGCGGGCGTCGATGTTCTGCGTGCTGGACGTGTCGGATCTTCAGCTCATTGAAGATCCGGCGCGTGCATGCCGCTTTCACTTTGACGACGGCTTCAATGGATATCTTTGGCGTTCCGCTACCGGCGATGCTCAGCCAGTTGCTGCTCGGTCTCGTAAACGGTTCGTTCTACGCGATCCTGAGTCTTGGGCTGGCCGTGATCTTCGGTCTGCTCAACGTGATCAACTTCGCGCACGGCGCGTTGTTCATGCTGGGTGCGATGCTCACGTGGATGGGCCTGTCGTATTTCAGTCTGCCGTACTGGGTGATGCTGGTGCTCGCGCCGATCCTTGTCGGGCTGTTCGGCATCGTGATCGAACGCTCGATGCTGCGCTGGCTGTACAAGCTCGATCACCTCTATGGCCTGTTGCTCACGTTCGGGCTCACGCTCGTCGTCGAAGGCGTGTTCCGTTCGATCTACGGTTCGTCGGGCCAACCGTATGACGTGCCGTCGGCGTTGTCGGGCGCGACCAATCTCGGCTTCATGTTCCTGCCGAACTATCGCGCGTGGGTGGTCGTCGCATCGCTGATCGTCTGCTTCGCGACGTGGTTCGTCATCGAGAAGACGCGTCTTGGCGCGTATCTGCGCGCAGGCACGGAGAACCCGAAGCTCGTCGAGGCGTTCGGCGTGAACGTGCCGATGATGGTCACGCTCACGTACGGCTTCGGCGTGGCGCTGGCGGCGTTTGCGGGTGTGCTCGCCGCGCCCGTGATCCAGGTGTCGCCGCTGATGGGCCAACCGATGATCATTACCGTGTTCGCGGTCGTTGTGATCGGCGGCATGGGCTCGATCATGGGCTCGATTCTCACGGGCCTGCTGCTCGGCGTGATCGAAGGATTCACGCGCGTGTTCTATCCGGAAGCCTCCGCGACCGTGGTCTTCGTGATCATGGCGCTCGTGTTGCTCGTGCGTCCGGCGGGTCTCTTCGGCAAGGAAAAATGATGCAGAGAAAAGCGCTCTACGTTCTGCTGCTGCTCGCGCTCATCGTTGCGCCGTTCGCCGGTGCGTACCCTGTGTTCGTGATGAAGGTGCTGTGCTTCGCACTGTTCGCGGCCGCGTTCAATCTGTTGATCGGCTATACGGGCCTGCTGTCGTTCGGTCACGCGATGTTTCTCGCATCGGCCGGCTACGTCACCGGCTACGCGATTCAGACACTCTCGCTGTCGCCCGAACTCGGCGTTGTTGCCGGGACGGTTGCGGCGACGGTGCTTGGCCTCGTCGTGGGACTGTTTGCGATCCGCAGACAGGGCATCTACTTCGCGATGGTGACGCTCGCGCTCGCGCAGATGGTCTATTTCGTGTTTCTGCAGGCGCCGTTCACGCATGGCGAGGATGGCCTGCAAGGTGTGCCGCGCGGCAAGCTGTTCGGTGTGTTGAGTCTCTCGTCGGACCTGACGCTGTACTTCGTCGTGCTCGCGGTGATGGTGCTCGCGTTTCTGCTGATCGTGCGGATCGTGCATTCGCCGTTCGGGCAAGTGCTGATCGCGATCAAGGAAAGCGAGCCGCGTGCGATCTCGCTCGGCTACGATACGAACCGCTTCAAGCTGCTCGCGTTCGTTCTGTCGGCGGGTCTGGCGGGCCTTGCCGGGTCGCTCAAGGTGCTCGTGCTGGGCTTCGAGACGCTCGGCGATGCGTACTGGACGATGTCGGGTCTCGTCGTGCTGATGACGCTGGTAGGCGGCATGGGCACGCTGTTCGGTCCGCTGCTCGGCGCAGCGCTGATCGTCGCGCTCGAGGACCGGCTCGGCGATATCGGCAGCGGGCTTGCGTCGGTGACAGGCTTGGAGTGGTTCCGCTCGCTCGGCGAGTCCGCGACGATCGTGACGGGCCTCATTTTCATCGCATGCGTGCTGGCGTTCAGGCGCGGCATCGTCGGGGAGATCGTGCAGCGGGTCAAACCGCTGCGCGCCTGAGGGAAAACGTAACTGGTTCGCGATCCGAAGTAACGGCTTGCTGCTACGAAATGAGGCGAACACGGAGCGAAACTACAAGAACGCGCCCCAATTTTGTGCGGCACTGCACCACTAGGGTAAATGCTAGTTGCCCGTAAAGCTGCCCCCGTTTAATCTTCACACAGTTCTGATGCACCGAATTTTGCAGGTGGAGAACGAGGAGACATGAGGCACAAAAGTGCCCATACAAAAGCGCTGTTGGATTAGATCCAACAGCGCTTTTTACTTTTCTGTTCCGTCTATGCTCTCAGCGTTCATCTCTCGCCGCGCCGCGTTGTAAATCTGACGCTTTTCCTCTCGCTGCACACAGCGTTTTCCCCAAAGATTCAAAGCCTTCAAAGCGCTTGCCGCGCGCGGTATGCGTCCGCTACACTCGCCATTCGCCGACCATCGGGTCGGCGTTTGGAAAACTCGAATCAATTCGAATATCGGGGCAGAGGAGCGGAATGAAGTCGGCATTGCGGTGGATCAGCGCGGCACTGGTCGCGACGGGCGTGTGCGCAGCGTATGGCGGCGCGGCATTCGCGGACGTGAAAATCGGCATGACGGTGTCGGCTACGGGCCCAGCGGCCTCGCTCGGCATTCCGGAGAAGAACACCAGTGCGCTACTGCCGAAGGAAATCGCGGGCCAGAAAATCGACTACATCGTGCTCGACGATGCAACGGATTCGACACAAGCCGTCAAGAACGCACGCAAGCTCACCAGCGAAGATCACGTCGACGCACTGATCGGTTCGACCGTCGTGCCGAACTCGCTCGCCATGATCGACATCGCCAATGAAACGCAGACCCCGATGATCTCGATGGCCGCGGCGGCTTCGATTGTCGAGCCGATGGATGCGAAGCGTTCGTGGGTCTTCAAAACGCCGCAGAACGACATCCTGATGGCGACGGCCATCGCGCAGCACATGTCCAATCATGGCGTGAAGACGGTGGCCTTCATCGGCTTCTCGGATGCATACGGGGAGAGCTGGTTCAAGGAGTTCGGCAAGGCCGCCGATCTCAAGAAGATCAAGGTCGTCGCGAACGAACGTTTCGCGCGCAACGATGCGTCGGTGACGGGCCAGGTGCTGAAGATGATGTCGCAGAACCCGGATGCCGTGCTGATCGCCGGCGCGGGTACGCCGGCCGCGCTGCCGGAAAAGACGCTGCGTGAGCGCGGCTACAAGGGCAAGTACTATCAGACGCACGGCGTCGCGAACAACGACTTCCTGCGTGTGTGCGGCAAGGATTGCGAAGGCACGTATCTGCCCGCTGGACCGCTGCTCGTCGCGGATCAGCTGCCCGATGCGAATCCTGTGAAGAAGGCGTCGCTTGCGTACAAGCGCGCTTATGAAGGTGCGAATGGCGCGGGTTCGATCTCGACGTTCGGCGGCCACGCGTGGGACGCCGGCCTGCTGCTTCAGCATGCCATTCCCATTGCTTTGAAGAAGGGCCAACCCGGCACGCCGCAATTCCGCGAAGCACTGCGCGCAGCGCTCGAAGATACGAAAGATCTGCCGGGCTCGCACGGCATCTTCAACATGAGCGCGAACGATCACGCGGGCCTCGATCAGCGGGCGCGCGTGATGGTGCAAATCGTCGACGGCAAATGGAAGCTTGCTTCCGATTAAGCGAGGCGAATTAACGCATTCGAATTAACAAAAAAGACGCGGGCAGTTGACGCGTCTTTTTTATTGCACGCGAGATGTTTGAATAAGGTCGCAGAAGGGAGATCGCTAAAGCGGTAGAGCCTGCGTTTCATTCGACGCTTCGTTTGACGCTTCGTTTGACGCAATTGCAACGAGCAGGGAAAACCATGCTTGGCAGGCTTATACCCGATAACTAGATTCAGTTACCCGGTTCTCGAACCGGATTACGACACGCATCGAAAGCGTTTGGAGACAAGCAAATGAAAAAGACAAAACTGTGGTTCCGTACTGCGATCGCGATGGCGCTCGTTTGCGGAACGAGTGCTGCGATCGCGCAGGTGAAGATCGGCGTCACGCTGTCGACGACGGGGCCCGCTGCATCGCTCGGCATCCCTGAGAAGAACACGATTGCATTGTTGCCGAAGGAGATCGCAGGCAAGAGCGTGCAGTACATCGTGCTCGACGATGCATCCGATACGAGCCGTGCCGTGCAGAACACGCGCAAGCTCATCGATGAAGATCACGTCGATGCGATTATCGGCTCGACGGTGACGCCGAACTCGCTCGCGATGCTCGATCCCGTTTCGGAAGGCAAGACGCCGATGATCTCGCTTGCCGCGTCGGCCGCCATCATTTCGCCGATGGATGCAAAGCGTTCGTGGGCATTCAAGACGCCGCAAAACGACGGGCTGATGGCCGACGCGATCGCCGAGTATATGGAAAAGCACGGCGTGAAGTCGGTCGCCTTCATCGGCTTCGCGGATGCGTATGGCGAGAACTGGTACAACGTGTTCAGCAAGGCGGCGGAAGCGCATCACCTGAAGCTCGTCGCGAACGAGCGCTACAACCGCACCGATGCATCGGTGACAGGGCAGGTGCTGAAGATCGCCGCATCGAATCCGGATGCGGTGCTGATCGCGGGCTCGGGCACGCCGTCGGCGCTGCCTGCGAAGGCGCTCAAGGAGCGTGGCTACAAGGGCAAGATCTATCAGACGCACGGCGTCGCGAACAACGACTTCCTGCGTGTGTGCGGCAAGGACTGCGAAGGCGAATTGCTGCCCGCAGGCCCGATTCTCGTCGCCGATCAGCTGCCGGATTCGAACCCTGTGAAGAAGTCGTCGCTGGCCTACAAGAACGCGTACGAGAAGGCCTATGGCGCGGGTTCTGTGGCAACGTTCGGCGGCCATGCCTGGGACGCAGGGCAGATGCTCCAGCGCGCGATTCCCGAAGCGTTGAAGAAGGGCCAGCCGGGCACGGAAGCATTCCGCGTCGCGTTGCGCGAGGCGCTCGAGAACGTCAAGGACTTGCCGCTCTCGCACGGCATCATGAACATCACGGCCACCGATCACAACGGTCTCGACAAGCGCGCACGCGTGATCGTCGAGATTTCGGATGGCAAGTGGAAACTCCAAAACGATTAAGCAGGTACGCACGTCTCGCGTAAGGCGTGGCCAAGAGTCGGCAAGAATGCTCTTAAGCTACGCCGCCAATTCTGATCGATAACAATGGCAAGCGCTGCCGCGCCGTATCTTAGGCGCGGCAGTTGTTTTATGTGTTTCGGCTTCGCTTCGTGGCCGGTGGACGTTCAGCCGGCTCTCACTGTTTGTCAGTTTCGATTTCGACGTTCCAGGACGAGGAAGTATGGATCTATCAATTGCGGCGATCCTCGCGCAGGACGGCATCACGACCGGCGCGATCTACGCATTGCTTGCGCTCGCGTTGGTGCTGGTGTTCTCCGTGACGCGCGCCATTTTCATCCCGCAAGGGGAGTTCGTTTCGTACGGCGCATTGACGCTCGCCGCATTGCAGACGCAGAAGTTTCCGGCGACGTGCTGGCTGCTGATGGCGATGGGGCTTGCGTGCTTCGTCGTCGATGTGGTCGGCATGGCGCGGCATCCTGAGCGGCGGCGTCATGCGGCGCGCACGCTCGTGACGCTGGTCGGCAAGTATCTGCTGTTTCCGGTCGCCGTTTATGCGCTCACGCGCGGCGTATTCATGCAGCCGCTGCCGATGCTTGCGCAGATCGCGCTGACGCTGCTGATCGTCGTGCCGATGGGGCCGTTCATGTATCGCCTTGCGTACGAACCGGTTGCCGAAGGAACGACGCTGCTGCTGCTGATCGTGTCCGTGGCCGTGCATTTCGCGATGGTCGGACTCGGGCTCGTGATGTTCGGCGCTGAGGGCTCGCGCACCAACGCCTTCACCGATTCCACGTTCAACATCGGCAGCTTGTCGATCTCGGGGCAGAGCGTGTGGGTGATCGGCGTGGCCATCGTGCTGATCGGCGTGCTGTACGTGTATTTCGATCGCTCGATCTCCGGCAAGGCGCTGCGCGCGACGTCGGTGAACCGGCTTGGCGCGCGGCTGGTGGGTATCGGCACGACGCAGGCAGGGCGCCTCGCATTCACGCTTGCGGCGGGCCTCGGTGTGCTGTGCGGCATTCTCGTCGCACCGCTGACGACCATCTACTACGACTCGGGCTTCCTGATCGGCCTGAAGGGCTTCGTGGGGGCGATTATCGGCGGGCTGGTCAGCTATCCGCTGGCGGCTGCGGGATCGATTCTCGTCGGTCTGCTGGAGTCGTATTCGTCGTTCTGGGCCAGTTCGTACAAGGAAGTGATCGTGTTCACGCTGATCATTCCCGTGCTCCTCTGGCGGAGTCTCGCCAGCCCGCACGCGGAAGAAGAGGAGGAGTGACGCGATGAACCGCATCATGAAAAACAAGTTCTTCTGGATTTTCCTCGTCGTAATGTTCGCGCTGCCCGTGCTGCCGCAGCCGATCCGCGTGCCCGAATATTGGGTGACGCTGCTCAACTACATCGGACTGTATTCGATCGTGGCGATCGGCCTCGTGCTGCTGACGGGCATCGGGGGGATGACGAGCTTCGGACAAGCCGCTTTCGTCGGCGTCGGCGCTTATACGACGGCGTATCTGACGACACAGCTCGGCGTATCGCCCTGGCTGGCGCTGATCGCCGGTGTCGTGCTGACGGCCTTGATTGCGCTGCTGCTGGGCGCGGTCACGATGCGACTCTCGGGGCATTTTCTGCCGCTGGGGACGATCGCGTGGGGCCTCGCGCTGTTCTTCCTGTTCGGCAACATGGAGATGCTCGGCAAGTACGACGGGATCAATGGCATTCCGGTGCTGAACGTGCTCGGCATCAATCTCGAGTCCGGCCGGCATATCTACTACCTGATCTGGGTCGTCGTGCTCGGCGCCGTCGTGTCTGTTCAAAATCTGCTTAATAGTCGGCCGGGGCGGGCGATTCGCGCGCTGCGCGGCGGCGGGCTGATGGCGGAGGCGATGGGTGTGAATACGGCGTGGATGCGCGTCGTGATTTTCGTCTACGCGGCAGTGCTGGCGGCGATTTCGGGCTTTCTCTACGCGCATTTGCAGCGTGCGGTGAATCCGACGCCGTTCGGCCTCAATCACGGCATCGAGTTTCTGTTCATGGCGGTTGTAGGCGGCGTCGCGCACGTCTGGGGCGCGGTGCTGGGCGCGGCGATCCTGACGGTGCTCCAGGACTATTTGCAGACGCTGCTGCCGAAGCTGCTTGGCGAGAACGGCAATTTCGAGATCATCGTATTCGGCATTCTGATGGTGTTGCTCCTGCAATATGCGCGGCAAGGCGTGTGGCCGTTCGTGGCGCGCATCTTCCCGCGCGGCCCGCGTGCGCACGTTCCGGACCACGCGGATGCGTTGCCGCAGCGCAGCAAGCCGGTGGCGGGCGAGTCGTTGCTCGTCGTCGATAAGGCGCGTAAGCAATTCGGCGGTCTCGTTGCCGTGAACGACGTCAGTTTCGAGGTGAAGGCGGGGCAGATCATCGGTTTGATCGGTCCGAACGGCGCCGGTAAATCGACGACGTTCAACCTGGTCACGGGCGTCTTGCAAGCGACGAGCGGCGCTATTTCGTTCCGGGGCGAGCGCATCGACGCGCTCAATTCACGTGAAATTGTTAAACGCGGCATCGGCCGTACCTTCCAGCATGTCAAATTGCTGCCGGGCATGACCGTGCTCGAGAACGTCGCGATTGGCGCACATCTGCGCGGTCATGCAGGCGTCTGGCGCAGCGTAGCGCGTCTGAATGCCGCCGAAGAAGCACGCCTGATGGCGGAAGCCGCGCGGCAGATTCGACGGGTGGGTCTCGAAGAGCATATGTACGACGAGGCGGGCAGCCTCGCACTGGGCAAGCAGAGGATTCTGGAGATCGCACGCGCACTGTGCTGCGATCCGACGCTGCTGTTGCTGGACGAACCGGCTGCCGGTTTGCGTTATCAAGAGAAGCAGCAACTCGCGACGTTACTGCGCAAGCTTCGGGAGGAAGGGATGAGCGTGCTGCTCGTCGAGCACGACATGGACTTCGTGATGAATCTGACGGACCGACTGGTGGTGATGGAATTCGGAACGCGAATTGCAGAAGGCTTGCCCCAGGACGTGCAGAACGATCCCGCGGTGCTGGAAGCCTATCTGGGTGGGGTGGAGTAATGGCAGATCAGACAACGGCTGCACCGATTCTTGAAGTCAGCAGCCTTTCCGTCCGGTACGGGAAGGTCGAGGCATTGCACGGCGCGAAGATAGCCGTGCGGCCCGGGCAGATCGTCTCCGTGATCGGCCCGAATGGCGCCGGCAAGTCGACGCTCCTGAACGCAATCATGGGCGCGTTGCCGGTGACGGGGCATGCGAAGGGCGCGATCATGTATCGCGATGAAGACGTGAGTCACGTGCCCGTCGAAAAGCGTGTGGCGCGCGGCATGTGCCTCGTGCCGGAGAAGCGCGAGCTGTTTGCGGCGATGACCGTCGAAGACAACCTGATTCTCGGCGCCTATCGCCGCAAGCGTGCCGGCGAGCGCAACTTTCTCGATCAGCTCGATCCCGTTTTCCAGCTTTTTCCAAGGTTGAAGGAGCGTCGCAAGCAGGCGGCCGGAACATTGTCGGGCGGTGAGCGGCAGATGCTGGCGGTCGGCCGCGCGTTGATGGGGAAGCCGGACCTGCTGATGCTCGATGAGCCGAGTTTGGGCTTGGCACCTTTGATCGTGAAGGAGATTTTTCACATCATTAGCGCGCTGCGGCAGACGGGCGTCGCCACGCTGTTGATTGAGCAAAACGCGCGCGCTGCGCTGCAAATCTCCGACTATGGCTACGTGCTCGAAACGGGTGAGCTGGCATTGGAAGGCGAGGCCAATGCACTCGCGCAGAATCCGCGTGTAATCGAAACCTATCTTGGGTTGACGAAGAAAGTTCAGTAGTCGAAGGAATTTTTGGCGGCATGGCTGTCAAATGAGCGGCGTGTTTCACG
This sequence comes from Paraburkholderia azotifigens, assembly GCF_007995085.1. Classification (GTDB taxonomy): domain Bacteria; phylum Pseudomonadota; class Gammaproteobacteria; order Burkholderiales; family Burkholderiaceae; genus Paraburkholderia; species Paraburkholderia azotifigens. The sequence goes on from NZ_VOQS01000001.1 coordinate 2,562,109, forward strand.
TGAAACACGCCGTTTTTTTGTCTTATACCGATCGGACGGAATTCGGGCCGAAAGCGAACCCGCTATAATTTCGCCCATACTTTTCTTTTTAGGCTTACGCTGAATCCCGCGTGAGATCCGCGATGCTTTATCCCACAGAGTTTGACGTAATCGTCGTTGGCGGCGGTCATGCCGGCACGGAAGCCGCACTGGCATCCGCACGCATGGGCAACAAGACGCTCTTGCTGACGCACAACATAGAAACCCTCGGCCAGATGAGCTGCAATCCGTCGATCGGCGGCATTGGCAAAGGCCATCTGGTGAAGGAAGTCGACGCGCTTGGCGGCGCGATGGCGGCTGCTACGGACGAAGGCGGCATTCAGTTCCGCATCCTGAATTCGTCGAAGGGGCCGGCTGTTCGGGCCACGCGTGCACAGGCGGACCGCATTCTATACAAGGCAGCGATTCGTCACCGGCTCGAAAACCAGCCGAATCTTTGGCTTTTCCAGCAATCCGTCGATGATTTGATGGTCGAAGGCGACCGTGTCGTCGGTGCCGTCACGCAGGTTGGCGTGCGATTCCGGTCGCGTGCGGTGGTTTTGACTGCCGGCACCTTTCTCGATGGGAAAATCCACGTCGGCCTCAACAACTACACGGGCGGACGGGCAGGGGATCCGGCTGCAGTCTCGTTGTCGGCGCGCTTGAAGGAGTTGAAGCTCCCGCAAGGACGCCTGAAGACAGGGACGCCGCCGCGAATCGACGGCCGCACGATCGATTTCTCGAAGCTCGAAGAGCAACCGGGCGATCTCGATCCGATCCCGGTCTTCTCGTTTCTTGGGCGCGTAGAGCAGCATCCGCGGCAGGTTCCGTGCTGGGTGACGCATACCAACGCCCAAACGCACGACATTATCCGCAGTGGCCTCGACCGTTCGCCGATGTACACGGGCGTTATCGAAGGCGTTGGTCCGCGTTATTGCCCGTCAATCGAAGACAAGATCCACCGTTTTGCGTCCAAGGAGTCGCATCAGATCTTCCTTGAGCCGGAAGGACTGACAACCAATGAGTTTTACCCGAACGGGATCTCGACGAGTCTGCCTTTCGATGTGCAGTTGGAGCTGGTTCGTTCGATGGTGGGTCTGGAACACGCACATATCCTGCGTCCGGGCTATGCCATCGAATACGACTACTTCGACCCGCGCGGGCTGAAGGCATCGCTGGAAACCAAGGTAATCAGCGGGCTGTTCTTTGCAGGCCAGATCAATGGAACGACGGGCTACGAAGAGGCCGCTGCGCAAGGCTTGCTGGCGGGTATCAATGCCGGTCTGTATGTGCAGGGCAAGGACGCATGGTCCCCACGCCGCGATCAGGCGTATCTGGGGGTACTGGTGGACGATCTCGTCACGCGCGGCGTGTCGGAGCCGTATCGCATGTTCACGAGCCGCGCTGAGTACCGCTTGAGCCTGCGTGAAGACAACGCGGACATGCGGCTGACCGAGATTGGTCGTGAGCTGGGCGTGGTGGATGACGTCCGTTGGGACGCATTTAGCCGCAAGCGCGACGCTGTTTCACGTGAAACAGAGCGACTGCGTACCACGTGGGTCAACCCGAAGACGCTTTCGTCTGAGGAAGCGATCGCTTTGCTGGGCAAGCCCATTGACCACGAATACAGCCTTGCCGATCTTTTGCGGCGCCCCGGCGTGTCCTACGACGGCATTTGCGCGTTGCGCGAAGGCGCCTGCGGGCCAGCAGAAGCACTCGCGGAAGATGACGTGCTGCTGGCGCAGATCAAGGAACAGATCGAGATCGGCGTCAAATATCAGGGGTATATCGAGCGGCAAGCAGGCGAGATCGAGCGAAATGAAGCGCACGAAAACACCCGGCTGCCGGAGAACCTTGATTACGCGGAAGTTCGCGGATTGTCGTTCGAAGCACGTCAGAAGCTGACGCAATTCCGGCCGGAAACAATCGGTCAGGCATCGCGCATTTCGGGTATTACGCCGGCCGCGATCTCGTTGCTGATGGTTCACCTCAAACGCGGCCTCGGTCGACGCACGCAGAAGCCTGCAGGCACTGGCACCGACAACGCGCCGGTGGCTCAATGACGGCGCGCTCCACCTCAACGGGAACAGGGCGTGACGCGCTCGCCGGTTTGTTGGAAGAAGGCCTGGATGAACTGCATATGGATCTCAGCGCGGATCAAAAGGCCAGATTGCTCGACTACGTCGCGTTGCTGGCGAAATGGAACGCGGTCTACAACCTGACGGCGATCCGCGACCCGCGGCAAATGCTGATCCAACACATCCTGGACTCTCTTTCGATCGTTCCGCATCTGGCTGCACTCGGACCTGCGTCGGCGCTGGACGTAGGCTCCGGTGGCGGGCTGCCCGGCATCGTGCTGGCGATCGTGTTCCCGGAATGGTCTGTCACCGTCAACGATATCGTTCAGAAGAAGTCTGCGTTTCAGTCGCAAGCCAAGGCGGAACTGGGTCTGACGAATCTGTCCGTGGTGACGGGGCGCGTCGAAACCTTGCGGCCGGGCGTCGAAGTACCGGGAAAGTTTGACGTGATCGTCTCGCGCGCATTCGCAGAACTCGCGGATTTCGTTACACTGGCCCGTCACCTCGTTGCGGATAATGGCGCGATCTGGGCGATGAAGGGTATTCGACCGGATGGGGAAATCGAGCGCTTGCCGGAAGGCGCGCACGTCAAGCAGGTGATTCGTCTCAAAGTGCCATCGCTGGAAGCCGAACGGCATCTGGTCGAAGTCACGGTAGGCTGAGTACCAATCGGGATTTCATTAAACAGGCTGCAAAGGGACACCTAAAAGATGGCAAAAATCTTCTGCGTTGCGAACCAGAAGGGTGGAGTCGGCAAAACGACGACCGCGGTCAATCTCGCCGCGAGCCTCGCATCGCAGGGACAGCGGGTTCTGCTCATCGATCTCGATCCGCAAGGCAACGCCACGATGGGCAGCGGCATCGACAAGGCCGCCTGCGAGAACACGGTTTACGAAGTGCTGGTCGACGGTGTGTCCGTCGCCGATGCTCGAGTCAAGCCGGAATCCGTTTCGTACGACGTATTGCCCGCGAATCGCGAACTCGCGGGCGCCGAAGTCGAACTCGTCAGCATGGAAAACCGCGAGCGCCAGCTCAGGGAAGCGCTCGCGCACGTCGTGCAGGACTACGACTTCGTTCTGATCGACTGTCCTCCCGCGCTGTCGCTGCTGACGCTCAACGGGCTGTGCGCCGCGCACGGTGTCGTGATCCCGATGCAATGCGAATACTTCGCGCTCGAGGGTCTGTCGGACCTGGTCAACACCATCAAGCAGGTTCACGCGAATCTGAATCGCGATCTGAAGGTAATCGGCTTGCTGCGCGTGATGTTCGATCCGCGTATCACGCTGCAACAGCAGGTGTCGGATCAATTGAAGGAGCACTTCGGCGACAAGGTGTTCGACGTCGTCATTCCGCGGAACGTGCGACTAGCCGAGGCGCCGAGTTATGGCTTGCCGGGCGTCGTGTTCGACCGGGCTTCGCGCGGCGCGCAGGCGTATGTGCAGTTCGGCGCCGAAATGATTGAACGGGTGCGTGCGCTATGACGCAGCGACTATCATCCAAAGCGGATCGAGGAACCACGATGAACGCAGTAGCACGGAAGAAGGGGTTGGGCAGGGGGCTGGAAGCGCTGCTCGGCGGAAGCGCGGACATCACGGAAGCGGTGAAGATCAACGGTGCGCCTCACACCTTGCCGCTCGACAAGATGCAAGCGGGCAAGTACCAGCCGCGCACGCGCATGGACGAAGGCGCGCTTCAGGAACTCGCAGCCAGCATCCGCGCGCAGGGCTTGATGCAGCCGATTCTCGTACGGCCTGTTTCGCCCGAGAAATTCGAGATTATCGCGGGCGAGCGGCGTTTTCGCGCAGCGCGCCTGGCAGGTCTCGAAGAAGTGCCCGTGCTGGTGCGCGACGTACCCGATCAGGCTGCGGCCGCGATGGCGCTCATCGAGAACATCCAGCGCGAGGATCTAAATCCGCTCGAAGAGGCGCAAGGCATCCAGCGGTTGCTCGATGAATTCAGCTTCACGCACGAACAGGCGGCCGAATCGGTTGGACGCTCGCGCAGCGCGGTGTCGAATCTGCTGCGCCTGCTGAACCTGGCTTCGCCCGTCCAGACGATGCTGCTTGCCGGCGACCTCGACATGGGCCACGCACGCGCGCTGCTCGCCGTCGATGCCGCCACGCAGATCACGCTGGCGAATCAGGTGGTCAACAAGCGGATGTCCGTCCGCGAAACAGAAAAACTGGTCACGGCGACGACCAAGGCTGCGCCCGCCGTGAAGGCGAAAGCGAATAACGACGGTGGCCGCGACACGCGCCGACTCGAAGAGGAATTATCCGATCTGCTCGCCGCTACGGTGAAGATCAAGCTCGGACGACGCGGGCGAGGGCAGGTACTGGTCGATTTCGGCGACCTCGACGCGCTCGAAGGCATTCTCGCGCGCTTGCGAGGCAACACGACGGTGGCATAAGAAACTTCTCGATGCCGACTGCCGAGCGAACGCTAAAACCTAACCGAAACCTGCTGCGCACGATCCTTCAGTATGTGGCGAAAGAGCCGGTGCTCACCGTGCTCGTTGCTGCATTGATCGCGCTGCAGGTTTTCCATCCGCGTCCATTCGGATCGCTGCCTGCGCTAGTCGACTGGCAGACGGTGATGACGCTCGCGGGACTTCTGATTCTGACGAAGGCCGTCGAATATTCAGGATTCCTGATGTGGCTCGCGCATCGCGTTGTCCATCGTATTCACTCGCAGCGCGCGCTGGCCTATTTGCTGATCGCGCTCGCGGCCGCGCTGTCGACATTGCTGACCAACGACGTCGCGCTGTTCGTCGTCGTGCCGCTCGCGTTGTCGCTGAACGAGCTGACGCCACTGCCGCTCAAGCGGCTCGTCATTTTCATCGCGATTGCAGTCAACGCCGGTTCGATACTCACGCCGCTGGGTAATCCTCAAAATCTGTTTCTTTGGCAGACGAGCGGTGTTTCGTTCGGCGGCTTCGTGGTCGCGCTCGCACCTTTGTGCTTCGTGCTCATGGCCATGCTGTATGTGCTGGCCACGGTGTCGTTCAAGCGCATCGCGCTGGATCTGTCGAAAGACACGGAACCGCATCCTGTCGATCGCCCGCTGCTTGGCGTTGCCGCCATCCTGTTTGTAGCGTTCGTCGTACTCGCCGATGCTCATCGCGCAGGCATCGGACTGATCGGCGTCGCTCTCGGATTCATCTTCTGGCGTCCGCGAATCGTTCTGAAGATCGACTGGCTTTTGCTGCTGATCTTCGTATTCATGTTCATCGTGCTGAGAAGTGTCGCAGCGCTGCCTTGGGTACACGATGCCATCGGGCAGTTGCATCTTGCGACGCCGCTGCGCGCTTACGCAGCGGGCGCCGTGCTCTCCCAGTTCATCAGCAATGTTCCTGCCGCCATCATGCTGGCCGAGTTCTCCAAGGATTGGCGAGCGCTTGCGTTCGGCGTCAGCGTCGGCGGATTCGGATTTGCGATCGGCTCACTTGCGAATCTGATTGCAATGAGGCTTTCAGGAGAGCGCGGCATGTGGACGCAGTTTCACCTGTTTTCGGTTCCGTTTTGGGTCATCGGCGGGGTTATCGGCGGGTGGTTGCTGTTGCATTTTTGACACTTGTGCAGGCGGCGAAAATGCGCATTGAAATGCGTCGCCATAGCACAGTCCGGCACCCATTTCCCCGTCTGCCGCGACCGCCTTACATTTGTCGCCCGATGCCCTGAAAATAGGCATCTTCCCGTATCCTGAAGTGCCGTTTCATGCCGGTTATTGACCGGGCTAAAGTCTTGAATTGCCTGCAACTATCGCTTACAATCGCCCGGATTTATTTGCTAGGCAAACCCGTAAGCGGTGCGAAAGCTCGCGGGCTGAACAGGACTCTGCGGAACACTGCGATGGCGGTCAAAGCGTCGAACCAAACGCCGCAACAACGGCACGACGAACACCGCGGGAATCGCACCGGTTCGCAGGCGGCCGACGATCAGCGCGCAGCGCATGACGACTCATGGGATGCCGAGCAGCAAGATAACAATATCGTTCCGCTCACGCGGGCTGAGGCCGAAAAGCTGTTTGGCCCGAATGTGAGTCGTCCATCGCGCGTTACACCGTCCAAGGTCGTAATCGCGCAAATGGTTTTGTCCCTGGGTGCGACGCTGTTGTGGTGGCTGTTCTACAAGCCGCCGGGCGATGCTGCGCTGTCGGCCTTCCTGGGAGGAGCGATTTGCTGGGTGCCGAGCGCGTTGTTCGCGGCACGTCTTAAGAAGTTGAGTGGCGCCGAAACGGTGATGAGTTGGATGATCGGCGAAGCGCTCAAGATGGGGACGACGATTGCGATGTTTGTTGCCATCGCATTCTGGTATCACGACGTACGGTGGATTCCGTTGCTCGTCACTTACCTCATCGCTCTCAAGACGTACTGGATCGCGCTCGCCTGGCGGTGAAGCAAGCGAGACACTAGGCTGGCGCAAGGCGTCAGCAACGAGGCGCGCGGGTTGGACAGAGACCCGCGCTGGCGTGTTCCCGCAATACAGTGTTGCGGCGGGAGCGGCCCGGAAAGATTTTCGACAATTTGGGTGGCATTAACGATATGGCAGCTAGCGAAGGCACGCGCGCTCTGGATCCGTCCGAGTACATTGCGCACCACTTGCAGAATTTTTCCACCGCTCATCAGACGTCGATCTTCGACATCCACGTCTGGAATCTCGATACGCTCTTCTGGTCGATCGTATGCGGTCTCGTCACCATTTTGATTTTGCGTCTCGCTGCACGTAAGGCGACGTCCGGCGTGCCGGGCCGTTTCCAGTGCGCGGTCGAAATGCTGGTCGAAATGGTCGAGGATCAATCGAAGTCGATGATCCACGGCAACCGCGCTTTCATCGCACCGCTCGCGCTGACCGTGTTCGTCTGGGTCGCGCTCATGAACTCCCTCGACTTTCTTCCCGTCGACCTGCCGGGTCGCGTGATCGACGTGCTCGGTCTGTCGGGCGTCATCTCGCACCACCGTATCGTTCCGACGGCTGACCTGAACGGCACGATCGGCATCGCGCTCGGCGTGTTCGTGCTGATGATTTACTACAACTTCAAGATCAAGGGCGCCGGCGGCTTCGTGCACGAACTGCTGTCCGCTCCGTTCGGCTCGCATCCGCTGCTGTGGATCCCGAACCTTGCACTGAACATCATCGAGTTCGTCGCGAAGACGGTCTCCCTCGGCATGCGGCTGTTCGGCAACATGTACGCGGGCGAACTGCTGTTCCTGCTGATTGCCCTGCTCGGCAGCATCTGGAACTTCGGCGCGGACACGACGGTGCTTGGCTTCATCGGCCACGTGATCGCAGGCAGCGTGTGGGCGATCTTCCACATCCTGATCGTGCTGCTGCAGGCGTTCATTTTCATGATGCTGACGCTGGTGTACATCGGCCAGGCACACGACACGCACTAACCCGGCGCGTCGTAGAAAGAATCAGAGTTTCAAGAATCGTAGTTTTTTAAATCCCAGTTCCAAAAAGACTTTTCACAAGGAGTGATCATGCAAGCTTTCATCGCCAACATCCAGGGTCTGACCGCCATCGGTATCGGCATCATCATCGGCCTGGGTGCTATCGGCGCCTGTATCGGTATCGGTCTGATGGGCGGCAAGTACATCGAAGCATGCGCTCGCCAGCCGGAACTGATGAACCCGCTGCAAACCAAGATGTTCCTGCTGGCTGGTCTGATCGACGCGGCGTTCCTGATTGGCGTTGGTGTGGCAATGCTGTTTGCGTTCGCGAACCCGCTGCTGTCGAAGCTGGCAGGCTGAGGTTCCTCGGAAGTGCGCGCCTGACCTATAACTGGTAAGAGCGCAAAGCGGAACGGGCACTAAGGCGCTGATCGAGCACTGTCGATGAGCGCCTTGCCGTTTCCCCCTCCGATCAAGCAACGTTTAAGGAAACACCGTGAATCTCAACGCAACCCTGTTTGCGCAAATGGTCGTGTTCCTGATCCTCGCGTGGTTCACGATGAAGTTCGTGTGGCCGCCGCTGATCAACGCCCTCGACGAGCGCTCGAAGAAGATCGCCGACGGTCTCTCGGCCGCCGAAAAGGGCAAGCTGGAACTCGAAGCCGCGCACAAGCGCGTCGACCAGGAACTCTCCCAGGCACGCAACGAAGGCCAGCAGCGTATCGCTGACGCCGAAAAGCGCGCTGTCGCGGTCGCCGACGAAATCAAGGCACAGGCTCAAGCTGAAGCTGCGCGCATCATCGCTCAGGCCAAGGCTGACGCCGACCAGCAGGTCGTGAAGGCGCGCGAAGCGCTGCGTGGCGAAGTCGCCGCGCTCGCCGTGAAGGGTGCCGAACAGATCCTGAAGCGCGAAGTCGACCAGGCGGCCCACGCCGACCTGCTGAATCAACTCAAAGCCGAGCTCTGATCATGGCCGAACTTGCAACCATCGCCCGTCCGTACGCAGAAGCGCTGTTTGGCGTGGCCGAAGCTGGTGACATCGCCGCCTGGTCCACGCTCGTGCAGGAGCTGGCACAGGTTGCGCGTCTGCCCGAAGTGCTGTCGATTGCCTCGAGCCCGAAAGTCAGCCGTGCACAGATCAGCGACCTGCTGCTGGCCGCGGTGAAATCGCCGCTCAAGGAAAATGCGCAAGCGAAGAATCTGGTTCAGATGCTGGTCGACAATCATCGTCTGCCGCTTCTGCCGGAAATCGCCACGCAGTTCGAAGAGTTGAAGAACGCCCGCGAAGGTGCGGCCGATGCGCTGATCGTCAGCGCATTCCCCCTCGAAGGTGCGCAGCTGGACGGCCTCGTCGCAAGCCTCGAACGCAAATTTAAACGCAAGCTGAAGCCGACGGTCCAGGTGGACTCGTCGCTGATCGGCGGCGTTCGCGTGACGGTCGGCGACGAAGTGCTCGATACCTCGGTCCGCGCGCGGCTCGCCAGCATGCAGACGGCTCTGACCGCCTGAGGCCCTCACGTGGTTGTGGCGGCTGGCACGCAACAGAATTGACTATCAGGAGCGAATAATGCAACTCAATCCCTCTGAGATCAGCGAGCTGATCAAGAGCCGGATCCAGGGCCTTGAAGCGAGCGCAGACGTTCGCAACCAGGGCACCGTGATCTCCGTGACCGACGGTATCGTGCGTATCCACGGCCTGTCGGAAGTGATGCAGGGCGAAATGCTCGAATTCCCGGGCAACGTGTACGGCCTCGCGCTGAACCTCGAGCGCGACTCGGTCGGCGCCGTGATTCTGGGTGAATACGAAAGCATCTCGGAAGGCGACATCGTCAAGACGACGGGCCGCATTCTCGAAGTGCCGGTGGGTCCGGAGCTGATCGGCCGCGTGGTCGACGGACTGGGCAACCCGATCGACGGCAAGGGCCCCGTCAACGCAAAGATGACGGACGCAATCGAAAAGATCGCTCCGGGCGTGATCTGGCGTAAGTCGGTGTCGCAGCCGGTGCAAACGGGTCTGAAGTCGATCGACTCGATGGTGCCGATCGGCCGTGGCCAGCGCGAGCTGATCATCGGCGACCGCCAGTGCGGCAAGACGGCCGTCGCTGTCGACGCGATCATCAACCAGAAGGGCAAGGACCTGATCTGTATCTACGTCGCGATCGGCCAGAAGGCTTCGTCGATCATGAACGTGGTTCGCAAGCTCGAAGAAACGGGCGCGATGGAATACACGATCGTCGTCGCCGCTTCGGCGTCGGAATCGGCTGCGATGCAGTACCTCGCACCGTACGCCGGTTGCACGATGGGCGAATACTTCCGCGACCGCGGCCAGGACGCGCTGATCGTTTATGACGATTTGACCAAGCAGGCTTGGGCGTATCGCCAGATCTCGCTGCTGCTGCGCCGTCCGCCGGGCCGTGAAGCCTATCCGGGCGACGTGTTCTATCTGCACTCGCGTCTGCTCGAACGTGCTGCTCGCGTCTCGGAAGAGTACGTCGAGAAGTTCACGAAGGGCGAAGTGAAGGGCAAGAGCGGCTCACTGACGGCACTGCCCGTCATCGAAACGCAGGCAGGCGACGTCACGGCATTCGTTCCGACGAACGTGATCTCGATTACCGACGGCCAGATCTTCCTGGAAACCGACCTCTTCAACGCAGGTATCCGCCCGGCAATTAACGCCGGCGTGTCGGTGTCGCGCGTCGGTGGTGCGGCTCAGACGAAGGTCGTGAAGAAGCTGTCGGGCGGTATCCGTACCGACCTCGCACAGTATCGTGAGCTGGCAGCGTTTGCACAGTTCGCATCGGACCTCGACGAAGCAACCCGCAAGCAGCTCGAGCGCGGCCGCCGTGTGACGGAACTGCTGAAGCAGCCGCAGTATCAGCCGCTGCAAGTGTGGGAACTGTCGGTGTCGCTGTTCGCAGCGAACAACGGCTACCTCGACGATCTGGAAGTGTCGCAAGTGCTCGCCTTCGAAAAGGGCCTGCGCGATTTCCTGAAGTCGAAGCATGCTGACCTGGTCAAGCGCATCGAAGACAACAAAGACTTGTCGAAGGACGACGAAAGCGCGCTGCACGCCGCGATCAAGGACTTCAAGAAGTCGGGCGCTTATTGATCCCCAAGGCATAAACGGACCTTGAAGCAGCGTGACGCGTGAACATGGCTCGCGCTGCTTCGATCCGCTTTGCATGGGACCCGAGTAAGCGCTAAAGCGCCAACTCGGGCCGACAAGGAGCAAGCAATGGCTGGAATGAAGGAAATTCGCGGCAAGATCAAGAGCGTGCAAAACACGCGCAAGATCACGAAAGCGATGGAGATGGTGGCCGCGTCCAAGATGCGCCGCGCTCAGGAGCGCATGCGCGCTGCTCGCCCGTACGCCGACAAGGTCCGCGATATCGCTGCGCACATGAGCAGTGCGACGCCGGAGTACCGTCACCCGTTCATGGTGTCGAACGAAGGTGCGAAGTCGACGGGCTTCATCCTTGTCACGACTGACAAGGGTCTGTGCGGCGGTATGAACACGAACGTGCTGCGCGCTTCGCTCCAGAAGTTCAAGGAGCTGGAAGGCCAGGGCCAGACGGTCGAAGCGACGGCAATCGGCGGCAAGGGTCTCGGTTTCCTGAACCGTCTGCGCGCGAAGGTCGTGTCGAACGTCGTGCAACTGGGCGACACGCCGCACCTCGAGAAGCTGATCGGCGCGGTGAAGGTTCAGCTCGACATGTACTCGGAAGGCAAGGTTTCGGCCGTGTATCTCGCGTACACCCGCTTCGTCAACACGATGAAGCAGGAGCCGGTGATCGAGCAACTGCTGCCGCTGTCGACGGAACAGTTCGAGCGCAAGGAAGACAAGGATAGCCCGACGCCGACTACGTCGTGGGACTACATCTACGAGCCGGACGCGCAAGCGGTCGTCGACGAACTGCTGGTGCGTTATGTCGAAGCGCTGGTCTATCAGGCCGTCGCGGAAAACATGGCGTCGGAGCAGTCGGCACGTATGGTCGCAATGAAGGCCGCTTCGGACAATGCGAAGACGGTGATCAACGAACTGCAGCTCGTGTACAACAAGAGCCGGCAGGCCGCGATCACGAAGGAACTGTCGGAAATCGTCGGTGGCGCCGCGGCAGTCTGACGCTGACGTCGACATGCGGAAGCGCCATCAGGCGAATCCACCGGAACTGCGCCCTGCGCGAGTGAAGAATTGAGTATCTAAAGGAAAAGCGATGAGTACTACTGCTTTGGTAGAAGGCAAGATCGTACAGTGCATCGGCGCGGTGATCGACGTGGAATTCCCGCGTGAATCGGTGCCGAAGGTTTACGACGCGCTCATTCTCGAAGGTTCGGAACTGACCCTCGAAGTCCAGCAGCAGCTGGGCGACGGCATTGTCCGTACCATCTGTCTGGGTTCGTCGGATGGTCTGCGCCGCGGCGTGATCGTCAAGAACACGGCGAAGCCGATCAGCGTGCCCGTCGGCAAGCCGACGCTCGGCCGCATCATGGACGTGCTGGGTCGTCCGATCGACGAAGCGGGTCCGATCGCGAGCGATACGACGCGTTCGATCCACCAGAAGGCACCGGCGTTCGACGAACTGTCGCCGTCGACGGAACTTCTCGAAACGGGTATCAAGGTTATCGACCTGATCTGCCCGTTCGCGAAGGGCGGCAAGGTGGGTCTGTTCGGCGGTGCTGGCGTGGGCAAGACCGTCAACATGATGGAGCTCATCAACAACATCGCGAAGGAGCACGGCGGTTACTCCGTGTTCGCGGGCGTGGGCGAGCGTACCCGTGAAGGGAACGACTTCTACCACGAAATGAAGGACTCGAACGTTCTCGACAAGGTCGCGCTGGTGTACGGCCAGATGAACGAACCGCCGGGCAACCGTCTGCGCGTCGCGCTGACGGGTCTGACGATGGCTGAGCACTTCCGTGACGAAGGCCTCGACGTGCTGTTCTTCGTCGACAACATCTACCGTTTCACGCTGGCTGGTACGGAAGTGTCGGCACTGCTCGGCCGTATGCCGTCGGCAGTGGGCTATCAGCCGACGCTGGCTGAAGAAATGGGCAAGCTGCAAGAGCGTATTACGTCGACGAAGACGGGCTCGATCACGTCGGTTCAGGCCGTGTACGTCCCTGCGGACGACTTGACGGACCCGTCGCCGGCAACGACCTTCGGCCACCTGGACGCAACCGTCGTTCTGTCGCGTGACATCGCTTCGCTGGGTATCTACCCGGCAGTGGATCCGCTCGATTCGACCTCGCGTCAGATCGACCCGCACGTGATCGGCGAAGAGCACTACTCGATCACGCGTGGCGTTCAGCAGACGCTGCAGCGCTACAAGGAATTGCGCGACATTATCGCGATTCTCGGCATGGACGAACTGTCGCCGGAAGACAAGCTGTCGGTCGCACGCGCTCGTAAGATCCAGCGTTTCCTGTCGCAGCCGTTCCACGTCGCTGAAGTGTTCACGGGCTCGCCGGGCAAGTACGTGCCGCTGAAGGAAACGATCCGTGGCTTCAAGATGATCGTCGAAGGCGAGTGCGATCACCTGCCGGAGCAGGCGTTCTACATGGTCGGCACGATCGACGAAGCCTTCGAAAAGGCCAAGAAGATCCAGTAAAGGCCGGGTGTAACCAGGCGGACGCTGAATCGAAGATTCAGCGTCTACGCAATTACGCTCGTCCAGCACTGCATGGGCCTCGAGTCAGCGCTGAAGCGCTCACTCTGGCCGACACAGGAGTCGACATAAATGGCAACCATCAAGGTAGACGTCGTCAGCGCGGAAGAGCAGATCTTCTCGGGCGAGGCGAAGTTCGTTGCGCTCCCGGGCGAAGCGGGCGAACTCGGCATTCTGCCGGGCCACACGCCGCTCATCACGCGGATTCGTCCGGGTGCGGTGCGCATCGAATCGGAAAACGGCGAAGAAGAGTTCGTGTTCGTCGCCGGCGGTATCCTCGAAGTCCAACCGGGCGCGGTGACGGTTCTGGCCGACACGGCAATCCGCGGCAAGGATCTCGACGAAGCGAAGGCCGAGCAGGCTCGCAAGCGCGCGGAAGAAGCGCTGCAAAACACCGGCTCGAACCTCGAATACGCCACTGCGCAAGCAGAACTGGCGTACGCGACGGCGCAGCTGGCCGCGATCCAGCGTCTGCGCAAGCTGCGCGGACAGCAATAAGCAGCACAATCGAAAGCAGCCGCTCGCGGCTGCTTTTTTTGTCCTCTACTTGACGTTTACGGAAAGGTCAGCAAAATCATACCGACGCCGGAACAGCTAGAAAGCTGCGGGTAAGACTTGATGCCGGACGAATCGGCGGCGGGGCACAATCGGTCGCAAAGTCATTTCAATACTGGGATTCACCTCTGGAGACAGGATCATGGCAACGCAAGCTGCAGGAGAGGGTGCACTCATTGAACCGAAAGGCGGACTCTCGTACGTGCGCGGTTCCACCGACGTGCCGCTTAGCGAGTCGACCGTCGGACAGTTTCTCGTCGACACGGCGCAGCGCTTTCCCGAGCGGCCCGCAGTGGTGTTCCGTGAGCAGGAAATTCGATGGAATTGGCGGGAGTTTCAGCAGGAAGTCGACATTTTGGCGGCGGGTTTGCTGGAACTCGGTATCTGCAAGGGTGATCGGGTCGGCATCTGGTCGCCGAACCGCGTTGAATGGCTGATGACGCAGTTTGCGACGGCACGCATCGGCGCTGTGCTCGTCAACATCAATCCTGCCTACCGTCTTGCCGAGCTCGAATACGCGCTGAACAAGGTGAATTGCAAGGCGATCATCTCAGCCGAGAAATTCAAGTCGTCGATGTATCTGCAGATGCTTCAGGAGCTGGCGCCGGAACTGGCGACGGCCGCACCGGGCGATCTGCACGCGGCCCGTCTGCCGGATTTGCGCATCGTGATCCGTATGTGCGACACCGAGACGCCGGGCATGCTGACGTTCTCGGACGTCGTCGAGCGCGGCCGCAGCGCGTTCGATCCCGCCAGACTCGACGCGATCGGCGCGACGCTCGATCCCAACGATCCCATCAACATTCAGTTTACAAGCGGCACGACGGGAAACCCGAAAGGCGCGACGCTGACCCACCGAAACGTGGTGAACAACGCGCGCTATATCGCGTTGGCCATGCGGCTGACCGAGGAAGACTCGCTATGCATTCCGGTGCCGCTTTATCACTGTTTCGGCATGGTGCTCGCGGTGCTGGCATGCGTCTCCGTGGGTGCCGCGATGGTCTTTCCGGGTGAGGCGTTCGAGCCCGGCGCGACGCTCAGAGCCGTCTCCGAAGAAAAGTGCACGGCACTGCACGGCGTGCCGACCATGTTCATCGCCGAACTCGATCATCCGGACTTTGCTTCGTTCGATCTCACCCGATTGCGCACGGGCATCATGGCCGGGTCGCCGTGCCCCATCGAAACGATGAAACGCGTTGTCTCGCAAATGCATCTGGCGGAAATCACGATCGCGTACGGGATGACGGAGACGAGCCCCGTGTCTTTCCAGAGTTCGACGACCGATCCTTTGGACAAGCGGACCACGACAGTCGGCCGGATCCAGCCGCACCTGGAGGTGAAGGTGGTCGATCCGCTCGGCGAGATTGTGCGCGTCGGCGAAACGGGCGAACTCTGTACGCGCGGTTATTCCGTGATGAAGGGCTATTGGGGCGATGAGGCCAAGACGCGGGAAAGCGTCGTCGATGGCTGGATGCATACGGGTGACCTGGCGACCATCGACGCCGATGGTTATTGCAATATCGTCGGCCGTCTGAAGGACATGTTGATTCGCGGCGGCGAAAACATCTATCCGCGCGAGATCGAGGAGTTTTTGTTCCGTCACCCGAAGATTCAGAGCGCGCAGGTGTTCGGCGTGCCGGACGCGAAATACGGCGAGGAGGTGTGCGCGTGGGTCGTGTTGCGCGCCGGCGAGAGCCTGACCGTCGAAGAACTACAGGAGTTCTGCCGAGGCCAGATCGCGCACTACAAGATTCCGAAATACGTCCGCTTCGTCGATGAGTTGCCAATGACGGTGACAGGCAAAGTCCAGAAATTCGTCATGCGCGAGCGGATGATCGACGAACTTCACCTGAAGGAAGACAAGACCGCCTGATTCACGGTTCAAATATTCCGAAAGACAAACCAAAAACGCCGTGTGCAAGTCACACGGCGTTTCGCTTTGAGGGGAAGGGTGCCGGTTCGCGCGCAGCAGCTAGATGGCGCGCAAACGTTTGGCAAGGCAAAAAAAAAGCGGGCCTGGAGCCCGCTAAAAACCACACGCTACGGGGTTAGCGCGAGGAGACCATTGGAGGAATCGTCAATCGGCGCGATCAACACCGAACACGACTCCAGCAGAGATGCCCCTTGGAAGAGCTTCGACGCTTGCGTCGACCGGCCGTTGGATTTTGTGTCCACAGACACTGCTACCCGGCCGCATCCTTGCTGAACCCGTGAAAGGCATTGTGGGCGAATTACCCGACGTGCGCGGTAACAAAGTGTTTCAGGTTGTAACGCCCGTCAGATAAGGCGCTGCGGGATTTTTTTCACACTGAAAACACGTTATCCGTAAATATTGCCGATACCTTTTGAGTCCACTTCAGCGCGTTTCGCGCGATCGTTCGCGACGGATATTGCGCTGCGCTACATCCTCGAAACGAGTAGTTGCCGCTCTTCGCGACATGGCGAACCGACTTCAGTCAAATGCTCTTACGGATTCCGTGGCCGTCCGTTTGAAACTGCTGCTTGCTGATGCCTCAATCTCATGTTGCGTCGCCGCATTAACCGACCGTCCTGAACGGACTAATGACGCATCCGACGAGCGCGCCGCGACGATCGACGCGCTCTCCGCTTAACTTCCGGCCGAATCGGTAAGTGCGACCGCACCGGCCGTCACAAACCCGGCGTCACTTCAACCATTTGTCGGATATGGACTGGTATTCGCCCGTCGCGCGCGCGAGGTGCAGCCACTGGTCGACATATTGCTGGAACACAACGTCGCCGCGCGGCACCAACCACGCCTTCTCCCCATACTGGAACGGCTTGTCGGGGTGCACCGAGCACAGACCCGGATTGAGTTTCTGCTGCAGCAGGGTCTCCGACGCGTCCGTCACCATCACGTCCGCCTTGCCAGCGAGAATCTGCTTGAAGATGGTCACGTTATCCGGGTACAGCGTGAGATTCGCGTGCGGGAAGAATTGCCTCGCGAATCGCTCGTTGGTGCCGCCCGGGTTGAAGATCACGCGCGTCGACGGCTGATCGATCTGGGCGACCGTCTGGTACTTGTCGACGTCATCGCAACGCACGATCGGCGATTTGCCGTCGATCTGATACGCCACCGTGAAGAACGCCTTTTTCTGCCGATCCAGCGTGGTGGACACGCCGCCCACGCCGACGTCGCACTTCGAAACGAAGTCGTTCATCAGGTTCGACCACGACGTTTTCACGAATTCCGCCTTCACGCCGAGCGACTTCGCGAGCGACTCGGTCATGTCGATGTCGATTCCTTCGAACTTGCCGTCCTGCCTGTAGAAAGAGTACGGCTTGTAGTCGCCCGTCGTGCAGGCCCGCAGCGTGCCGCGGGCAAGGATTTCATCCAGTCTCGACGCCGGTGCAGACGCCGACTCAGGTGCGGCAATTTGCGCATGGACCGCGCCGGCACAGCACAGCGCGCCGACAAGAACCATCATGGCTTTCTTCATTGAGTCTCCTTTATCGTTGTTTATCATGATCCAACGGAGTCGATCATAGTCCGCACAACTATCCGTGACCATTGTTCTAAAGGCATAGGACAAACAGCAATTGCCAGGATTACGCAGGCGGCGTCGCGCGCTCAGCGGGTAAAATGCGCTTTTGCCTTCCTTCAGGCGCGAGCAACGTGGCCCACAACCTCCTCAACGACACTTTCCTGCGCGCGTTGATGCGCGAGCCGACCGAATACACGCCGATCTGGCTGATGCGCCAGGCAGGGCGCTATCTGCCTGAGTACAACGCGACGCGCAGTCGCGCCGGCAGCTTTCTGGGGCTCGCGAAGAATCCGGATTACGCGACGGAAGTCACGCTGCAGCCGCTCGACCGCTATCCGCTCGATGCCGCAATCCTGTTCTCCGACATCCTGACCATCCCCGACGCGATGGGTCTCGGTCTGGATTTCCAGGTCGGCGAAGGGCCGAAGTTCGCACGTCCCGTGCGCACCGAGGAGGATGTCGCGCGCCTCGCCGTGCCCGATATCGACGCCACGCTGCGCTACGTGACAGACGCCGTGCGCCAGATCCGCACGGCGTTGACGGACGCGCAAGGCCGCCAGCGCGTGCCGCTGATCGGCTTTTCGGGCAGCCCGTGGACGCTCGCGTGTTACATGGTCGAAGGCGGCGGTTCGGACGATTTCCGCACGGTGAAGTCGATGCTGTATGGCCGCCCGGACCTGATGCACCGCATCCTCGACGTCAACGCGAAGGCGGTTGCCGCCTATCTGAACGCGCAGATCGAGGCGGGCGCCCAGGCCGTGATGATTTTCGATACATGGGGCGGCGCGCTCGCTGACGGCATCTATCAGCGCTTCTCGCTGCACTACATCCAGCAGGTCGTGAGTCAGCTGAAGCGCGAACACGATGGCAACCGGGTGCCCGTCATCACCTTCACGAAGGGCGGCGGCCTGTGGCTCGAGGAAATTGCCGCGACGGGCGTCGACGCGGTCGGTCTCGACTGGACGGTGAATCTGGGCAAGGCGCGCGAACGTGTCGGCGGAAAGGTCGCGTTACAAGGCAATATCGATCCTTCCGTGCTGTTTGCGCCGCCCTCGACGATCCGCATCGAAGCGCGCGCGGTGCTCGACAGCTTCGGCAATCATCCGGGACACGTGTTCAATCTCGGCCATGGCATTTCCCAGTTCACGCCGCCGGAGCATGTGGCCGAACTCGTCGACGAAGTGCACCGTCACAGCCGCGCCATCCGTGCGACGAGCGGCACGGGCGCGGTCTAAGGCCGCTCCGGATTGTGACGTTTGTGTTGCAATGCAGCGACGCCGGGCTCGCGGTCAAAAGGGAAAATAGCGTTCCACAGGCCGACCCAAGGCCTTCTTCGCGTTGTCAAGACTTGACTTATGCACATTTGTCACGCTGCGGCGCGGTAGAGAGATGGATCGTCGCAGGTAACTTGAAAAGTACGCAGAAATCTGGTCAATGCCTTGAGCGATAAGGGTTTCCCGGTTCTTAAGACGAATGTGCGCTATCCCACAAAGAGCCCGGATTGGCGCGGTCCGCGGGCCATCGGGGCCGAGTTCTCAACAAAGTTATCCACAGGCAGACGAGCCTGGGCGCAATTGTCGATGCAAAATCAAAACTTAGCGCCGAATTTGAAGTTTTACTTTAAGTGTGACGGCCGCGGCATCGTGCCTGTGAATAACTCTCTCCGCCGACATCGTTCATGCAGGTCGAAGCGCTGACCGACACCTACGTCCGCGTCGCGCTGGATCATCCGTTGCCGACGCTCTTCGACTACCGCTGTGACGCCGCTTTGGCGCCGGCGCCGGGCATGCTCGTCAGCGTGCCGTTTGGCAAGCGGCATATCGTAGGGCTCGTCATGGAAGTGACCGCTCACAGTGACGTGCCCGCTGATCGCATCAAGTCAGTCCACAGCGTCTGCATGGCGTGCCCGCCGCTGTCCGGGCATTGGCTGCAACTCGCGCAGTTCGCCGCCGACTACTACCAGCGCGGCATCGGCGAAGTTGCGCTGCCCGCGCTGCCGCAGGCGCTGCGCGACGCGGCGCGCTGGACGCGCCTCTTCGCGCCCGAGGAGCGTTATCGTCTGCTGCCCGCAGGCCGTGCCGCCTTGCCGGACGCGCTGCCCGCTCGCGCCACCGCACTGCGCCGTCTGGCAGCCGCGCTGGCGGAAGCCGAATCGCTGCCCGCCATCGAAGCCCGGGCGCTGCACGCGAAGGCCACTGCGACGCTCGAAGCGTGGCAAGCCGAGGGCTGGGTCGCACTCGACGTGATCGATCCCGCAGCGCCTCGTCCGTCGCAGGATCATTCGCCACGAAGCGCGTCGCTGCCGACGCTCACCGACGAACAGGCGACGGCCGTCGAAGCGATCCGCGAAGCCCAAGGCTTCGCGCCCTTCCTGCTGCACGGCGTGACGGGCAGCGGCAAGACCGAGGTCTATCTGCGCGCGCTGGCGGGATTGTTGGCCGCCAATCCGCAGGCGCAAGCGCTCGTACTCGTGCCCGAGATCAACCTGACGCCGCAGTTCGAGGCGGCATTTCGCGCGCGATTCGCATCGATGGACGACTCCGAGATCGTCACGCTGCATAGCGGTCTGGCCGAAGGCGAGCGAGCTCGCAACTGGTTCGCCGCACACACGGGCCGGGCCCGCATCGTGCTCGGCACGCGGCTCGCGGTCATGGCGTCGCTGCCGCATCTGGCCATCATCGTCGTCGACGAGGAGCATGATCCCGCCTACAAGCAGCAGGAAGGCCTGCGCTATTCCGCGCGCGATCTGGCGATCTGGCGCGCCAAGCAGCTGGCCGTTCCCGTGGTGCTTGGATCGGCGACGCCCTCGCTGGAAAGCTGGTGGCAGGTCGATCAGGGCCGCTACAAGCGGCTCACGCTGTCGCGCCGAGCCGTCGCCGATGCCGTGCTGCCGACCGTCCGGCTCGTCGATCTGGAAGACGAGCGACGGCGCGGACGCGCATCGGTGGAAGGTCTGTCGGGCCCGCTGATCGCGGCGCTGAAAACGCGCCTCGAACGTGGCGAGCAGAGTCTCGTGTTCCTGAACCGTCGCGGCTACGCGCCACAGCTGGCGTGCGACGCATGCGGCTGGGTCGCGGGCTGCCCGCGGTGCAGCGCCTATGTGGTGCTGCATAAGCCGGAAAGGGCGCTGCGCTGCCACCACTGCGGCTGGGAAGCGCGCATTCCACGCTCGTGCCCGGAATGCGGCAACGTCGATATCGCGCCGCTCGGCCGCGGCACGCAGCGTATCGAGGAGGCACTCGCCGGCGCGGTGCCGGGCGCGCGCGTGTTGCGCATCGATGCCGACAGCACGCGCCGCAAGGGCAGCGCGCAGGCGCTGTTTTCGGATGTGCACGCGGGCGAAGTCGACATTCTGGTCGGCACGCAGATGATCGCGAAGGGACACGATTTCCGCCGAGTCTCGCTGGTCGGCGTGCTGAACGCGGACACGGCGCTCTTTTCCCACGATTTCCGCGCCAGCGAGCGCCTGTTCGCACAGCTGATGCAGGTGAGCGGCCGGGCGGGCCGAGCCGGACTGCCGGGCGAGGTGCTGGTGCAGACGCGCTATCCGACTCATGCGCTGTATCACGCGCTGGCTCGCCAGGATTACGTCGGCTTCGCCAATTCGACGCTATCCGAACGGCGCGACGCGCATCTGCCGCCCTTCGTCTATCAGGCGATGCTGCGCGCCGAAGGCCGCACACTCGACGCCGCGCTCACCTTTCTGCAGCAGGCGGCCGCGGCGCTGGCCGAGATTCCTGCCGCGAGCCGCGTGACCGTCTATGACGCGGTGCCGCTTACCATCGTCAAGGTGATGCACGTGCATCGCGCGCAACTGCTGGTCGAAAGCGCGTCGCGCGCTGCGCTGCAGGCGACGCTGCGCGCCTGGCAGCCGTTGTTGCGCACGCTCAAGGGCGTGCTGCGCTGGAGCATCGAAGTCGATCCGCTCGACATCTGATCGCTTCACCCGCGCTGCGAATCAGGCGTCATCTTCGCGCAAATCCATTCAAGTCATATCGATCAAACGAAAGGTCGGTTCGTTTCGCAATATCGCTCGACTATATTTCGCCGAATAGGGGCATGAATCACAACAATCCACAGCGCGTGTTCTTCGCGGCGAAGGCGTTCGGGCTCGACAGGCGTTTCGCCGCGGTGCTCGGCGTGGGCGGCGTGGGCGGCGCGGTGTGCGCGGTGTGCGCGAAGCGCGAACACGCGTCGGTGGCGATCACGCTCGTGATCCTGTGGGCGGTCGTGATGATCTTCGTGCTGCCGCTCGTGTCGCGCTCGCTGGGATTGTCGACGGCCGTCGCTGGCGCGTGGATCGGCACCACGGAATTCGCCGACGCGGCGGGGATCGCCGCCGCGCAGGCCTATGGCGATTTCGCGAAGCACGCGGGCGGCGCGATTGCCGGCTCGCCGGAAGCGTCGCTTCAGGCGTTCGCGCTGATGAAAGTCGTAGGCCGCGACATCTGGATCGGCATCTGGGCGTTCCTGGTGGCGATCGTCGCGACCACGCGCTGGGAATCGGATGAAAGCGGCGTGGCCGCGTCGGCGCTCGTCATGTGGATCGCAAGCCATTACTCGCTGGCCGATTACCGCAAGGTGGTCACGCCGGAATTTGTTGCGCCAATCACCGCGCTGCGCACGTAGGCGTTCATCTTCTGCTTCTTCAGCATTGGGCTGACGACGCGCGTCCGTTCACTCGCGGCCACGGGCATTAAGCCGTTCATCGCGGTCACAATGGGCGTGGCTGTCAATATCGCCATCGGCTACGTGCTGTCCGCGCACGTGTTCGCACCGTATTGGAATAGCTCGGGGCAGGGCTCGTGAGCGCGCCCGCCGTTCTCGACGACGGCATCCACTCGCAGCCCGCCGTGCGCCGGCCATGCTGTGCCGATTGCCGGTTTCGTGCCGACGATCGGCATTCGCTTGAGCAGAGCATTGCGGGCCTCGCCGTATTCAGGTCGGGCTTCGGTGCGAGCGTCGCCGACAGCCGCCTGTGTCTTTTCCACGATCAGCTCGTCGCGCCGCGCGACAGTTGCCGCGCGTTCGCGCCGCTGCGCTGATCCTTTCTGCCGATGAGTGCGCCGGGTGCGCCCGCCGTCAGCGGGCGCCGCATCACCGAAGGCTTAGCCGCGCATCGATTCCCGCACCGCATCGCGCTCGTCGTCGCGCACTTCGATGGGCACGAGTTCGTTGCGCGACGGACCCGTCGCGCCGCGAATGAACAGCACCATGCAGCTCGCGAACATCATCCAGACCCCCGTCACTATCAGCCACTTTTCCATTTGGTCACCCCGTATAGCGAGACTTCGAACCCCGTACCGTGCGTCAGTGCGCATTTCATGACCGGTATAACGGCGCAATTTCGGATTCGATAAGGGTTGCCAGAAAATAAACCGATCCAGGGAAAACACCGAGCGCAACCGCGTGCATCCGGAAGGTGCACGTCGACCGCAAAGCCTTGTGGGACAACAATTCCAGAGGGGTGCAACCGTTTCATCGAACTGGTTGCACCTTTTTATTGGGAGGGGTACGATTCGCCCAACTTTTAGTCTTTGGCCGGCGTCCGCCCGGCGCATAAAGAAGGAATCATGGCGAGCACCACCCTTGGCGTCAAAGTCGACGATCTGCTGCGTACCCGGTTGAAAGATGCCGCCACGCGGCTCGAACGCACTCCCCACTGGCTGATCAAGCAGGCGATCTTCACGTACCTCGAAAAGATCGAACACGGCCAGCTTCCCGCCGAACTCTCCGGTCATCACGGTGCAACCGAACTGGCCGATGGCGCCGCCGATTCAGACGATACCGACGGGCTGCACCCGTTCCTCGAATTCGCGCAAAGCGTGCAGCCGCAGTCGGTGCTGCGTGCGGCGATCACGGCGGCGTATCGCCGTCCCGAGCCCGAGTGCGTGCCGTTCCTGCTCGGCCAGGCGCGTCTGCCCGCGAACATCGCGAGCGACGTGCAGGCGATGGCGGGCAAGCTCGTCGAAGCGCTGCGTTCGAAGAGCACGGGCGGCGGCGTCGAAGGGCTGATCCACGAGTTCTCGCTGTCGAGCCAGGAAGGCGTCGCGCTGATGTGTCTCGCGGAAGCGCTGCTGCGCATCCCCGACCGTGCGACCCGTGACGCGCTGATCCGCGACAAGATCAGCAAGGGCGACTGGCGCTCGCACGTCGGCCACGCGCCGTCGCTGTTCGTGAACGCGGCGACGTGGGGCCTGATGATCACCGGCAAGCTGGTGACGACGAATAGCGAAACGGGTTTGTCGTCGGCGCTGACGCGCATGATCGGCAAGGGCGGCGAGCCGCTGATCCGCAAGGGCGTCGACATGGCGATGCGCCTGATGGGCGAGCAGTTCGTCACGGGCGAAACCATTTCCGAAGCGCTCGCGAACAGCCGCAAGTTCGAAGCACGCGGTTTCCGCTACTCGTACGACATGCTCGGCGAAGCCGCGACGACGGAAGCCGACGCGCAGCGCTACTACGCATCGTACGAACAGGCGATCCACGCGATCGGCAAGGCAGCCGGCGGCCGCGGCATCTACGAAGGCCCCGGCATCTCGATCAAGCTGTCGGCGCTGCATCCGCGCTATTCGCGTTCGCAGCAGGAACGCACGATGAGCGAACTGCTGCCGCGCGTGCGCGCGCTCGCGATCCTTGCGCGCCGCTACGACATCGGCCTGAACATCGACGCGGAAGAAGCGGACCGTCTGGAAATCTCGCTCGATCTGCTCGAAGCGCTGTGTTTCGATCCCGAGCTGCAAGGCTGGAACGGCATCGGCTTCGTGGTGCAGGCGTATCAGAAGCGCTGCCCGTTCGTGATCGACTACATCGTCGATCTGGCGCGCCGCAGCCGTCACCGCATCATGGTGCGTCTCGTGAAGGGCGCGTACTGGGATACGGAAATCAAGCGCGCACAGGTGGATGGCCTCGAAGGTTATCCGGTGTACACGCGCAAGATCTATACGGACGTGTCGTACCTCGCGTGCGCGAAGAAGCTGCTCGGCGCACCCGATGCCGTCTATCCGCAGTTCGCGACGCACAACGCGCACACGCTGTCGGCGATCTATCACCTCGCGGGCGGCAACTACTATCCCGGCCAGTACGAGTTCCAGTGCCTGCACGGCATGGGCGAGCCGCTGTACGAAGAAGTGACGGGACGCGACAAGCTGAACCGTCCGTGCCGCGTTTATGCGCCCGTCGGCACGCACGAAACGCTGCTCGCGTATCTCGTGCGCCGTCTGCTGGAGAACGGTGCGAACACGTCGTTCGTCAACCGCATCGCTGACGAAACGGTGCCCGTGAAGGATCTCGTCGCCGATCCCGTCGACGAAGCCTCGAAGATCGTGCCGCTCGGCGCGCCGCACGCCAAGATCCCGCTGCCGCGCAGCCTGTTCGGCGCGGAGCGCCCCAATTCGATGGGCCTCGATCTGTCGAACGAGCATCGTCTTGCGTCGCTGTCGTCGGCGCTGCTGGCGAGCGCGAATCATCCGTGGCGCGCGGCGCCCATGCTCGAGGACAACGAGATCGCCGTCGGCAATGCACGCGACGTGCGCAATCCGTCGGATCATCGCGACCTCGTCGGCACGGTTGTCGAAGCGACGCCGGAACACGTGAGCGCCGCGCTCGCGCATGCCGTGGCCACCGCGCCGATCTGGCAGGCGACGCCCGTCGAAGCGCGCGCCGATTGCCTCGCGCGTGCCGCCGATCTGCTCGAAGCGCAGATGCATACGCTGATGGGTCTCGTCGTGCGCGAAGCGGGCAAGTCGCTGCCGAACGCCGTCGCCGAAATCCGCGAAGCGATCGACTTCCTGCGTTATTACTCGGCGCAGATCCGCGACGAGTTCTCGAACGACACGCACCGTCCGCTCGGTCCTGTGGTCTGTATCAGCCCGTGGAACTTCCCGCTGGCGATCTTCATGGGCCAGGTCGCGGCTGCGCTCGCGGCGGGCAACACGGTGCTCGCGAAGCCCGCTGAACAGACGCCGCTGATCGCCGCGCAAGCCGTGCGCATTCTGCGCGAAGCGGGCGTGCCCGCCGGCGCCGTGCAACTGCTGCCGGGCGACGGCGAGACGGTCGGCGCCGCGCTGGTCGCCGACGCGCGCACGCGCGCCGTGATGTTCACCGGATCGACGGAAGTCGCGCGTCTGATCAACAAGACGCTCTCGAACCGCCTCGATCCCGATGGCAAGCCGATTCCGCTGATCGCCGAAACAGGCGGCCAGAACGCGATGATCGTCGACTCGTCGGCGCTCGCCGAGCAGGTCGTCGCCGACGTGCTGCAGTCGTCATTCGATTCCGCCGGTCAACGTTGTTCCGCGCTGCGCGTTCTTTGTCTTCAGGATGACGTCGCGGATCGCACGCTCGAAATGCTGACGGGCGCAATGAAGGAACTGGCCGTGGGCAACCCGGATCGTCTGTCGATCGACGTGGGTCCCGTGATCGACGCGGAAGCGAAGCGCGGCATCGACGCGCATATCGCATCGATGCGCGAGAAGGGCCGCAAGGTCACGCAACTGCCGACGCCCGAAGGCTGCAACGCCGGTACCTTCGTGCCGCCGACGCTGATCGAACTCGACAGCATCGATGAATTGAAGCGTGAAGTGTTTGGTCCCGTGCTGCACGTGGTGCGTTACCGCCGCAGCGCGCTGGACAAGCTGCTCGAACAGATCCGCGCGACGGGTTACGGGCTGACGCTCGGCATCCATACGCGTATCGACGAAACGATCGCGCATGTGATCGGCCGCGCGCACGTGGGCAATATCTACGTGAACCGCAACGTGATCGGCGCCGTGGTTGGCGTGCAGCCGTTCGGTGGCGAAGGGTTGTCGGGTACGGGTCCGAAGGCGGGCGGCGCGCTGTATCTGCAGCGTCTGCTGGCGACGCGTCCGGCCGGTTTGCCGAAGTCGCTCGCGCAGACGCTGATGGTGGAAGGCTCGCAAGGCGCTGCCCAAAACGGCAACGCGGCAAGCGATAATCCTGCCGCTGCGCTGACGACGCTGCGCGACTGGCTGATTGCGGAACGCGAGCCGGTGCTGGCCGCACGTTGCGACGGTTATCTGTCGCACATTCCGGCGGGCGCGACGGCTGTGCTGACGGGGCCGACGGGCGAGCGCAACACGTACACGCTCGGCGCACGCGGCACGGTGCTGTGCGTCGCGTCGACGGCGAGCGGCGCCCGTGTGCAGTTCGCGGCGGCACTGGCGACGGGCAACAAGGCGTTGTTCGAGGGCGCTGCGGGCGAGCAGCTGTACGCTGCGCTGCCGGCGTCGCTCAAGCCTTACGCGAGCGTGAAGAAAAACGCTGAAGCATCGTTCGAAGCCGCGCTTTTCGAAGGCGACAGCGACGAGCTGCTGACGCTCGTGAAGGACATCGCGAAGCGCGCGGGTCCGATCGTGTCGGTGCAGGGCGTTGCGGCGCGCGCGCTGGAAAGCGGCGACGAGGATTACGCGCTCGAACGTCTGTTGACGGAGCGTTCGGTAAGCGTGAATACGGCAGCAGCAGGCGGTAATGCGAATTTGATGACGATCGGCTGAGCGAACCTCGCTCGATCGATTCAAAAAAATGGCGCGAGACGGCGACCCCGATCACCGCGCCGTCCACACCTGGTACCAAGGAGAAGATATGCAACACACGATGAAAAAGCTGGCAGGCGCGACGCTGTTCGCTGCCATGTCGCTGGCGGGGACTGCGCATGCACAGCAGGTCGAGGACGTGAAGATCGGCTTCGCAGGCCCGATGACGGGTGCACAGGCGCACTACGGCAAGGACTTCCAGAACGGCATCACGCTCGCAGTCGAAGACATGAACGCGACGAAGCCGATGATCGGCGGCAAGCAGGTTCGCTTCGTGCTG
Organism: Paraburkholderia azotifigens; assembly: GCF_007995085.1. Lineage (GTDB taxonomy): Bacteria > Pseudomonadota > Gammaproteobacteria > Burkholderiales > Burkholderiaceae > Paraburkholderia > Paraburkholderia azotifigens. The sequence continues at coordinate 2,589,155 of NZ_VOQS01000001.1, forward strand.
GACGTGGCCGACGACCAGGCTGACCCGCGCACGGGTACGACCGTTGCGCAGAAGCTGGTCGATGACAACATCAAGGGCATGCTCGGTCACTTCAACTCGGGCACGACGATCCCGGCATCGCGCATCTACGCGAACGCGGGCATTCCGCAGATCGCGATGGCGACGGCACCGGAATACACGCAGCAAGGCTTCAAGACGACGTTCCGCATGATGACCTCGGACACGCAGCAAGGCTCCGTGGCGGGCACGTTTGCTGTGAAGAGCCTGGGCATGAAGAAGATCGCGATCGTCGACGACCGCACGGCATACGGCCAGGGTCTCGCCGACCAGTTCGAGAAGGCAGCGAAGGCTGCGGGCGGCACGATTGTCGATCGTGAATTCACGAACGACAAGGCTGTCGACTTCAAGTCGATCCTGACGAAGCTGAAGTCGGTCCAACCGGATCTGATCTACTACGGCGGCGCCGATTCGCAGGCTGCACCGATGGTCAAGCAGATGAAGACGCTGGGCATCAAGGCACCGCTGATGGGCGGCGAAATGGTGCACACGCCGACGTTCCTGCAAGTTGCGGGCGATGCGGCTAATGGCACGGTGGCTTCGCTGGCTGGTCTGCCGCTGGAAGAAATGCCGGGCGGCAAGGACTACGTCGCGAAGTACAAGAAGCGCTTTGGTGAAGACGTGCAGACGTACTCGCCGTATGCGTACGACGGCGCGATGGCGATGTTCGACGCGATGAAGAAGGCGAACTCGACGGATCCGGCGAAGTACCTCCCGCTGCTTGCCAAGACCAGCATGCCTGCTGTCACCACGAAGGATCTTGCCTATGACAACAGGGGCGATCTGAAGAACGGTGGCATCACGCTGTATAAGGTTGTCGACGGCAAGTGGACGACGTTGCAGAGCGTGGGTGGGAAGTAAGGTTTTTTTTCCTCGCGGCGCGTGATTTGGGTTTTCGGTTTTTCAGTTTTTTGGTTTTTTTGGTTTGCGCGCGCTGCTGGGTTTTTGGGTTGTATTGGGCCTCGTGGAGTTTTTCCTCTGCGAGGCTTTTTTGTGGTTTGCGTGTTTTTTGCGCTGGCATCCGCGGTTTCGTATCGGTTTATTAGCGTTGCCCCTGTGCGGGGCGGCACCTACTTTTCTTTGCAGCGGCAAAGAAAAGTAGGCAAAAGAAAGCCGCTCACACCGCTAATTCTTGTGTTTGCCTGCGGGCCCCCTACGGGTCCCGCACTCCACGCGGCATCGAGCTACTCAATGCCCGTTGCCAGCGCTCCTGGATTCGCATCCCCCACTTCACACTCCCACGTCACGGACCTCGTTACCAGGAAGTCCACGGCCAGGTGGCAAACTGTGTGTAGGCCGTCGCGCCGCAAGTGCACCACTCCGGACTGAAAAGCGGGATCGGTGTCGTAGAAGCTCGAACGCGTCAGGTGCGACACGCTACACACAGTTTGCCACCTGGGCGGTGCAGACGGATCGCTGCCGCTGGCTGCGCTACGGGTGACTGGAGAGGGTGATGCGCCTGTTAGAGGCGCTGGCAACACGCGTAGAAAAGTGAGTTGCCGTGTGGAGTGCGGGACCCGTTGGGGCCCGCAGGCAAACACAAGGATTGGCGGTGTGAGCGGCTTTCTTTTGCCTACTTTTCTTTGCCGCTGCAAAGAAAAGTAGGTGCCGCCCCGCACAGCAATGCTCTCAACTTAAGCGTCAAAGCGCTTGTAAACGAGGCATTGCCCCTGTAAACTTGATTGCATAACTCCCTGATAAATCAACGATATGAACTCAAATACCAGCTTCCTCGAGGCTTCTGGCTGAGTTCTCCGAATTCCTGTTCGATCCGGCGCTCGCCGATCGCGTGCGTCGTTCTCCTACCGCCTTTACCCGTAATCGCACACTGACCTTGCCGCGCATGGCTGCGCTGATGATGTCGGGCATGTGCGCAAGCGTGCAGGCCGAACTCGATGCGCTGTTTGGCGCGCTGGATAAGCGCGGCGGCCAGACCCGCGCGGTCAGCGCACAGGCGTTTAGCAAGGCGCGTCGAGGGTTGTCGGCTGATCTGTTCGATCTGGCCCGCGCTCACCTGATTTCTCTGGCTCAACCCCATATCGAATCGATGCGCTGGAACGGCCTGAGGCTGGTCGCCGCTGACGGCAGCCGTCTGCGCGTGAGCACCCGCCGGGGCCATGAACTACGCGCCGATCACTACGTGTTTGCGCTGTTCCTGCCGGGCCCCGAACTGACGTTGCACGCCGCGCTTCACTCCGCCGACGGCGCCGAGCGCCAGATGTTGTTTGAAGCGCTGGATGTGCTCCAGCCGTGTACCGATCTGCTGCTACTTGATCGTGGCTTTATCGGTAACGCGATGGTGGCCACGCTGACGCAGCGCGAGATTGCGTTCTGCATGCGCGTCGATACACATAACTGGAAGTGCGTCACCGACTTCACCCGCAGCGGCGAAGCCGAGCGCATCGTGACGCTACAAGCGCCTTGCGAGCAGGATGCCCGCGACTATGAACTGGCCCGTACACCGAGCACCGTGCGCCTGATACGGGACGTCACGCCCAGCGGTCGCGTGCGTGTGCTGATGACCTCACTGCTCGATGGCCAGCGTTATCCGGCGGCGTCTTTCGGCGCGCTCTATCATCAGCGCTGGCGGGTCGAGGAAGCGTTCAAGCGCCTCAAGCACCGACTGCGACTGGAGGCCGTGACGGGGCTGGATTACCTGGCATTGCAGCAGGATCTGGGCGCAAAAATCCTCGCCGACAACCTGTGCACCTTGCTCAGTGATCTGGATGTCTCACACGATAATGTCTGTGCCAGCCGCCCTAACCGGGTGTACGCACGCGGCGTGCTCAAGCCCATTCTCGGTGCGTGTCTTCTACGCGTGCGCCACTGTCTGGAAGGCCTCGCCACGCTGCTTGCGCTCATCCATCAGAACCGATGTCGCATACAGCCCGCGCGTTCATATCCTCGACCACCCGGAAAAACCAAGCCCCATTGCCATCTCACGTACAAGTTCGCCTGATGGAATGGGGCTTAAGTTGAGAGCATTGCCCCGCACAGGGGCAACGCCTGAAGCACCGATACGAATTCGCGGATGCCAGCGCAAAAAAGCACGCGCGCAACAAAAAAAGCCTCGCAGAGAAAAAACTCCACGAGGCTCAATACAACATAAACCCTGGCGGCGCGAAACCAGAAAACCAAAAACCCAAATCTCGCGCCGCAGGCAAAAAACCTACTCACTCCGTAACTTCTTCCCCTGCTCCCGAACCTGTTCGAGTGTAGCCCCCGGCGTGCTCGCTTCCTGAATCATGCGAACTTCAATCACAGCGGGGAGCTTCGACTCCTGAGCACGCCTGAAAGCAGGCATAAAGTCCTCCGTCCGCTCGACGGTTTCCCCATACGCGCCGAACGACTTCGCAAATGCTGCGAAATCAGGATTCGTCAGCCCCGTCCCATGCACACGGTTCGGATAATGCCGCTCCTGATGCATGCGAATCGTGCCGTAGTGACTGTTGTTCACCACGACAAAAATCACCGGCAAGTCATACTGCATCGCCGTCGCGATCTCCGACGACGCCATCATGAAGCAACCATCGCCCGCAAACGCAACCACGGTTCGATCCGGATACAGCGACTTCGCCGCGATCGCGGCAGGCACGCCATAACCCATCGCACCGCTCGTCGGTGCAAGCTGCGAACGGAAATGCCGATACGCAAAGTGTCGATGCAGCCACGTTGCGTAATTGCCCGCGCCATTCGTGAGAATCGCATCCTTCGGCAGATGCTCGCGCAGTTGCAGCATGATCTCGCCGAGTTGCACGTCACCTGGAATCTTGCGCGGCTTGCGCCATTCGAGGTACGCGTCGTGTGCTTCCTTCGCGCTGCCCGACCAGGCAGGTTGCCCCGAAGGCTTCAAAGCCGCGAGCATCGACGCGATTTCCGGCATGCCCGAGACGATGGGCAAATCGGCGGCATAGACGCGGCCGAGTTCGTCCGCGCCTTGATGCACGTGGATCAGCGTCTGTTTCGTCTTGGGAATGTCGAGCAACGTGTAGCCGCCCGTCGTCGCTTCACCGAGCCGCGGACCGAGTGCGAGCAGCACGTCGGCATCCTGAATGCGTTTTGCGAGCGCCGGGTTGATGCCGAGACCCACGTCGCCCGCATAGTTCGGATGCTCGTTGTCGAGCGTGTCCTGGAAGCGGAACGCGAGGCCAATCGGTAATTGCCAGTTCTCGATGAACTTGCGCAGGTCTTCGCAAGCTTCCGGCGTCCAGCCGCTGCCGCCTGCGATCACCATCGGTTTCTTCGCGCCTTCGAGCAGACCGCGCAGCCGCTCGATCTGCCGCTGCGCCGGCGAAGCCGCCACGCGCTGATAAGCAGGCGCGCCCGGCATCGCGGCGCATGCATCGCTCAACACGTCTTCGGGCAGCGACAGCACGACGGGACCCGGACGGCCCGACGTCGCGACATGAAACGCGTGGCTCATGTACTCGGGAATGCGGCGCGGATCGTCGATCTGCGCGACCCACTTCGCCATCTGCCCGAACATGCGCCGATAGTCGATTTCCTGGAACGCCTCGCGGTCCAGATGCTCACGCGCGCATTGGCCGATCAGCAGGATCATTGGCGTCGAGTCCTGAAACGCCGTGTGCACGCCGATGGATGCGTGCGTCGCGCCCGGTCCGCGCGTGACGATCGCGACGCCCGGCCGGCCCGTCAGCTTGCCGACGGCTTCCGCCATGTTCGCCGCAGCCGCTTCGTGGCGGCACACGACTGTCTGAATCTGCGTCGTCTCGTCATGCAAGGAATCGAGGATCGCCAGAAAACTTTCGCCAGGTACGCAAAACACGCGCTCGACGCCATGCGTCAGCAGCGCGTCGACCATGAGCCGCGCGCCCGTGGTCATATTTGAAGCATCGGAAGACAGCGACATTGCGAAGACACCTCCAGTCAGAAGAGCTCCGACAGCTTACGCCGGGAGCCTTGCAGATGTCATTCGCAAAAGCGTCAACATTCGATGATGTTCACCGCCAGGCCGCCGCGCGACGTTTCCTTGTACTTGGTTTTCATGTCGGCGCCCGTTTCGCGCATCGTCTTGATGACGGAATCGAGCGATACGTAATGACTGCCGTCGCCGCGCAGCGCCATGCGCGCCGCGTTCACCGCCTTCACGGAAGCCATCGCGTTGCGCTCGATGCACGGAATCTGCACCATGCCGCCGACGGGATCGCACGTGAGGCCGAGGTTGTGCTCCATGCCGATTTCGGCGGCGTTCTCGACCTGCAGCGGCGTGCCGCCCATCACGGCCGCGAGCGCGCCCGCCGCCATCGAGCAAGCGACGCCCACTTCGCCCTGGCAGCCCACTTCCGCGCCCGAGATCGACGCATTCAGCTTGTACAGAATGCCGATCGCGGCGGCCGTCATCAGGAAGTCGAGCACGCCTTGCTGGGTCGCGTGCGGCATGAAGCGCGTGTAGTAATGCAGCACGGCGGGAATGATGCCCGCTGCGCCGTTGGTCGGCGCCGTGACCACGCGGCCGCCCGCCGCGTTTTCTTCATTGACGGCAATCGCATACAGATTGATCCAGTCGACCATCGACAGCGGATCCTGCAACGCGCGCTCCGGATTGCCCGTCAACGCGCGATACAGCTGCGGCGCGCGGCGCTTCACCTGGAACGGGCCGGGCAGATTGCCGTCCGCATCCGGATTGTTGATGCCGCAGCCACGCGTGACACACGATTGCATCACGTCCCAGATCTTCAGCAGCCCGCGCGCGTCTCTTCGTCGGTGTGCCAGGCGCGTTCGTTGTCCCACATCAGCTGCGCGATGCTCTTGCCCGTGTTCTTGCACATCTCCATCAGCTCGGCGCCCGTGCGGAACGGATGCGGCAACTGTTCGACGGCGGCAAGCACCTTCGTATTCGGTGCGCCCGCCGTCACGACGAACCCGCCGCCCACCGACAGATACGTCGCTTCGCGCAGCGCCTCGCCGTTCGCATCGAAGGCACGCAGCTTGAGGCCATTCGGATGCTCGGGCAGCGCCTGCCGATAAAACGAAATGTGTTCTTTCTGCACGAACGGAATAACGTGCGTGCCGAGCAGCGCCAGCGTGCGCGACGTGTGCACCTGGTCGAGGCGCGCTGCGATCGTCTCGGGATCGACGGTGTCGGGTGCGTCGCCCAGCAGTCCGAGCATCACGCCGCGATCGGTGCCGTGGCCTTTGCCCGTCGCGCCGAGCGATCCGTACAGATCGACTTTCACCGATGCCGTATTCTCGAGCAGCCCATCGCGCTCGAGCGCTTGAGCGAACATCAGCGCTGCGCGCATGGGGCCGACGGTGTGCGAGCTCGACGGACCAATGCCGATTTTGAAGAGATCGAATACGCTGACTGCCATCACTGCTCCTGCAAACTTGAATTTCGTCGATGCTGCACTGCGTGGGTAACGCGGCAGCGGAGTGCGCCGGGTAAGGCGCGGAACAACCCGAGCGCCACGGCGCTCGATGCCCGACGCGTGATCAACGCGCCGGCAAAGGCAGACACACGGCGAGCCACGCGGGCGGCGTCGGTGCCAGTTTCAGCGCAACGGGCGTGTAGCGGCCGTCGAGCCGTGCGGCGAGGTGATACAACTCGGCCGCGTTCTTCGGATCCCACTGTCCACTATAGCCAGGCAAACCGGCTTCGCGGCGTTTGGCATCGAACGGCACGCTCGAATGCACGAATTCTTCGTGCGTTTTCGCGCCCGTCGCATATGGCGTCAGCCAGTTCAATGCGGCGGCGAGCGTCGCGCCGCCCGGCGCGCGCTCGTTGAGCCAGTTGCGGTTGTGGCGGCGCGCCGCGAGCGCGGCTGTCACGAGCGGCTGCAGATCGTACGTCACGTAGTGCAGCGCATCGCGTTCGCTGAAATCGACAGTCGTGCCGTCGGGCGCGATGTTGTCGTTGACATGCTCGACGTACAGACGCTGCGCCGCTTCGATCATCTTGCGGTTATCGAGCGTGAACGCCGCCATCGCGATCAGCTTCACGCGATGACTCTGCCAGTTGTTGCGGAATGTGCCCGTGAGCGGCCGCTTTTGCGCATCGATCTGCGCGATGTAGCCGTTCGCGAGTTTCGTCAGAAACGCCATCGTCGCGTTGCGGGTCTTCACGGGCAGCGCGCTCGCCGTCATGTCGTACGCGAGGATCAACCCTTCGAACGGCGTTTCGTCGATGGGGTTGAACGACGGTTCGTAAGTCGTGACCCACGCGTACAGCAGCCGGTCGACGAGCTTCAGATAACGGTCGTCGCTGGTCGCGCGCCATGCGAGCGCGGCGTCGCGCAACAGGTCGAGATCTTTTTCCGCGTCCTTGCTGTCGTCGTAAATGCCTTCGTGCGGCAGCGTGCCTTCCGTATGCAACCGGCGCACCGCATGCGCCGGCTCGCTCAGATGCGCCTGCACGTTGCTCACCAATGCCCTGACGCCGGGATCGGCGTTGGTGCGTTCGCTGGTTTGCAGCGCGGGCGCGGCGCAGAGATTCATCGCGGCATGGGCGGATTGCGCGCAGAACGCGACGGCCGCCATCAACAGCGCGGCCAGCGGAAAAGCGGGAGAGGGGTGTTGCGGCGCACGCGTACGGTGTGTCGGGGGTTGCATCATTCGCACCTGTCGCACCATGCGAAACTCCTTCGTTGGGCTGATTCGGTGTGAGATGGTAACGGTTTGACGCGCCGAGCAACAGGACCGCGGGCAGAACCGCGCGCGGCTCTCGCTCGAGCTGCGCGCGGTTCGCACTACTTCAGCACTTCGGCCTTACTCGTAATCGGCCACGGGCACGCACGAGCAGAACAGGTTGCGGTCGCCATACACGTTGTCCGCGCGGCCGACGGGCGGCCAGTACTTCTTCGCGACCAGCGTCGGCAGCGGATACGCCGCCGTTTCACGCGCATAGCCATGCTTCCACTCGTTCGCGACGACGACGGCCGCCGTGTGCGGCGCGTGCTTCAGCGGATTGTCTTCGCGATCGCTGCGGCCTTCCTCGACGTCGCGAATCTCGTTGCGGATCGCGATCATCGCTTCGATGAAACGATCCAGCTCTTCCTTCGATTCGGATTCGGTCGGCTCGACCATCAGCGTGCCCGGCACCGGGAAACTCATCGTCGGCGCGTGGAAGCCGTAGTCCATCAGGCGTTTCGCGACATCGTCGACGGAGATGCCGCTCGTTTCCTTGATGGGACGCAGATCGAGAATGCACTCGTGCGCGACGAGTCCGCCCGGGCCCGAGTACAGCACCGGGTAATGCGGTGCGAGCTTGTTCGCGACGTAGTTCGCGTTGAGGATCGCGGTTTCCGTCGCGGCCGTCAGGTTCTTCGCGCCCATCATCGCGATATACATCCACGAGATCGGCAGGATCGACGCCGAGCCGTACGGCGCACCGGAGACGGCGCCGATGCCGTTCGCGTCGCGCTCGTAACCCGTCGAGGTTTGATTGGGCAGGAATTTCGCCAGATGCGCGCCGACAGCGACAGGGCCGACGCCCGGTCCGCCGCCGCCGTGCGGAATGCAGAACGTCTTGTGCAGGTTCAGGTGCGAGACGTCGCCGCCGAACTGGCCGGGCGCCGCGAGACCGACCATCGCGTTCATGTTCGCGCCGTCCACGTACACCTGGCCGCCGTGCGCGTGCACGATCTCGCAGACTTCGCGGACGTTCTGCTCGAACACGCCGTGCGTCGACGGATACGTGATCATGATCGCCGCGAGCTTGTCCGAGTGCTGCTCGGCCTTCTTCTTCAGGTCTTCGAGATCGATGTTGCCTTGCGCATCGCACGCGACGACGACGACCTGCATGCCCGCCATCTGCGCCGACGCCGGGTTCGTCCCGTGCGCCGAAGCGGGAATCAGGCAGACATTGCGATGACCTTCGCCGCGCGACTCGTGATACGCGTGAATGATCAAGAGACCCGCGTACTCGCCTTGCGAGCCCGCGTTCGGTTGCAGCGAAACAGCGGCGTAGCCCGTTGCGGCGACCAGCATCTGTTCGAGCTGATCGATCATTTCGCGGTAGCCGACGGTTTGTTCGGCGGGCGCGAACGGGTGAATCTGGCCGAACTCGGGCCACGTGACGGGCAGCATTTCCGACGTCGCGTTCAGCTTCATCGTGCACGAGCCGAGGGGAATCATCGAGCGGTCGAGCGCGAGATCCTTGTCCGACAGGCTGCGCAGATAGCGCAGCATTTCCGTTTCCGAATGATGACGGTTGAACACGTGATGCGTCAGATACGCGCTTTCGCGTTCGAGCGTCGCGGGGAACGTGTTCGACTGGCCGAGCTTCGCATCGAGTTCGTCGATTTGCGGCACGGCGTCGACGAACGCAGCCTGCGCGAAAGCGGCGAGCAGATCGGCGAGATCGGCACGCGTCGTGGTTTCGTCGAGCGAAATGCCAACGCGCGTGTCGCTCACACGGCGCAGGTTGATGCGTCGTGCGGTGGCGGCGTCGTGCAGCGCTTGCGTACGCGGGCCCGTTTCGAACGTGAGCGTGTCGAAGAACGATTCGTTGACGAGCGTGTAGCCCAGTTGCTTCGCGCCTTCCGCGAGCAGCGCGGCGATGCGGTTCACGCGCTGCGCGATCGTCTTGAGGCCGCGCGGGCCGTGATAGACGGCATACATGCTGGCCATGATCGCGAGGAGCGCCTGCGCGGTACACACGTTCGACGTCGCCTTTTCACGGCGGATGTGCTGCTCGCGCGTTTGCAGCGCGAGACGCAGCGCAGAATTGCCTTGCGCATCGACGGTCACGCCGACGAGACGTCCCGGCATCTGGCGCTTGAACTCGTCGCGCACGGCGAGATACGCAGCGTGCGGGCCGCCGAAGCCGACGGGCACGCCGAAGCGCTGCGAGTTGCCGACTGCGACGTCTGCGCCCCATTCGCCCGGCGGCGTGAGCACGGTCAGCGCCAGCAGATCGGCGGCCGCGACCACGTGGCCGCCCGCTGCGTGGATTGCATCAGCGAGTGCGCGGTAGTCGCGCACGTCGCCGTTCACGCCCGGATATTGCAGCAGCACACCGAACGCATTCGACGTCGCGGCTTGCGCGGCCGGGCCGACTTTCACTTCGATGCCGACGGGCGTCGCGCGCGTCTTCACGACTTCGATGGTTTGCGGCAGCACGTCGTCTGCCACATAGAAAATGTTCGACTTCGGCTTGCCGACGCGTTGCAGCAGCGTCATCGCTTCGGCGGCGGCCGTCGCTTCGTCGAGCAGCGAAGCATTCGAGATCGCGAGGCCCGTCAGGTCGACGATCATCTGCTGATAGTTCAGCAGCGCTTCCAGACGGCCTTGCGAGATTTCCGGCTGATACGGCGTGTACGCCGTGTACCACGCCGGATTTTCGAGCACGTTGCGCAGGATCACCGTCGGCGTGTGCGCGTTGTAGTAGCCCTGACCGATGTACGAGCGGAACACCTGGTTCTTGTCCGCGAGTTCGCGCAGCGCGGCGAGCGCTTCGGCTTCGCTCTTCGGCTGGCCGAAGGGGCCGAGCGGCAGCGCGTCCTGGCGGCGGATCGACTTCGGAATCACCGCGTCCATCAACGCGGCGCGCGATGCGAAACCGAGGGCTTCGAGCATCGACTGCTGATCGGCGCCATCCGGGCCGATATGCCGTTCAGCGAAGGCGTCGTGCACTTCGAGCGCGGCGAGCGAGAGGGGAGTGCGGTTCATCAGACGATCCGGGTGTTCGAGCTTCATTGAGTGTTCCTGCCGGCGCGGCGCTCCACTTCGAAGGCGCCGCGCCCATCGTGAGTAAGTGACTTATTCGCCGATCGATTTGCCGTATGCGGCGGCGTCCATCAGGCGTTCCTGCGATGCGCCCGCAGCCGGCTTGATCTTGAACAGCCAGTTGTCGTACGGCGCGCTGTTGACGGCGTCGGGCGTATCGGCGACGTTCTGGTTGGCTTCGATGATCTCGCCCGAAACAGGGGCGTAAATATCCGAAGCGGCCTTCACCGATTCGATGACGGCGACGGTGTCGCCTGCCGACACGGTCTGGTTCAGTTGCTGCACTTCGAAGAAGACGATGTCGCCGAGCGCTTCCTGCGCGTGGTCGGTGATGCCGACCGTCAGCGTGCCGTCTGCTTCCGTGCGGACCCATTCGTGCGATTCGGTGTATTTCAGATCGGCCGGGATGCTCATCGGATGCTCCTATGCGGTAATTCGGTTGATTTAAATGGTGGGACGCACGCGACGCTTCGTGTCCGTCTGGTGTCTGTCCGGTGTCTGTCTCGTGACGTTCATCGTGTGACCGATCAGCCGACGAGCACTTTGCCGTTGCGCACGAATGGCAGTTTAACCACGCTGGCGGGAAGTGCCTTGTCACGTATCTGGACGTGCACCACGTCGCCCGGCTGCACGCCCTTCGGCACGCGCGCAAAGGCGATCGATTCCTGCATGGTCGGCGAGAACGTGCCGCTCGTGATTTCGCCGTCGCCCTGCGGCGTCGCGACTTTCTGATGCGCGCGCAGCACGCCTGCCGCCTTGCCGTTGTCCTTGTGCAGGATCAGGCCGACGAACGACTGCTGCGAACCGTCCGCTTCGAGCTTCGCGCGGCCGATGAAATCGCGCGGCGCGGACAGGTCGACCGTCCAGGCGAGACCGGCGTCGAGCGGCGACACGCCGTCGTCCATGTCCTGGCCGTACAGGTTCATGCCTGCTTCGAGACGCAGCGTGTCGCGTGCGCCGAGGCCGGCGGGGCGCACGCCCTGTGCCTGCAGTGCGTTCCATAGCGCTTCGACGTGAGCGGCGGGAACGATGATTTCGAAGCCGTCTTCGCCCGTGTAGCCGGTGCGCGCGACGGTCAGCTCGCCGAACGGCGTATCGGCGACGCGCGCCGCGTTGAAGGGCTTGAGCGCTTCGCTGGCGGCGCGTGCATGGGGCACGGTGGCCCAGACTTTTTCACGCGCGTTCGGGCCTTGCACGGCGACGATCGCGTAGTCGCGGCGCGGCTGGATGGTGAGGCCGAAGCCTTCTTCGTCGTTGAGCCTGTTGAACCACGCGACGTCTTTCTCGGCCGTGCCCGCATTCACGACGACGCGGAAATGGTCTTCGCCGAAGTAATAGACGATCAGATCGTCGATCACGCCGCCTTGCGGATTCAGAAGACAGGAGTAGAGCGCCTTGCCCGGCGTCTGCAGCTTGCCGACGTTGTTGGCCAGCGCGCGCTCGAAGAAAGCGCGCACGCGCTCGCCCGTAAAGTCCACGACGCACATGTGGGACACGTCGAACATGCCGGCGTCCGTACGCACGGCGCGATGCTCTTCGATCTGCGAGCCGTAGTTGACGGGCATGTCCCAGCCGCCGAAATCGACCATGCGGGCATTGAGCGCGCGGTGCGTGGCGTGGAGCGGGGTGTGTTTGAGTTCGGTCATCGGGGCCTCGGGCATCGCTAAACAGGAAAGGCCATGCGGCGAAACCCCTCGCGATCCCATTTCGGGCCAACGAGCGATAACTGCATGCCCCCTCTGTCCTCGATACCTGAGAGATTGCGCCGCCGTCAGCGAGTGCTGGCGGACGAGGCGCGCGCCCCTTCGGTGGGCAGCCTGCGCGTGCATTCGTGCACGTGCGCTACTGCCGCTCTCCAGAGTGCGAAAAACGGGCGCTCGATCGAACGAGGTCATGATGACCGGAAGAAGAGCGGGTTTTTCGACGCGTTCGGTCCTTTTGCCTGAGAGTTTGCGGGTGTGCCCCTTCGGCGGCGCTGCGTGCTGTGCACTACGGACGACAGCAAACGGCGCGCTCTCCCGACGCGTGCGGCGAATGTACGCGAGGCCCGGAGGCTTGTCAAATCGGGGCGGCGGGCATCCGTTGGGCGCGCCGCGCGCGGCTTTGCGGTCAAAAAAAGCGTGCGTCGATCGAGCGAACTGGTGCCGGATTTATCAGCTGATTGGGCAATTGCATTGCGCGCATGCCGCCGATACTTGCAACACGGCGAAATGCGGCCGTCGCATATCCACTCAAAAACCCGATTCCAGCCGATGGTCAACGCGCATATCTATCAGATCTTCTATTCGGACCAGACCCGCAGCACGCTGGACAAAGGCTTCATTCCGCTCGACAACGTCGGTCAGCGGCCGGACTGGCGCGAATACTGGCCGATCCGCAACTTCCTGCTCAACAACACACTGGACGACGCGGCGTTCTACGGCTTCCTGTCGCCGAAGTTCGCGGCCAAAACCAATCTGGAAGCGAGCGACGTCCATGCGTTCCTCGCCACGGTGCCGGAATCGACGGATATCGTGTCGTTCTCGCCGTTTTTCGATGCAGGCGCGCTGTTTACGAACGTATTCCTACAAGGCGCGCAGGGACATCCGAACGCGTGGGGACCGTTCGAGGAAGTGGTGCGCCTGATCAAGCCGGATGTCGAACTGAGCACGCTGATCATGGATTCGTCGAACAGCGTGTATTGCAACTACTTCGTCGCGAAACCGCGCTTCTGGCGGCATTGGCTTAGACTCGCGGAGACCATCTTCGCGATCGCCGAGGCGAACGGCACGCCGCTCGCCTTCGCGCTCAATGGAGCCGCGCGTCACGCGCAGGGCGATACGCCCGTCAAGACATTCCTGATCGAGCGGCTGGTTTCGCTGATCCTCGCGACGGAAAAGCACTGGCAGTTCGCATCGTTCAATCCGCTGCAGTTGCCGCTCGTCTATCCGGGCGCTGCGCAGGCCGCGCAGGAACTCGTGATGCTCGACGCGCTGAAGCGCGCCGCTGTCGGCAGCGGCCGCGCCGAGTACATGACCGTGTGGTCGCAGTTGCGCGAGCGCGTCGTCGCGTCGATGACGGCGCCGCGTTAGCGGTTGATGGCCGCCGACGCCGTATCCAGTTCCTGATTCAGCACGCGCTGTTCGTCGCCCGTCAGGCCGCCGCCGTGCTGCGCGGCCATGTCGCGCGATTCCTGGCGGATCGTGTCGAGTCGGCGATGCAACGCGGCACCTTCGGGCGGCGGATAGTGGCCCTGATTCACGCGGGCGTCGATGTGGCGTCCCATGTTGTCGATACGGCCATCGACCTGTTCGAGGCGCTGCACGGCCATTTCATGCGGACTGGACGCGGGACGCGATTCGGCGATCTGCTTTGACGGTGAGACCACGCACGCGGCCAGCGACGAAACCAGCGCACAACAGCCAAGCGCGCGAACGATACGTTGCATAGATGTTTTCCTTTTGACGGGCAATGTTCCGACAGGCAACCAACGGACGACGGGCGGCCCGCGATGACATCGCGCGGGCCCGGCCCGCGACCGCCGGTTGCGAATGGGATCGGCGGTGGACAACGTTTCGCGCCCCGCCGAACCCGATGAAGGTGCATTGAAAGCTGGAGCGAAAACCAGCCGGGATCAACACGAAGACGGAATCTTATCCGCTCGTCACGCGCCGCGCCTGAACGGCAAACGCACGCCTTCCTTCTCGCTGCGATTCGCCAGTTCGATGATCGCCATCACATCGACGGCGTCCTGCGTGCTGATCGGGAACGGTGCGCCGTCGTGAATCGACGCCGCCAGCGCGCGATAGAAGTCCACATACGCGCCGTCGCGTGTCGGCAGTTCGCGCTGCACTTCCTGTTCACCTTCCAGTACGCGCAGCGTGCCCGCCTCGTTGCCGCCGCCGAAACCGGCATCGCCCGGACGCAAGCCCGCTTTCAGCTGGTCTTCCTGTGTATCCAGACCGTATTTCACGTAGCTCCCGCGTGTGCCGTGAATCGTGTAGCGCGGCGCGACCAGCGCCGTCAGCGCGCTCGCGTGCAGCACGACTTCGTGAGTCGCGTAACCCAGCAGCAGATGCACGTAGTCGGGCGCGCTCGCGTTGTCGCGATACGCCTTCACCGTCGCATAGACCGTTTCGGGCGCGCCGAACAGCGTCAGCGCCTGATCGATCAGATGCGGCCCGAGGTCGAACAGCAGGCCGCCGCCGCGCGACGCCTCTTCGCGCCAGCGCTGCCGGATGCCCGGCCGAAAGCGGTCGAAATGCGATTCGAAATGCGTGAGGCGGCCCAGCTCGCCGCTCGCAATCAGATCGCGCACGGTCATGAAATCGCCGTCCCAGCGGCGGTTGTGGAACGGCGCGAACAACAGGCTTTTGCTTTGCGCGAGATCGGCGAGCGTGCGCGCATCGGCGGCCGACAGCGTGACGGGCTTGTCGACGACGACGTGCTTGCCCGCTTCGAGCGTGCGGCGCGCGAGGTCGAAGTGCGTGTCGTTGGGTGTCGCGATCACGACGCATTCGATCTCCGGCAGCGCGAGCAGCGCGTCGATATCGGCGACGATCTCCGCATCCGGATAATCGGCGCGTGCCTTGTCCGGCTGTCCCGTGGCGATCGCCGCGACGCTGGCGCGTCCGCAGTGCGCGATCACCGGCGCATGAAAGGTGGCACCGGCAAAGCCGTAGCCCATCAAGCCAATTTTCAGCGATGAAGACATGCGTGTTCCCTGCAAAAGCGGCGCGCCGCAGGGGCGGCGCGCAACGCTGCAATTGTGGCATGGCCGCGCTGCGCTCCGTGGCGCACCCGCTGGCGCGCGCCGGGATTTACATTGGCCGGACAGCATAAGCCGGGGCATCGGCGAGGGCATTCGTGTTAACATCGCGGCTCTCACGCGAACGGCAAAAAGCGCATGGAATCAATTGCGTGGCGCACCGGCGCGCATGGGCGGACAGTTCGGCGAGTGCCGCGCCGCCGCCCGCCGCGCTGCGCCGCCCGCGCCGTTTCGCTGCATGTTCTCGGGCCGTTCCTCGTGCATCGCGCCCTCAATCGATTACTCATCCACACACGATGTCCGCAGGCCTGAATTCCGCCCAAAGCGAAGCGGTGCGCTATCTCGACGGTCCCTGCCTCGTGCTCGCGGGCGCGGGCAGCGGCAAGACGCGCGTGATCACGCAGAAGATCGCGCACCTGATCGAAAACAAAGGCTTCGAGCCGCGCCATATCGCCGCCGTCACCTTCACGAACAAAGCCGCAGCCGAAATGCGCGAGCGCGTCGGCAAGCTGCTCGAAGGCAAGACGCTCACGGCGCCCGGCAAGGAAGGCCGCAAGGTGCCCGTCAACCAGCTGACGGTGTGCACGTTCCACTCGCTCGGCGTGCAGATTCTGCGTCAGGAAGCGGAGCACGTCGGTCTGAAGCCGCAGTTCTCGATCATGGATTCCGACGACTGCTTCGGCATGATCCAGGAACAGGTCGGCTCGACGGATAAGGGCTTCATCCGCAAGATCCAGACGATCATTTCGCTCTGGAAGAACGGCCTGATCATGCCGGACGAGGCGATGCGGATTGCGTCGAACGAAGACGAGCATCAGGCGGCCATCGTCTACCGCAACTATGTCGCAACGCTGCACGCCTACCAGGCCGTCGATTTCGACGATCTGATCCGCCTGCCCGCCGAGCTTTTCAAGCAGAACGAGCAGGTGCGAGACCGCTGGCAGAACAAGCTGCGCTATCTGCTGATCGACGAGTATCAGGACACCAACGCGTGCCAGTACGAACTGGTGAAGCTGCTGGCAGGCCCGCGCGCCGCATTCACGGCTGTGGGCGACGACGATCAGGCGATCTACGGCTGGCGCGGCGCGACGCTCGAAAACCTCGCGCAGCTGAGCAAGGATTTTCCGAAGCTGCACGTGATCAAGCTCGAGCAGAACTATCGCTCGACGGTGCGCATTCTCACGGCTGCGAACAACGTGATCGCGAACAACCCGAAACTGTTCGAGAAAAAGCTGTGGTCCGAGCACGGCATGGGCGACTCGATCACCGTCACCGGCTGCAACGACGAAGAGCACGAGGCGGAGTCGGTCGTATTCCGGCTGTCGGCGCACAAGTTCGAGCGGCGCGCGCAGTTCCGCGATTACGCGATCCTGTATCGCGGCAATTTCCAGGCGCGCATCTTCGAACAGGTGCTGCGCCGCGAGCGGATTCCGTACGTGCTGTCGGGCGGTCAGTCGTTTTTCGACAAGGCCGAGATCAAGGACATCTGCGCGTATCTGCGCCTGATCGCGAACGCGGACGACGATCCTGCGTTCATCCGCGCGATCACGACGCCGCGTCGCGGCGTCGGCAATACGACGCTCGAAGCGCTGGGCGCGTTCGCGGGACAGGCGAAGGTGTCGCTGTTCGAGGCGGTGTATATGGGCGGCATCGAGGCGCGGCTGTCGGCGCGCCAGGTCGAGCCGCTGCGCGTATTCTGCGATTTCATGCAGCGGCTTCGGGATCGTGCGGACAAGGATGCGGCAACCTCCGTACTGAATGACATGATGGAGGCGATCCACTACGAAGCCTACCTGTACGACGCATTCGACGAACGCCAGGCTCAGGCGAAATGGCAGAACGTGCTTGAATTTCTCGAATGGCTCAAGCGCAAGGGCACGAAGCCTGAGCCGGAAGCGGGCACTGAACAGACGGGCTACGACAACGCCGACGGTCTTGCCGATACCGGCAAAAATCTGCTCGGATTGATTCAGACCGTCGCGCTGATGTCGATGCTCGAAGGCAAGGATGAAGATCCCGATGCCGTGCGGCTGTCCACGGTGCACGCGTCGAAGGGACTCGAATACCCGCACGTGTTCCTGGTCGGCGTCGAGGAAGGCATCATGCCGCATCGCGGCGGCTCTGAAGACGATGGCCCGATCGACGACGAACGCATCGAGGAAGAGCGTCGGCTGATGTACGTCGCGATCACGCGTGCGCAGCGCAGCCTGCATCTGAACTGGTGCAAGAAGCGCAAGCGGGCGCGCGAGACCGTGGTGTGCGAGCCGTCGCGCTTTATCCCCGAAATGGGACTCGACGAAGCGCCGCCGCCGACGACTGAAGAAGCGCCGATGTCGCCGAAGGATCGGCTCGCGAGTCTGAAGGCGCTGTTGCAGAAGGCTTGATGCGCTTACGTTGCGTAACGCATAAAAAATCCCCGCTTCAAAGCGGGGATTTTTTTGGCGCTGCCGGACGATGCGCGCTGCTTATTTTGCCGCGCTGATCATGTAATCGACGGCGGCCTTCACGTCGGCGTCCGGTGCGTTCGATCCGCCCTTCGGCGGCATCGCGCCCTTGCCGTGCAGCGCGTAGTTGTAGATCGTGTCGATCGGGTCTTTCAGGCGCGCCGCCCAGGCTTCCTTGTCGCCGAACTTCGGCGCGTTCAGCACGCCTGCCGCGTGACAGGCCTGGCAGACCTGCTGATACAGCGCCTTGCCTGCCTGCGATGCATCCGCGCTCTGCGTGGCGCCCGACGCGGGCGCTGCGCTTTGCGGCACGCTGGCCATGGCGGCCATTGCGGCGGCGGCTTGTGCGCCTGCTGCATCGGAAGCGCCAGCAGCGCCCGAGGCACCCGAAGCCGGTGCAGCCCCCGACGCTGCCTCGGCGCCCGACGCCGCAGCCGCGCCTGAAGCTGCCGCCGGACCCGCAGCCGGCTGACCCGGCACCGGCTTCGGCGGATCTTCGAATTTCGCGCCTGCGTTGTTCGCCATGTAGGCGACGGCGAGACCGATTTCGTAGTCGCTGTAGTCGTCCGGACTCGTGCCGCCGCGCGCGGGCATCGCGCCCTTGCCCGTCAGCGCGTTGTGCCACAGCGTATCGAAACCTTGCGCGATGCGCGGCGCCCAGTCACCCGTATTGGTGAATTTCGGCGCGCCTGCCGCGCCCGACGCATGACACGCGGAGCAAACCGCCTTGTAGACTTCCTCGCCCGTCTTGTAGACGCGCGGCGCGTTGGCGTCGCGAATTTCGACTTTGGCGAGCGGGGCGGTGCGGGCGTCGGTGGCGGCGTCGGACAAACCGTCGGTGCCCGCGCCCGTGCGGGTCGCGTTGTCGACGTAATAGGCCAGCAAAACGATGATGATGATGGGGACAGCAAAACCGGCGATGACTGCCGCAATCAGCTGTCCGGGGGTCTTGATCGGGGCTCCGTGTGGTGCTTCGCTCATGCTTGTCTCGTCTCCCGTGGGTATTGTGAGCGGTACAGCGCGACGGCAACAACCTTGTTCTTGATCAGCCACGAGCGATTATAGACGGAAGGTTTCGGCGTCGGCGAGCAGGCCCGGAAGGTGTTCAGTAGGCGTTTACGCGAACATTTTCAGACTTTGGGTCGTTTATGTTGCGTGGTGGATCGGGCGTTTAAGCCGATTGCGGAAGCGTCCGAGGGCGTGCAGCGCCTTGTATCGCGGGGTGCGCGGTGGACGGACAGCCCGAAACCGGGTATGCTCTCGGTCTCGCTTTGGCGCCGCATTTCGCATCAACCGTGTGATTTTGCAGCGCTTTTTGCCGAATCTTTGCCGCATGCGCCCGTAGCTCAATGGATAGAGTACTGCCCTCCGAAGGCAGGGGTTGCTGGTTCGATCCCAGCCGGGCGCGCCAAAAAATATCATAGATATCAGGTGCTTAGAGCGGATTGCAGCGGGGATAATCCGCTCCGTACGGAAACGCGGTTTCACATACCTCCCTTTTCCGTGCCGCACCGCTCGATATTCTGGCGGCGGCGCGCGCGCATGTTGTCGTCGCCCGCTGATCTGCCAAACCATCTAGACGCACGGGATTCCCCAACCGGTGACGTTGATTTTGCAACCCGCTGCAAATTGGCAATCAGCTTCTCCAGCGGAAACATCCGAGCTTGAGTCTCAGTCGCCTATCTCGTCTCGCATTCGCTGAAGTATCGCAGGGTCCATCAACGTCATTGGCTGTATCTCCAGCGCGCCCGCGAGCTTCTCAATGCTATCAATCGAAACATTCCTTTCTCCTCGCTCCACTGAGCTGACGTAGGTTCGACTCAGGTCGGCGCGCCCCGCTAGCTCTTCTTGCGACATATCTTTCACACGGCGAAGACCTCTGAGGTTAGCGGCAAAGACTTGTCTGAGGGATGGGGGTGGAGGCTTCTTCATCCCTTGAGAATCGCCTTCCTGTCATACCGCGTCCACGCACGTTGCGCTTCAAAATGAGCACTTTAGTCATTTTTAAATACAGACGTTACAATCCGTATCGCAACGGCTGCGCATGCATACGCAGCACCCGAACGACCGACAATAAATTAGATATGACGACCAAGATCATGAACGGAGTGCTCGTGGCCTGCTTACCACTGTGCTTGGTGCTGAGCGCGTGTGGAATGGGTGAACTTCCTCCAATTGACCTTTCGAAGTCCGACTACCTAGTTCGGTCCATCGCCGTATCTGAGCCGAAGCCCAGCCTATCGGGCTTCACATTCGAGAACAGCGCGCCGCCCCCGAACGACATTGAACGCAGCGCGTTCAAGACAGAGGCTATCCCGATTAAAGCGCACACGGCTGATACGGTCGCTAGCGATCTGGCAGCCTACGTCAACAACGCCACGACGCATTCATCACACAGCGACCAGCGCCTTATCGTGCGCCTTGTAACGGCTGACGCATACTTCCTCGAAACTGTCGCCGACCGTGCACCCATAGTTGCAATATTTGCTCTTGGTGGCGATCGGACGTACGTGATGCATGTCCGGGTCGAATTCGAAGTGGAGAAGGGCGGCAAGGTCGCGCGCACGTTGACGGTCGACGAGAAGTACACGCTGGCAGATGGAAAGGCGGGTGGCACACCGCAAATATCCGCATCGTATGAGCGCTTGATTGAACGCTACAGGGCGGAATTTTTCCGGAAGCTCGACTCAAGTCTGATCGCACGATACCTCGACTGACAGTTGATGCTTCGATGCGAAGCACCGGAAGTGCAAACGAGGGTGCGGTCGCGCTCATCAGTTGCTTTTCTTTCGTGAGAATCAGTTTCGCATCGGCGCTAACACGGATGTCCCGTCGAAGCGACTCAACCTGCTGCTCCAGCTCCGCACGCTCATGGTCCGGTGCTGGCTTCTTGTGGCGTTTCATGGATGCTGGGACCTCCGGACCGAGTAGCTGGTTCTTCCAGTTATATAACATCGGCCTGCTCACGCCAGCTTTCTTGGCAATCACGCGTGCGCTCTCCTCTCTGGTACACAGTTCGATGACTGCCGCCTGCCTGGCCTCCCGCGTTTCGGAACGCTGCCAGCCGCTCTGCCGACAATGCGTTTTCCAATACGGGGGGACAGCTCCTCGATCCAGACCGCAAACGTCCCGCGACTTGGATAACCCAAAGCCCTGAGGGTCGCAGCGGCGCACCGATCATGGCTCAGATAATGATCGACGGTTGCCTGTTTCTGTTCGGCCGAATACCTCTGCGTGGAACGAACATAATCGGTTCGTGAATCATGAGACTGTTCGTATTCACGATGCCAGGCTTTCAGGGAATTCTTCTCGCCCTGATGCGCTTACCCAACTTCAGATACAGCCGAACCACTTTAACGCGATCTTCGTACGAGTACATGCACTATCTCCAGGTAGTCTAGGATTTTGTCCGCACCCCAACTGAGGAAAGGTGAGTGCGTGTTGACAGGAAGTAAGCCTGGACTGAAGTTGCGGCGATTCTGCACGCGTGTCCGATCCTGCTGTTGCCGGCAAGTGAGCTTAGCGCTGCTCAGCGACCTTCAATCGGCCAAACAGACGCGGATTTCGGCGCTATTGCTGGTCTTGGCTGCTTTGCCCCCGGACGTGACGTTCGTCCGTATCTTTCAAAATGACGCCAAAAGCAAGCGCTGTTCGGATAATTGCCGGCCCTGCCCCGCCTTTAAGCTTCATGGCACGTAATGGTCGGCCTCAGGTGCGTCGGAGAGGTTTCTTTCATCGTGCCGACCAGTCGCTCAGTAGGTCAAACGAGGACAACTCCGTTTTCATGGCAACTGTCAGCATCCTGATCCCGGCGCGCAGAGCCGACTATCTTGGCCGCGCACTGATCAGCGCGCAACGCGAGACTTTCGAGGACATCGAAATTCTCGTCGGCGACGACACGCCCGACGCCTTGCTGGCGCCGATTGCCGCTGCCGCAGGCGATTCGCGCGTGCGTTACTTCCGCCACCGTCTGCTCGACGCACGACGCAACGCACAGGCGTTCCTCAACAAGGCCTGAACAAATCTTATCGTTATGAAAGCAGTCATCCTCGCAGGCGGATTGGGTACACGGATTTCCGAAGAAACCAATCTGCGCCCCAAGCCCATGATCGAGATCGGCGGCAAGCCGATGTTGTGGCACATCATGAAGGTCTACTCCAGCCACGGCATTCACGACTTTGTGATCTGCTGCGGCTACCGGGGTTACATGATTAAGGAGTACTTCGCCAACTATTTTTTGCATATGTCTGATGTCACTTTTGACATGGCCAACAACGCCATGCAAGTGCACCATCGTCATGCCGAACCTTGGCGAGTGACGCTGGTCGATACGGGCGAAGTCACGATGACCGGCGGACGCCTCAAGCGAGTACGCGACTACGTACAGGACGGCGATTTTTGCTTTACCTATGGTGACGGTATTGCTGACATCGACATTACCCAAGAAATTGCCTTTCACCAGCAACACGGCAAACTGGCAACCATCGCGGCCGTACAACCACCGGGGCGATATGGGGCATTGGCAATGGAAGGCGAGAGCGTGGCTGGTTTTCACGAAAAACCTCGCGGCGACGGTGGCCTTATCAACGGCGGCTTTTTTATCTTATCGCCGCGCTGCATCGACTACATTGAAAATGATGCCTCCAGTTGGGAAGGTGAGCCATTAACAAGGCTTGCCGCGGAAAGCGAACTGATGGCGTTCGAACATCAAGGATTCTGGCAGCCGATGGACACGCTGAGAGAAAAAAACATGCTAGAAGACTTGTGGGCATCAGGCAAAGCGCCGTGGAAAACATGGTCTTGAATGAGTCTTTCTGGTCTGGCCGCCGCGTTTTTTTAACCGGACATACCGGCTTTAAAGGCGGCTGGCTGGCGTTGTGGTTAAGCGAAATGGGAGCAGAGGTTCATGGCTATGCGCTAGCCGCCGCCACCACACCAAGTTTTTATGAAGTGACCAAGTTGGCTGACCGATTGGCCTGCAGCACGATTGCCGACATTCGTGATGCCCACGCATTGCGCCTTGCGTTGCAGGCGGCATCGCCCGATATTGTTTTGCACCTTGCCGCCCGGCCGCTCGTGCGCTATTCCTACGCAGAACCCGCTGAAACTTACGCAGTCAATGTAATGGGTGTGGTGAATCTCTTTGAGGCCGTGCGTCAAACGCCCACAGTTCGTGCGGTGCTGAATATCACGACCGACAAATGTTATGAGAATCGGGAGAAAAACGAACCCTACGCAGAGGACGAAGCACTAGGCGGATACGACCCATATTCAAGCAGCAAAGCCTGTTCAGAACTCGTGACATCCGCTTATCGCCGGTCTTTTTTTGCGGCGCAAAATATCGCATTAGCTAGCGCTCGCGCTGGCAATGTCATCGGTGGCGGCGACTGGTCGACCGATCGTCTTGTGCCAGATTTTTTGCGCGCCATTGATGCCGGTAAGCCGCTTGTCGTTCGTTACCCTCACGCCGTTCGCCCGTGGCAGCATGTGCTCGAACCCTTATCGGGCTACCTGCAACTGGCGGAAAAGCTCTATACCGAAAACAACGCGTATGCCGAGGCTTGGAATTTTGGTTCGGAAGACGCAGATGCTCGCTCGGTCGAATGGATTGCAGATCGTCTCTGCGCCCTCGTTCCCGGCACTAACTGGCACCAAGAAAAAGCGCCGCAACAGCACGAGGCCGGGATTCTCAAACTGAATAGCAACAAAGCCAAACAACGTCTGAATTGGCATCCACGCTGGACGCTTGATGAAGCGTTGGTGCATACCGTTGACTGGCATTTGGCTTGGCGCGAGGGCGCGGATATGCAAGTACGTTCTCTGATGCAAATTGGCCAATACACGGCGGCTCAGCAGGCAACGCAGGAGTGATAGTGGATATATTCGATCTCAAAATCCATGGGGTAAAAAAAATCGTGCTTGCCCCGCGCCGTGATTCTCGTGGTTATTTTATGAGAACCTATGACGCAGGCGTATTTGAACGAGCGGGCTTGCGCAAAAACTGGGTTCAAGAAAACCAATCCGGCACACTCAAGAAAAACACCGTTCGCGGCCTACATTTCCAGAAAGCACCCTTTACCGAAGCCAAGTTGGTTCGCGTGCTGGTCGGCGCCTTGCTTGACGTATTTGTCGACTGCCGCCCCAATTCGCCCACGTTTCGAATGCACGACAAAATTGTCTTGAACGGCGACGAACCTGCTTGGCTTTTTCTTCCCAAAGGAATCGCGCATGGGTTTTGCTCCTTATCGGATGGCGCGGTCTTGAGTTACAAGGTGGACCAGCCCTATTCAGCGGAGAACGATTCGGGAATTTTGTGGAATGATCCGGAATTGAAAATAGACTGGCCGACCACAGTACCCGCCGAGATTTCCGACAAAGACAGGCATCTCCCCACATTTTCCCAGCAGCGGGATATTTTCAACAATTTTGAATGTTAGTAGAGAGCAATGACATGAATCCTATTCAGCAATTCAAGGACGAGAGAGCCGGTGATATTAAGCGCATGGCGGCTGATGAAGACCTAAAAAAAGCGTCGCTCGACTGGATGGTCGCTTCCGATAAATATAAATATTCATACAACTACACATGGCTGGGTCGCCCAATCATCAAGTACCCAAGCGACATCGTGGCCACTCAAGAGATTATTTGGGCGGTCAAACCCGATTTAATTATTGAAACCGGCATCGCGCATGGCGGAAGCCTGATGTTGTCGGCATCCATGCTTGAGATAAATGGCGGCGATGGCTTGGTGCTGGGCATTGACATCGACATTCGCGAGCACAATCGTAAAGAAATCCTCAATCATCCGATGGCAAAACGCATCCAAATGATTGAAGGCTCGTCCACATCCGCCGAGACGATGGCGCAAGTACGAGAAATCGCCGCTGGGCGTAGGCGAGTGATGGTCTTTCTCGATTCGCTGCACTCCCACGCTCACGTCGCGGCTGAACTTGACCTTTACGCGCCCTTAGTCAGTATCGGTTCTTACCTTGTGCTGCCCGATACTTTTATTGAGTATTTTCCGAAGGGCTATTACTCCGAAACCCGCCCGTGGGATGTAGGCAATAACCCAATGACGGCTATGCGAGATTTCTTGAATGGCAATAACGAATTTGAGATAGATCGGCAGCTCTGTGACAAGTTGATGATTACAGAGGCGTTCGATGGTTATTTGAAGCGCGTCCGGTAATCTGCTATGCGCATCTTGTTGACCGGTGCATCTGGACTAATTGGCTC
The DNA here is from genome assembly GCF_007995085.1 of Paraburkholderia azotifigens. GTDB lineage: Bacteria > Pseudomonadota > Gammaproteobacteria > Burkholderiales > Burkholderiaceae > Paraburkholderia > Paraburkholderia azotifigens. The sequence goes on from NZ_VOQS01000001.1 coordinate 2,614,325, forward strand.
TGCTGTCTATGCTAGTCGGAAAACACACGATTTTATTCGGTTAGGGCGAGATTTGTCCAAAGCCGATTACCTTTGTGATCTATCAAACTTGGAGAATTGCCAAAACTTCCCGGCTAATGATGCACTGGTGCATTGCGCTGGCGTTGTTGATGAAGATTTTGCCGATGGTGCCGTCAGCAATTTGACAAAAATCCTTGCTGGTGCCGAGGGACTTGCCCAACGTGCCAAGGAAGCGGGTGCCAAGATTGCCATTTATATTTCCAGCTCCCACGTCTATGGAAAACAAGAAGGCACGATAGACGAAAGTCGGCCACCCAATCCCTTGTCTTACTACGCAATAGCGCACTTCTGCACGGAGCAGATTTTCAGAAAAGTATTTTCAGGGGAAGATTGCCAGGTGGTCGTTTTGCGCCCCAATGCCGTATATGGGGCTTTGCCGGATCTGCGCCATTTTCGGCGATGGAGCTTGATCCCCTTTTCGTTTCCTCTCGAGGCATATAGGCATGGTCAAATCACGCTCCGTAGCAGTGGTGAGCAAAGGCGCAACTTTGTGAGTAGCCGCTCTATCGCCGAGACGATTTGCCGCATACTGGACGCCCCCTTCAAGATGCCAGCCATCATCAATGTGTTGGGGAACACAACCGAGTCTGTCTACCAATACGCCGAGCGTTCGGCGGACAGTCTTTTCAGAGTAAGCGGAGGGCATAGCGCAGTTGTGCGTCCTTCGGTCGATTCGCCAACAAAGAAGCCGAGCCCCTTTTGCTATGCCAGTCAGTTCTCGCAGGTTCAGGAAACCATCAGCCCGGATGAGCACCTCGATCAGCTTATGCTTCAATTTTCACAAAATTCTGACTGGCTAATGGGGCGGCCGTAATTTAAACGGATAAGGAAAAGCTTTTCCCATGAGTGAATATTCATACAACCAAGATGGCTTATCCACTACGCACAATACAGGGTGGCTGAGCGACCCGCGTTTTGCGACGGCTTATGCAGCGGGCGAAGCAACAGGTTCTTGGAGCGGTGCGGCTATTCATTGGCGTGTGCATGTTGCGTGCTGGTTCGCGGAACGCGCGATGCAGCGTGAAGGTGACTTGATCGAATGCGGTGTTAATCGCGGCGGCATCGCCCGCTCCATTCTTTCCTACTGCTCAGAGCAAATTAGCGCAAAGCGTTTTTATCTGCTTGACCCTTATGAAGGGATTCCGAATTCGGTCTTGTCTGAGCGGGAGCGCGCGCATTTTGAGCTTTTCAAAGATTACTACAGCGAATGCTATCAGGCGGTTGTCCAGACCTTCAAAGCGTTTCCCAACGTTTATCCGATACGCGGCCTTGTTCCCGAAACCTTTAACCAAGTCGAGTCAAAACAGTTCTGCTTTGTTCATATCGACATGAACAACGTAAAGTCTGAAATGGCTGCCGCAGAGTACCTTTGGCCGCTGATGGTTGATGGCGGTGTCATGCTACTTGATGATTATGGATGGCAGGCGTGCAGGGATCAGCGTGATGCTTTTGACGCGTTTGCTGCAAAGCGCGGATTGTCCGTGCTAAGCCTGCCCACCGGACAAGGCGTGTTGATGAAGTCGGAGGCCAAGAGCAATAGCATCAGTGTTCCGCATAATGGTCTGACGATTCATCCAACCGCATATGTCAGTGAAAATGCGGTGATTCAGCCTTCGGTAAAGGGCTCGTTGTTTACCATCGGCGCGCACACGCAAATCTATGACTTCGTGGTCATCAAGGCCGTTGGTGGCTCAGGCGACATAAAAATCGGGGAGCATTGCTACATCAATCCCCATTGCACGCTTTTCTCAGGCAACGGCATCACGCTCGGCAATTACGTGTTGATCGCGCCGGGCTGCACTATCGCCCCGACTAATCATGCTTTTTTGTCCCGGCAGGAGGTCATGCGGCATCAAGGATTCATGCCCAGCAAAGGGGGCGTGGTGATTGAGGATGATGTGTGGATTGGCGCCAACTCGACTATTCTTGATGGCGCGCATATCGGGCAAGGTGCCGTCATCGCGGCAGGCAGCGTGGTCAGGGGTGAGGTAGGGTCGTTCGAGATATGGGGCGGTGTGCCAGCGCGTTTGATTGGTCAGCGGCCAAAAGATGTGGAATTGGATGTGAAGTTGACAGACCAAGAGAACAAGAAACCGTTGGTGACGGTGCTGATTCCCACCTTCAACCGCGCGGAGATGATGAAAGCCGCCGTAGGCTCGGTATTGACCCAAACCTTCACAGATTGGCAACTGATCGTCTCGGACAACGCCTCTACCGACCATACCCGCGAAGTCATGGCTGAATTGATCGCGCAGGATAGCCGCATTCAGTATTTTCGCCATGATGAAAACATCGGGATGCTGGGCAACTGGGAATCGCTCATCAAGCGCATTGACACAAAATACTTTGTGGTCCTGACTGACGATGACCTTTTGCTCCCTGGGTTTTTCGCAACAATACTACCTCATCTTGAGAACGACCCCGAATTGGGCATGTGTTTTGGCACAACCGCTATTCTGGATGCCGATGGCAGACATCTGGGTAACGCGCCTGCGGCGATAAAACCGGGGCGTTACAGCGTGGGAGAAGGGGCGGTGGAAATGACGTATCGACAACATCCCGCTTCAAACGGCGCGTTAACGCGAACCGCTGCATTTCTTGGCGTTGGCGGGTTCGATGTGAGGGCGCAATATGTGGCGGATTTGGATTTCATGGTGCGCGTCGCTGCTTGTTGTCCTGTGATGTATGTCGATCATTATGTTGCCTGCCATATTCAACATGCGAACAATGCATTCGCTAATGCTACTGCTTGGTATCCTGGCTTAACGGTGTTGCTTGAAAATTTGCAGTCCATGAAAGGCCTATCCAGGCAGCACCTAGAGGGCATTACCAACAATCTTCAGGCGCAAGCTGGCCGCCGTTGACACGTAAAAATCATGCGTATTTTTTGCCTTTGTCATTTGCCACCCGTTTTCCCGCTCCCCAAAGACACATGCTTTATCGGCATGGGTAATTATCGGGATTTTCCAGCGGGCTACCATGTGAGCGAAATCGCTGATGAACTGGATGCCCTGCATCCTTTTCTTGCTGGCGCGTCAGGCGCGTTCGCTATTGCGCGAATACTCAAAAGAAACAATGTTTCAGATGGTCGTGTCTGCCTCATGCTGCATCGGAAATTTATCGCTCCCCAGTCGTTTGGAAACCCGGCTCCCAATTATCCCGGCATGTTTGTGTTGAATGCCGATGCCGCAGCGCGGATTGACTTTACAGCGCTTATGGCCACCATCCAGACACCGTATCTGCTTGCCCAACCGTTTAGAGTAGGCAATCTATATCGGCAATTTGCCTCTGCGCACAAAATTCCTGATCTTTTGCGTTATGTGGCGATTGCGGTGGAGCTTGGTGTATTGACGGCGGAGGAGTCGTCTTTGTTTTTCTCAGACGACATTCTGATCCCCTGTGGTGTCGAATGCGGGATTTTCCCAACCGATGTTTTTCTGACGATCATCGACAAACTGGAGCGGGTTTGCGTCACATTTCTGCGCTCACATATGCCCAGCTCGTTTGACTCTTACAATCGTCGCGCGCTCGATTTTTGTAATGAAAGACTGGGGAGCTTTTTTCTCAAGCAGGTATTGTCAAGTTCAATGCAAGAAGTTCCTGCGCAATATTTTGGCTACATGCACACCGTTGGCGACACGCAGGAATATGTTCCGGGCGGCATGCCGGTCAAGTCAACCCAACATAAACCCTACGGCAATATGGGGAAATCCGACCACGAATCCGTTGCTACCTCTGCTGATGCGTGGGACGAACAGGCATATCTAGCAGGCAATCCGGACATTGCCAAAGCGATTGTCGCAGGTCAGATTAAATCTGGGTATCAGCACTACGTGACTTATGGTCGCAAGGAAGGACGACCAATCAATGTGAAACCCCATAATGGCGATTGACTGTAAAACCCCCTTAATCATGCGCATGTTCATCCGGTGCTCGGGCATGCTCTCTCCGGCCAAAGCCGGCGAGCATAGCCCGCGTGGTTGATGTCATGCGCAACGCCAATCCTGCCTTCCAGTCCGCTCGGTCACGTTCCCGAAATGCCCGGTCACGTTGCCGAAATCGCCGGTCACGATCCCGAAACGGCCGGTCACGTTCGTCCGAAATACGCACCAATTTCGTTGTCTTTGACGAGCAAAGGATCAATGAGCGGATTATGGCTGCTGAGACTGGGTGTCGATTCCGCGATATGAGGGTAAAAGTGCCGCTTATTATTTGTTCGAGGGGCCGCCTCGGCCGGCTGTTCGGCCACCGTTTCGGCCGTAAGCGCGCAGCAAGTTTCGGAAATGACCTGTGAATCCTCGCTTTTTCGCTCAATTGCCCCGGGGCGGACGCTTTTAAGCTTTTGTCTACAGGCAACAGACCTGTGGGGCAGGCCGCGCTGTCGTGTTGCCTCGCCGCCCGACTATCGAATATCAAGGATTCGCTTCATGCCAACACAGTCAGCCTTCCGGTCCCGGTTTTCAAGCCGGAATATCTGGCGCGCGCTTATCAGCGCTTGCGCCCAGACTTACGCCGACATTGAGATCCAAGATCAACGTCGAAGCGCTGGAGTTTGGCGACGACCGTTTTGATCTAATCATCTGCAAGTGCCGGAGCATGTCGACGACCCGCGTGCCGCGTTGGCCGAATTCAGCGTTGTCTCGCCCAGGGTGGTCATCTGATCGCGCAAACGCCTTGCTCGCCGCTGCTCAAGTACACGTTCGAGCTGAACCGCCCCGCGTCCGTCCCGTTCGCCACGCGCTACTTCGGCCAGGACGATAACGTGAGGCTCTTCGGTTCCGACATCATCGGCTACTTCCGCGATGCTGGACTGAAGGGCGACCTGTATCCGCATCGCACGGTGCCGGGCGAGATCGATCCCGACGTGGTCGGATGCAATGGACTCGAGCCGCTCTTCCTGTTTTCGAAGTCCGATGCGCCGGAGTTCGCCGCCTCGGCCAATGTCAGCGCGACGAATTGCGGTCAGTTAACCGCCTTCATCCATTGATCGATGTGAGTCGGCGTCGAACACAATGCTCCACGTCGCGCGCCGTCCGTGAGATCGCGTGGCCGGAAGCCGTTGGCGATGCCCAGGCCGGTGCGCCGCCTCACCAATGGACGGTGGCCGGGCAATTCGAAAAATATTCACATGATATCCACGCTCATGAAGCCCATTCGCTTGGTTTGCGGCACACGTGCCACTTACGACGATTTCCCGCAGAAGACGGCACTCGGCCGTTCGCTTTCGCTGTTCCGTCACGCGACGCCGCCGCAGTTGATGCTGTTCGACAACAACAGCGCCGGCCTGTCGTCGATCTATAACTACGCGATCGAACAGTCGCGCAACGATCCGGCGATCCTCGTCTTCCTGCACGACGACCTGCATCTGTGCGACTTCTACTGGATGGACCGCATCCGCGACGCCGTCACGCAATTCGACATCGTCGGTCTGGCGGGCAACACGCGTCGCCTGCCGGGCCAGCCGTCGTGGTTCTTCCGGGACGCGTCCTTCACGCGCGATGACGCTCAATATCTGAGCGGTGTCGTCGGTCATGGCAGCGGCTTTCCGTGCACCAACATGTCGATTTACGGGCCGCCTGGCCGCGAATGCAAGCTGCTCGACGGCCTGCTGCTCGCCGCCGACAGCGAGCGCCTGATCGCCAGCGGCCTCACGTTCGACGAGCGCTTCGACTTCCATTTCTACGACCTCGATTTCTGCCGCCAGGCCGAATCGCGCGGACTGCGCATGGGAACCTGGCCGATGAGCGTCGTGCACGAGAGCGCCGGATCGTTCGGCACTCCGGCATGGCGCGGCGGTTACGAGCGCTACATGCAGAAGTACATGGGCGTGTAAGCGCGTCGTTTCCGCGTCACGTCAGGATCCCCGATGCAAGCGCCTGCCGATCACGAATCCCGCTCAAGCGACGACGTCCGGATGGACGGGACGGCGCACGCGTCGTCGATGGCTGCGCCCGCATTCGATGCCGCCGCCATGCTGCAAGCCGCATTCGCGCATCACCAAGCGGGCCGCACGGCCGAAGCCGCCGAGTGCTACAAACTGATTCTTCAGCACGACGGCGCGCATGCCGACGCGCTGCATTTTCTCGGCGTGCTCGTGTGCGACGTCGGCAACCTGCCGGCCGGCATCGACCTGATCGAAAAGTCGATCCAGCTGCATCCCAACGCGATCTACCTGAACAACCTCGGCAACATGCGCGGGCGCGCGCGGAACCATCAGGGCGCAATTGCCGCGTATCGCGCGGCGCTGTCGCTCGCACCCGATTACGCAGAAGCGCATAGCAATCTCGGCTATGCGTTACGCGAAGCGGGCGATTCACTGGCGGCGATCGACAGTTGCGCGCGCGCCACCCAACTCAAGCCCGAATTTGCGCAAGCGTGGATCAACCTTGGCAACGCGTTGCTGGATCTCGGTAGCGACGAAGGGGCGCTCGACAGCTACATCAAGGCGCTCGCGCTGAATCCGAACGACGCGAACGCGCACAACAACGTCGGCAACATCCTTGAAAAGTACGGCCGCGCCGCGAATGCCGCCGAGGCCTATCAGCGCGCGTTAGCGCTCGAACCGGGGCGCGCGTCGTTGCACAACAACCTCGGCAACGTGCTGCGCGATCAGGGCTTGCTCGATCAGGCGACGGCCAGCTACCGCCAGGCTCTCGCGCTCGATCCCGGCTTCGCGCAGGCGCACAGCAATCTGCTGCTGTTGCTCAACACGCGGCCCGATGTGAGCTTGTTCGAGCAGGTCGACGAAGCGCGGGCGTTCGGCCGACACCAGTCGGTAAAGCCGCAACGCTTCGAGCGCGCCGTGCGCGCGGGCGAGATGAAAAAGCGCCTGCGCGTCGGCTTCGTATCCGGCGATCTGAACTCGCATCCCGTCGGCTTTTTCCTCGAAAGCGTGCTCGGTCATATCGACCGAACGCGCATTGAACTCGTCGCCTACGCGACGCGCCAGCGCGATGACGCCGTCTCGCAGCGCCTCAAGCCGCAATTCGGCGCCTGGCACGACATCTCGCGGCTCGACGACGAAACCTGCGCGCGCCGCATCCACGAGGACGCGATCGATATTCTCGTCGACCTGTCCGGCCACACGAATCACAATCGCCTGCCCGTATTCGCATGGAAGCCCGCTCCCATTCAGGCGACGTGGCTCGGCTACTTCGCAATGACGGGCCTCGCGTCGATCGATTACGTGATCGCGGATCGTTACGTGTTGCCATTCGATGAGTCGTCGCAATTCGTCGAAGCGCCATGGCATCTGCCCGACAGCTACCTGTGCTTCACGCCGCCGCCTTTCGATATCGAAGTCGGTCCTCTGCCCGCCGGTGAACACGGCGCGATCACGTTCGGCTGCTTCAACCATCTGGTGAAGCTCAACGACGCCGTCGTCGCGTTGTGGTCGCGCGTCCTCGACGCCGTGCCCGGTTCGCGTCTGCTGCTGAAGACCCGGCAACTCGACGATCCATCCTTGCAGCGTGCCACGCTCGAACGTTTCGCCGCACACGGCATCGACGGCGCGCGTCTGATGCTCGAAGGCCAGTCGCCGCGCGCCGAACTGCTCGCCGCATACCAGCGCGTCGACATCGCTCTCGATCCGTTCCCATACGCAGGCGGCACGACGAGCGTCGAAGCGCTGTGGATGGGCGTGCCTGTCCTGACGCGCCGTGGCGAACGCTTTCTGTCGCACGTCGGCGAGAGCATCGTGAACACGGCGGGCTTGCCCGACTGGATCGCAGCGGACGACGCAGACTATCTGAACAAAGCCGTGCGTTTCAGCGCGCAGCGCGATGAACTGGCAGCGCTGAGAAGCACGTTGCGTGAACGCCTGCTGGCTTCGCCGCTATGCGACGCGCCGCGCTTTGCGCGCCATCTCGAAGACGCATTTCACGGCATGTGGGCGCGCCACGCCGCATGCCATCACACCAACAGCGGGCTGCCCGCCCAACCGGATCGACATTCATCAGGAGACGCCCGCGAGCACGCGGAGCGCAATTTCGCATGACAGACTTCAATCAGAATCAGAACGGCTCGTGGCAGCGCATTCCGACGCCTGCCAACTTCGGTGCGGCGCCGCAGCCGCAAGCAGCACCCGACGCGGCAGCGCAGGCGCAGGTCGCGTCGATGCTGCAGACGGCCGTCGAGCATCATGAAGGCGAGCGCTTCGACGAAGCGGAAACGCTGTACCGCCAGATTCTCGCGATCGATCCGAACCATACGGACGCGATGCATCTGCTCGGCCTAATCGCTTACGAGTTCGGCCAGTACCAGACGGCGTGCGATCTGATCATGGCGGCCATCACGCGCAATCCGAATGCGTTCTACTACTACAACCTCGGCAACGTGATGCAGGCGTACAACCGGCCTGCCGCTGCAGCCGAGTGTTTCCGCCAAGCGCTCACGCTGCAGCCGGACTACGTCGACGCGCACAACAACCTGGGCAATGCGCTTCGCGCGCTGAAGGATCATCACGCCGCCGTGCAGTCGTTCTGTCAGGCGATCAACCTGAAGCCGGATCACGCGCGTGCGTACAACAATCTCGCGAACACGCTGATGGAGCTCGATGAGCTCGAAGCCGCGATCGAAGCCTGGCGCAATGCGATCGCGCTGCGTCCCGATTTCGCGGAGCCGCGCAGCAATCTGCTGTTCGCGCTGAACTATCAGCAGCAGACGACGCCGCAAGCGTATCTCGACGAAGTGCTGAAATTCGGCGATGAAATGGCCGCACGCGCCACGCCGTTCGACACGTGGTTCGTCGACGCGGGCACGCGCGAAGGCCGTCCGCTCCGCGTAGGCATCGTGTCCGGCGATCTGAAGAAGCATCCCGTCGGATACTTCATCGAAAGCGTGCTGGCGAATCTGGATGCGTCGCGCGTGCAACTGGTCGCGTATCCGACGCGCGATGTCGAAGACGAACTGACGGCGCGCATCAAGCCGTCGTTCTCGGCGTGGACGAGCCTCGCGGGCGTGAGCGACGAAGCCGCTGCACAGCGCATCCGCAATGACGCGATCGATGTCCTGATCGACGCATCGGGTCACAGCACGCATAACCGTCTGCCGCTTTTCGCATGGAAGCCGGCGCCCGTGCAGGTCACGTGGCCGGGCTACTTCGCGAGCACGGGCGTGCGCGCGATCGATTACATCCTCGGCGATGCACACGTGTTGCCCGAAGCGGAAGAAGCGCACTTCGTCGAAAAGCCATGGCGTCTGCCCGACAGCTATCTGTGCTTCACGCCGCCGACGGATCACGTCGAAACGGGCGCGCTGCCGATGCTCGCGAACGGTCACGTCACGTTCGGCTATTTCGGCAACGTGACGAAGATCACGGATCACGTCGTCGGCGTGTGGTCGACGCTGCTGGAAAAGGTGCAAGGTTCGGTGCTGTTCCTGAAGTCCGGCCAGTTCGACGACGCGCACGTTCGCGACGCGTTCCTGCGCCGTTTTGCGACACGCGGCATTCCGGCGTCGCGCCTGATCATCGAAGGGCGCTCGGCGCGCGGTGAGTATTTCGCCGCCTACCGTCGCGTTGACATGATGCTGAGCCCGTTCCCGTACGGCGGCGGCACGACGACGGCGGAAGCGTTCTGGATGGGCGTGCCTGTGCTGGCTCGCCACGGCGACCGCTTCGTCACGCATATCGCGGAAACGATCTGCCACGCGGCCGGTCTCGCCGACTGGATCGCCGCCGACGATACCGGCTACGTCGAAAAAGCCGTCGCGTTCGCAGCGGATAGCGAACGTCTGTCGACGCTGCGTAGCGCTCTGCGTGCGCAACTGCTCGACTCGCCGCTGTGCGATGCGGCACGCTTCGCGCGTAATCTCGAAGCGGCGCTGCACGGCATGTGGGAACAGCGCGTCGCCCAAGGCGTGGAGGCCGCGCAGTGAACGCACAGTCGGTCCTGATCACGGGCGGCGCGGGATTTCTCGGCTCGCATCTGTGCGACCGGCTGGTCGCGGCCGGTCACGACGTGATGTGCGTGGACAACTTCCACACGGGCAGCAAGCAGACCATTCACCACCTGATCGGCAAGGTGAATTTCGAAGTGATCCGTCATGACGTGTGGTTGCCGCTGTATGTCGAAGCGGACCGCGTGTTCAACATGGCGTGTCCCGCGAGCCCCGTGCATTACCAGAGCGATCCTGTCTCGACGGTGAAGACGGCCGTGCTTGGCGCGATCAACATGCTCGGGCTCGCGAAACGCTGCGGCGCGCGCATCCTGCAGGCATCGACGAGCGAAGTCTACGGCGACGCGCAGCAGCATCCGCAGCGCGAAACGTATTGGGGCAACGTCAATCCGAATGGTCCGCGTGCCTGCTACGACGAAGGCAAGCGCTGCGCGGAAACGCTGTTCTTCGATTATCACCGTCAGCATGGCGTCGACATTCGCATCGCGCGGATTTTCAACACGTACGGTCCGCGCATGCGTCCCGACGATGGCCGCGTGGTGTCGAACTTCATCATGCAGGCGCTGCAAGGCGAGCCGATCACGCTGTACGGCGACGGCTCTCAGACGCGCTCGTTCTGCTATGTCGACGATCTCGTCGACGGGCTGCTGCGCCTGATGGATCACGAAGGCGAGCCGGGGCCGTTCAACATCGGCAATCCGAGCGAGATCACGATACGCGAGCTCGCGGAAACGGTGCTGCGTCTGACAGGTTCGCGCTCGCGCATCGAGTACCGGCCGCTGCCGTCGGATGATCCTGTGCAGCGTCGTCCCGATATCACGAAAGCCCGCGAGCATCTCGACTGGCAGCCGGGCGTGACGCTCGAAGACGGTCTCAAGGAGACCATCGCGTACTTCAAAAAGGTAGTGAAGCAATGACTTGCGATCTGATCGAAGCGGTTTGTCCCGTTTGCTCGAACACAGTTGCCGCGCGCTTTTTCCCGGCGGGCGAGCAGACGCTGGCGACGCTCGCGTGGCCCGATTCCGCGCACGCCGCGCAGGCGCTGCCGCGTCACGCGCAGGATTTCGTGCAGTGCCCGTCGTGCACGCACGTGTGGAATCACCGCTTCGAGTACGACGCGATTCCGTATCAAAGCAATCCGAACCGGATGTTCAACAACGGCAGCATCTGGAAGGGGCATCTCGCGCAGACGCGCGACCTCGTGCTGTCGCGTTTGCCCGATGCGCCGAACGTCGTCGAAATCGGCTGCGGCGAAGGGCATTTCGTGCGCGGACTCGCGCAGTCGCGTCCCGCTGGCCGCTTCATCGGCTTCGATCCGAATGCGACACCGGAGACGGGTTTGGGCGTGGAGTTTCATCCGCGCCTGTTCGAGCCGCTCGCCGATATGAACGCGTTCAAGCCGGATGCAGTCGTGATTCGGCATGTGCTTGAGCACCTGACGGAACCGGCGCGTCTGCTCGAAGCGCTCGCGTGGGGCGCGATGTCGGCGGGCAACGATTGCTGGCTGTTCGCGGAAGTGCCGTGCATCGACCGCGTGTTCGAGACGCATCGTCTCGCCGATTTCTTCTACGAGCACGTGTCGCACTTCACGACGGAATCGTTCCGCACGCTGATGTCGCGTGCGGGCGAAATCGTCACACTCGATCACGGCTACGACGGCGAAGTCGTCTATGCGCTCGTGAAGCTGGCGGTGCCTGCAAAGGCGCGCTCGCGCGCGGAAGCGGCAGCGCGCTTCGCCGCACGCACGGTCGAAAGCCGCGCGATGATCGCGCAGCAGCTGTCGCAACTGAGCGCGTCGGGCCAGCGCGTCGCGATCTGGGGCGGCACGGGAAAGGCAGCCGCGTTCATCCATCATTTCGGCGCGGACGCCGAGCGCTTTCCGCTCGTCGTCGATTCCGATCCTGGCAAGGTCGGCACTTTCGTGCCGGGCACGGGCCAGCGCATCGAATTCCGTGACGTGCTGAAGCAGACCGATGTCGATGTGATCGTGATTCCGACGCAATGGCGCGCGCGCGACATCATCGCTGAGATGACGCGCGAAGGCATCGCGATGAAGAGCGTGATGATCGAGCACGACGGCGGCCTCGTCGATTTTTTCGCGCAGTCGCATCCTTATTGAACGGCTGGAACGTTTGACCATGCACGACATTCCGAGTCTTCTGAACGCCGCGCTGACGCATCATCAGGCGGGACGTCTCGCCGCCGCGCAGGCGCTCTACGACGCCATTCTGCAGACCGAGCCGGCGCAATCGGATGCGCTGCATTTCTCCGGGCTGCTCGCGTGCCAGACGAATCGCGCGGACGCGGGCATTGCGTTGATGCGCGCGTCGATCGCCGCGAATCCGAATGCCGTCTACTACAACAATCTGGGCAACGTGCTGCTCGGACGACGTCAGCTGGGCGAAGCGATCGAGGGCTACCGGCATGCCGTGAATCTGCGTCCCGATTACGCGGAGGCGCACAACAATCTCGGCAATGCGCTGCGCGAAGCGGGCGACGCGAATGCGTCGATGATGAGCTGCGCGACGGCGATCGAACTGCGTCCCGGCTATGCCGAGGCGTACAACAATCTCGGCAACGCACTGCGGGATCTCGGCGATCTTGGCAATGCGGTGCTGGCTTATCAGAAGGCCGTGTCGTTCAGGCCTGACTACGCGGACGCGTTCGGCAATCTTGCACGCGCGGAGGCCGGGCGCGGTAACGCGGATGCATCGATCAACGCGTTCCGTCATGCACTCGCGCTCGATCCGAATCGCGTCGACAATCACGACAGTCTCGCGAAGCTGCTGCACGCACGCGGCGAAATCGATGCCGCGATCGACGTGCTGCAGCAGGCGGCGCAACGCGCGCCCGCCGATGCCGCGCGTCATCGCATGCTCGCGCAATGGCTCGGTAGCCGTCAGCGCTGGGACGAAGCGGCGCATGCATTGACGTCCGCAGTCGAACGCGCACCGAACGACGCATCGGGTTATCTCGAACTCGGCGACGCGTATCAGCACGCCGACAAGCTCGACGCGGCGATTCTCTGCTATCGGACGGCAACCGAACTCGCGCCGCGCGATGCGTCCGCGCATCATCGGCTGGCCGTTGCGCTGCTCAAGCAGCGCCGCGCCGACGAAGCGCTCAAGAGCGCGCAAATGGCTGTATTGCTGGAACCGCATTCGGCCGTGCCGCACGTGAATCTCGGCGACGTGCTGAGCATGCTCGGCGACGCGGACGGCGCGATTGCGAGCTACCGGCGTGGCATCGTGCTCGACGGCGAAATGGAACTGGCGCACAACCGCCTGCTGTTCAATCTCGCGACGCACGCACCGACGCCGCCTGCCGTCACGCTCGCGACCGCGCGCGAATTCGGCGCGCGCATGGCCGCGCGTGCGCGCCGCTGTGAGCATCCGGCGCCGCATCATGACGGACGCAAGCTGCGTATCGGCTTCGTATCCGGCGATCTGCAATTGCATCCCGTCGGCATCTTTATCGAATCGGTGATGGAGCATTTCGCGGACGGCAGCTTCGATCTGATCGCCTATTCGACGCGCGCGAGCGAGGACGACATCACCGCGCGGCTGAAACAGCGCTTCACCGCGTGGCGCAGCCACGTGAATGTGCCCGACGAGCAGGCCGTGCAGATGATTCTCGACGATCGCATCGACATACTCGTCGATCTGTCGGGGCATACCGTGCATAACCGCTTGCCCGTGTTTGCGTGGAAGCCCGCACCCGTGCAGGTGAGCTGGCTCGGCTACTTCGGCACGACGGGTCTCGCCGAAATGGACTACGTGCTCGGCGATCCGCACGTTCTGCCCGTCGCCGAAGAGTCCCACTACGTCGAGAAAACCTGGCGTCTGCCCGACAGCTATCTGTGCTTCACGCCGCCGAAAGACGACGTCGCAGTCGGCCCATTGCCGATGACGCGCAACGGTCACGTGACGTTCGGCTATTTCGGCAAACTTGTGAAGATCACGCCGAACGTGATCGCCGCATGGTCGCGTCTTCTGCACGGAGTGCCGGGCGCGAAGCTGATGATGAAGTCGCACGAACTCGGCGCCGCGCATGCGTGCCGCTCGACGACTGCGCAATTCGCAGCGAAAGGCATCGACGCGTCGCGTCTGATTCTCGAAGGCGGCTCGCCGCGTCACGAATATCTGGACGCGTATAACCGCGTCGACATCATGCTGAGCCCGTTTCCCTATCCGGGCGGCACGACGACGGCGGAAGCGCTGTGGATGGGCACGCCCGTCGTCGCGCTCGAAGGCGATCGCTTCGTCACGCATATCTGCGAGAGCGTGCTGAACGAGGCGGGACTCGCCAGGTGGATTGCGCGCGACGAGGACGAATACATTGCGCTCGCAAGCGCGTGGGCCGCGCAGCCTGAGCGTCTGGCTGCGTTGCGCGAGGGTTTGCGTGCGCAGATGCTGGCTTCGCCGCTGTGCGATGCGCGGCGCTTCGCGACGAATCTGAAAGCGGCATTCGACGGCATGTGGACGCAGTACGTCGACTCGCACGCTGCATGAATCAAAAGGATCACAGTGGATCACGCTAATCTTCTCAACACCGCGCTCGCGCATCACCAGGCCGGCCGGCTCGCCGAAGCCAAGGCAATCTACGACGAGATCCTGCGCGCCAATCCCCGGCATTCCGATGCGCTGCATTTTCTCGGCCTGCTCGCGTGCCAGATTCAACAGTACGAGGCGGGCATCACGCTGATGCGCCAGTCGATCGAGGTTCTGCCGAACGCGATCTATCACAACAATCTCGGTAACGCGTTGCGCGAGCATGGCCAACTGAAGCAGTCGATCGATTCATATCGCGAGGCCGTGACGCTCAAGCCGGACTACGCCGAAGCGCACAACAATCTCGGCAACGCGTTGCGTGAAGATCGTCAGCCGGAAGCCGCGATGCGAAGCTGCGCGCAGGCGCTCGAATTGCGTCCCGGTTACGCCGAGGCGTACAACAATCTCGGCAATGCTCTGAAGGATCTCGGCGAGACGGATAGCGCGGTGCTCGCGTATCGCAAGGCAATTTCGTTCAGACAGCACTATGCGGACGCGCACAACAATCTCGGCAACGCGTTGACGGAGCAGGGCAAGTACGACGAGGCGATTGCCAGCTATCACAGCGCGATCGCGCTCGATCCGAACCGCGCGCTGATACACAACAGTCTCGGCACGCTGCACCTTGCGCGTGGCGAACTCGCGGAAGCCGCGGTGAGCCTGCAACGCTCGATCGATCTCGACCCGAATCAGCCGGGCGTCTACAACAATCTGGCCAACACGTTCCGCGACGCGGGCGAATCCGAACTCGCGGCAGAGCAATACTCGAAAGCGCTGCAACTCGCGCAGACGATCGTCGATTCGTATCAGTCCGGCGTGGCGAATGCCGTGCACGGGCGTTCGTCGGAGCCGCGCATGTCGTTCGCACAGGCGTGTGCAACGCTCGGCAATGCGTGGTACGGGTTGGGCCGCTATGATGAGGCGATCGACTGCTATCAGCGCGCCGTCGCACTCGCGGATGACGACGCCGAAGTGCATCACAATCTCGCCGTCGCGTATCTGAAGACCGAGCGTTCCGATGACGCGTTGCGCTACGCGCGCAAGGCCCTCGAACGCAAGGACGGCTCATCGCGGATGCACATCAACCTCGGCGATGTGTTGCGCTCATTGGGCGAACTCGAAGCCGCGGCCGACAGCTATCGCGCCGCGATTGAACGCTCGCCGGACGCCGACGTCGCGCACACGGCGCTGCTGTTCTGCGAAGCGAGCATGTCGCATCAGCGGGTCGAAGCCTATCTGGCCGACGCTGCGTATTTCGGCAAGCGGATCGCAGCAGGCGTCAGGCAGTTCACGCATCGGCGCGCGCCGCGCGGCAAGCGGCCATTGCGCATCGGCTTCGTATCGGGCGATCTGCGCACGCATCCTGTGGGCATTTTTACGGAAAGTGTGCTGAGCCATATTGATCCGTTGCGTATCGAACTGATCGCGTATCCGACCAACGATGTCGTCGACGATACGACGCACCGTTTGCGGCCGCTGTTCGACGCATGGACACCGCTATGGAAACTCTCGCGCGACGCCGCGGCGCAGCGCATCGTCGATGATGGCATCGACATTCTGCTCGACATGTCGGGTCACACGGCGTTCAACCGCCTGCCCGTGTTCGCGATGAAACCGGCGCCCGTGCAGGTGACATGGCTCGGCTTTTTCGCATCGACGGGTGTCGAACAAATCGATTACGTGCTCGGCGACCGCTATGTGTTGCCGCCCGAAGAGGCGCATCACTTCATCGAAAAGCCGTGGCATCTGCCCGACGGCTATCTGTGCATGACGCCGCCCAAGTACGACATCGATGTCGGCCCGCTTCCGATGCAAGCGAATGGTTACGTCACGTTCGGCTATCTCGGCAAGCTCGCGAAGATGACGGACGGCGTGCTCGATCTGTGGGCGCGCGTGCTGCAGCGTGTGCCTGAGTCGCGTCTGTTGATCAAGGCGCACGAACTCGACCGGGCGCACGTCGTGGAAGCGACGTATGCGCGCTTCGCGGCGCGCGGCATCGCCGCATCGCGCCTGTTGCTCGAAGGCGGCTCGAGGCGCAAGGCCTATCTTGAGACGTTCAATCGCGTCGATATCGTGCTGAGTCCCTTCCCGTATCCGGGCGGCACGACGACAGCGGAATCGCTGTGGATGGGTGTGCCCGTCGTCGCGATGAAAGGCGATCGCTTCCTCGGTCACATCGGCGAAAGCGTGCTGCATTCGGCGGGATTCGGGGAGTGGATCTGCGTCGATCAGGCGAGCTATATCGACAAAGTGTGCGAACTGGTGTCGAGTATCGAATCGCTGGCAAAGCTGCGCGCCGGTTTGCGCGAGCATGTGCTCGCTTCGCCGATGTGCGATGCGCGCCGCTTCGCGGGCAACTTCGAAGATGCGCTAGAAGGCATGTGGCGCGCGTACGAAGAAAGCGCGAACTGAATTGAGCCTCGATGTCCGCATTACGCCCTGCGTGGCGCAATGCGGACATTTGCTTTTGTACAGGCGAAAAAAAAGCTGCATCGCTGCAGCTTTATCAATCCGCGCAGTTCTTGTTGACTACGTCGCGCGGCGTTCTTCAGATTCGATAACTCAGAGCATGCCTGTCGTGTGATACAGGCTCACCGACTTGATGCGACGAAGCGCCTCGCCGTGACGTTCGGTGAGGCGGTCCATGCCGTTGCGCGCATGCATGCTGATCCCTGCGTCGATATGCTGGATCATGCGGATCTTTTCCAGTGCTTCGGGCGTTTGCTGCGGGCTCAGCGACATCAGCAGCGGCGAGCGCTCTTCGACGATCGCCGACGCGCGCGGCCAGTCTTGTTGCGAGACCGCGTCTTCGAGAGCGCGGGTCAAATCCAGTGCGCGGGTCAGCGAATCGTTCATCATGAGTTCCGTTTAGCGGGTATCCGCGTTACTTCGAGTTCAGCGAGCCCGACAGGCCGCCGCCGCCGAACAGCTGGTTCAGGTATGCCGTGTTGTTCTGCATTGTCGTCATCAGCGTGTTCAGCGCCGAGAACTGCGCGTTGTACTGATCGGTCAGCGTGCTCTGATAGTTGGTGAGCTGCGTCGCCTGATCCGACAGATTGCTCAGGTCGGTGTTCAGCGCCTGCGTGCGCTGATCGATCGTGCCGCTCGACTGCGTGTACGTGTTGATGAAGTTGTTCAGCGTCACGCCCATGCCGTTCGTCGTGTTGAACGCGGCTGCGACGGTCGAACTGTTGCTCGACAGCGCATTTTCCAGCGTCGTCGAATCGACGGACAGCGTGCCGTCGTGTTGCAGGTTGATGCCGATCGACGACAGGCTGATCGTCTTGCCGCCGACGCTGATGCCGCCGCCGACCAGCGCGCCGAGCGTGTTCGTGATCGTGTTCGTCATCGAATCGCCGAGCAGCGGGCCGGCCTGCGAGCCCGTCGCCTGCGTCGAGTCCCACGTCAGCCCCGTGGCCGTCGTGACGTAGTTGTTGTACGCGGTGACAAAGGCGTTGATGGACTTTTCCGACGCCGACGTGTCGTTTGTGATCGAGATGGTCTGCGTGCTGTTCGCGGTCGCGTTCGAGATGTCGATGTTCACGCCCGTCAGCGCCGACGTGACGACGTTCGTCGAGCTGGTGATCGCGTTGCCGTCGAGCGAAAAGTTCGCGTCCTTGCCCGCCGTGACTTGCGTGAAACTGGCCGTGTTCAGGCCGGAGCTGAGGCCCGCGCTTGCCGAAACCGACACGCTGTTGGCCGCGCCCGTCGCTTTCGAGGTCAGCACCAGATGCTGGCCGTCGGCCGCAGTGATGACGGCTGCCGAGACGCCCGGATTGTTGTTCGCCGTGTTGATCGAGTTAGCGATGGTCGCTAGCGTGTCCGACGACGTCACGTTGATCTGCATGGAGTTGCTGCCTACGCCCACCGTCAGCGTACCGCTGCCGAGGCTCGCGCCCGAGGTGTAAGCCTGCGAAGAAATCTTGTTGGCGGTCGCAATATTGGTGACGGCCAACGTGTAGTTGCCTGCCACCGCGCCCTTGCCGGTTGTCGTCGATGCCGTGACGCCCGTGCCGCTGACGGCGACTGCCAGCTGATTGAGCGCCGTGCCGTCGGACAGGCCGCTGATTGCCGTCTGCAGCGACGAAAGCGCCGATTTGATCTTGCCGATTGCGGAGAGCTCGGCGTTGTCCGAGGTTTGCTTGGTTGTGATCGCCGACGATTGAGCCGCGGTCTTCGCCGTCACAAGCGCCGACACCAGTGAATTCACATCGAGGGTCGACTTGGTCGAGCCGCTGATGATGGACTGCGCTGCCTGCTGTAGCAGGGAAGTGACGTCAGTGGATGAAGTCGAAGTCGACGTGGTGGTCATGCGGTGCTCCGATTGGCGAAACGGACTGCGTTGGGTTCTCGGCGTTCAAATGCATGATGGGAGGCGAACCTCCCAAGCATGCGATACAGCTGTTTTTTTATTTGCCGAAGCCGGGCGCGAGCCGCGGCTTCGGGTGCGGCGCCGGACCGCGCGCCGTCTGTCGTTACTCTTACTGGAGGAGCTTCAGAACTTGCTGGGGCATCGAGTTCGCTTGCGCCAGAACCGAGATACCAGCTTGTTGCAGAACCTGAGCCTTCGACAGGTTCGCCGTTTCCGTCGCGAAATCTGCGTCGGTGATCTGTGAACGCGCTGCACTCATGTTCGTTGCTTGAGTTTGCGTCGTCGAAATTGCAGCCTGGAACGTGTTCTGCGTTGCGCCCAGCGTTGCTTGGAACGTGTTCACGCTCGTCAGAACGTTGTCGATCTGGCTCATCGCGGACTGGGCTGCCGATGCCGTCGAAACGCTCAGCGCGTTGATGCCGAGGTTCGTCGCGTCCCACTTTTGCGTGCCGAAGTCAGCCGTGATCTCCTGGCCCTTGAACGCGCCGATCTGGAAGTTGACCGAGCTGATGCCGTTCAGAACCGATTGGCCGTTGAACGTCGTTTGTTGCGCAACGCGCGTGATTTCCGTCAGACGGGTCGACACTTCCGACTGGAGGTTAGCCAGTGCGTTCGAGTCGAGCGAGCCGTCACCTGCTTCCACCGCCAGCTGGCGGATACGTTGCAGGTTGTCGACGACCGACTGCAGTGCGCCGTTCGTGGTTTGCACCATCGAGATGCCGTTGTTCGCGTTGGCAGCACCTTGCGTCAGCGCGTTGATCGATGCCGTTTGCGACGTCGAAATCGCGAGACCTGCCGCGTCGTCGGCAGCGGTGTTCACACGCTTGCCCGACGACAGGCGGTTGATCGCCTGCGACAGTGCGCTTTGCGAACCCGACAGGTTGTTCTGCGCGGTCAGCGAAGCGATGTTGGTGTTGATATTCAGCATTTTGCGTCCTCGTTTGTAAAACGCCTCGGATGTAGGAGGCTGTTTTGGCTCGGCGTCGCGCCTTACTGTGTGCATTGCGTCGCCGCCTGTCCTGGTTGACGGCGTGGTCAGAAGAAAACTTTAGGGGCGATCTTGCGAAATTTGGGGGCGCATGGATGCGGGCGGCACGCTGTCGGGGGCGTCTGTGACGATCGGGAAGACGGCGTATCCTTGATGGCCCGCTTCCTTTGCTCGTGGAGATGTCATGCAGAAACGCAAGCTCGGCACGTCGCAACTGCAGGTCGCGCCGCTGATGTTCGGAGGAAATGTATTCGGCTGGACGGCCGACGAAGCCACGTCGTTTTCGATCCTCGACGCATTTGCCGACGCGGGCCTGAATTTCATCGATACCGCCGACGTCTATTCGGCATGGGTGCCGGGCAATCAAGGCGGCGAATCGGAAACGATCATCGGCAAGTGGTTCGCGAAGTCGGGCAAGCGCGACAGGATCGTGCTGTCGACGAAGGTCGGCATGCTGGGAAATCGCAAGGGGCTGTCGGCGGGCAACATTCGCGCGGCCGTCGAAGATTCGCTGCGACGCCTGCAGACGGACTACATCGACGTCTACTTTTCGCATCTCGACGACGAGGAGACGCCGCTGGCGGAGACGCTCGGCGCGTACCAGCAGCTGATCGAAGCGGGCAAGGTGCGGGTGATCGGCGCGTCCAACTACGGCGGCGCGCGGCTGCAGGAAGCGCTGCAGATCGCGCGGGACAATGGCTTGCCGCAGTATCAGGTGATCCAGCCGGAGTACAACCTGTACGACCGTGCCGCTTACGAAACCGACCTCGAGCCGATCGCGCTCGCCGAGCGGCTGGGCGTGGTCTGCTACTACAGCCTCGCGAGCGGTTTCCTGTCGGGCAAATACCGTTCACGCGACGATCTGTCGAAGAGCGCGCGGGGCCGCAAGGTCGAGGCGTATCTGAACGAACGCGGCTTCGCGATCCTCGATGCACTCGAAGAAGTGGCGGGGCGGCACGGCAGCACGCCGGCTTCGGTGGCACTCGCGTGGCTGATCGCGCGTCCCAGCATCACGGCGCCGATTGCCAGCGCGACGTCCGTCGAACAGCTCGAGAGTCTTGTCGCTGCTGTGCATCTGACGCTCACGGACGCAGATTTGCGCGCATTGAACGACGCAAGTGCCTGATCGTAAACGTCAAAAAGCTGGTCGGAAGGTTGATTTCCTGATATGATCGGGAGTGAATTGAGATCTTTGCTCGTTTCGTCATGGGTTACTGGTGGCGAAACGCTAGCTAGGCGCGGCGCTGCAATGTGCGCTGCCCGCGTTTCGCGGTGAACTCCCACCTCTCTTTTCCGGCCTCCGTGGCCGCTTCGCCTCTCGTTTCAGTAGTGCTTTGCCAGATCTGGAACGACCGGAGGGCCGGCGCGTGAGTGGGCTGACCGCCACGCCATTAACCGTATCAAGCGTTTTTAGGAATTACATGACGACGATTCTCCTGAAGGAAAATGAGCCGTTCGAAGTGGCAATCCGCCGCTTCCGCCGCGCAATCGAAAAGAATGGCCTGATCGCAGAACTGCGTGAACGCCAGGCATACGAAAAGCCGACGACGGCTCGTAAGCGCAAGAAGGCAGCTGCAGTGAAGCGCCTGCACAAGCGCCTGCGCAGCCAGATGCTGCCGAAGAAGCTGCACTAAGCACGCTTCCGGCACGCGAAAGCACGCCTACGGCGGTGTGAGCTTCGAAAGAAGCCACACCGCCGTTTTTCATTTGCAGCGTCGATTGGGGTGTAAAGAAGCGCGGAGACTTCCGCGCGGCTTATTTCTGGACTAGAGGGTCAGGCGGTGGTCCGGACGCGTTCATCGGAAAGGCCGAACTGACGTGCGATCGAGCGCAGCCGGTCGCGCCATTCCCAGGTGCCGAAAACGTCGTGAACGTTTTGCAGGCAACTGAGCAAGTCGACGATGACAGGATCGTAGATGTTGAGGCGCGAGCGCAGCAGCGCCTTCTTTAATGCGGCCACGCCGACGTCCATATAAATCGGCATTTCGGCCGGCGTTTTGCCGATGAATCGCACGGGAATGCCTTCCATCGCCGTCATGTAGTCGCGCGAATGGATAAAGCTGCCGACCGGGCAACCCCCGCAATAGCCGCGGTAGGCGCCGCCACCGCGCGGCAGCAACGCCGCACGGCCCTGGCCGAACAGATGATCGACTGCCCGGTCGTAGATTTCCTGATGTGTCAGGAAGTTATGAGTTTTCATGTTGGTCTCCCCCAGCGCACTGCGCAGCGGTCATTCGTTTCCGGTGCAAGAGTCGACAGTATCCTGTGACGGGCGCGCTGCCTAAGCTCTGACCAGGACGTCGATTACCGTCCAATTCGCGGTTTGCGGACGACGCGCGTTACACCAGCAATGCCGTCGACACCCGGCTGACTTCCCCGTCCGGAGGTGCGTCGAACGACATCGCATGCATCAGTTATAACGAGCGAAATGCAAAAATGGACAGCCGGTGTGTTGGCTAGCGCTCAGTTCCTGCGTCGGGTGCCGATGACTCTCGCTCGCCGCGCTGCCCGGCCACGCGTACGCCTTTACGGACGCGGTTTCCGCCCGCGCCGCTTCGCAAACATCACGACCTTTCGAACGGGCGCGATCATGCCATGTGTTGCGACCGCGCGACATGTGTCCGCGGTCGGCGCATGGCGCGCAGCCCGTCAATTCGCGTTCTTTTTGCGGCCTTTTCTGCCGAGCGACGCGCACCGCGAATAGCAGGTGCAATCGGTTTGATGATCGTTGACCATGCCGACCGCCTGCATGAAGGCATAACAGATAGTTGTGCCCACAAATTTGCAGCCATAGCCTTTGAGCGCCTTGCTGAGCGCATCCGACACTTCCGTCGAAGCGGGCGCGTGCTTGTAGCTCGTCCACGCGTTCTGGACCGGCACGTTGTCGACGAACGACCATACGAAGTCCGCCAGGGAACCGTGCTCCGCCTGAATCTGCCTGACGGCTTTAGCATTGAGCACCGTCGACTCGATCTTGCCGCGATGCCGCACGATGCCCTCGTCGAGCACGAGGGCATCGATCTTTTGCGGCGTATAGCGGGCAACCTTGTCGATATCGAAATTCGAAAACGCACGCCGGTATCCGGCGCGCTTGTTCAGGATCGTCGACCAGGACAACCCTGCCTGCGCGCCCTCGAGCACGAGCATCTCGAACAGATGCTGGTCGTTGCGCGAAGGGACACCCCACTCGGTGTCGTGATAGTGTGCGAGCGCTTCGCTCGTCGCCCAGTTGCATCGCTGCTCAGCCACGTTCCGGCTCCTGCTTGGTTGGTTGATCGCCCGTCGATCGGGCCACGCCAGCATAGCGGAACGGGGTGAGGCCGCAACCTGGCCGATCGGCCAATTGTCGCGGGCGGCGAGACCTGCCACGCTATGCGGTAACACATCAATGAGCGAATCGATGAAACAAGACCTCTATCTGATCGGCGTCGACGGCGGTGGCACCGGCACGCGTGTCGTGCTGGCGAACGCCGAAGGGCAGGAACTCGCACAGGGCACGGCGGGGCCATCGGGCCTGGGGCTCGGTGTCGAGCGCGCGTGGGAATCGATCCTTGCGGCCAGCGCGCAAGCGTGCGCACTCGCTGGCGTGACAGCCGACTGGTCGCGCTTCGTCTTCGGCTGCGGGCTCGCGGGCGTCAACAATCGCGACTGGCTGTCCGCCTTTCGCGCCAAGGCGCCGGCGCTTGCCGGTCTGTCTATCGAGCACGACGCCTATTCCACACTGCTCGGCGCTCACGGCGGCGAGCCGGGCGTGATCGTCGCGCTTGGAACGGGCAGCGTGGCGGCTGTGCTAGACCGCGACGGCGAGTGCCGTACGGTCAGCGGCTACGGCTATCCGTCCGCCGACGAAGCGAGCGGTGCATGGCTCGGCCTGCGCGCCATCGTGCATGCGCAGCAGGCGCTCGACGGCCGCGTTCCCCCCGACGAACTCTCACAGGCATTGATCGATCACGTGGGCGTGTCGGATCGCGACGGGCTCGTGGTCTGGCTCTGCGACGCAAATCAGACGGCTTATGCGAGCATTGCGCGCGTCGTCGTCGAGCATCGTGAGCATCCGTTTGCCGCGCGCCTGCTACACGAAGCCGGCCAGGAAATCGGCAAGATGATTGCCGCGCTCGATCCGTCCGGAACTTTGCCCATCGCGCTGTGCGGCGGGCTCGGCCAGCCGTTGAGCGAGTACGTGCCCGCGCCCTATCGGGGACGGCTGCGCGCGCCGCTTTCGGATTCGGCGCATGGCGCGCTGCAACTGGCCCGGCGGGAGGCTACCCGAATCAGCGGGGCATAACCGATGAAGCGCATGACGGACGAGGAGCGGGCACGGGCGGAAACGGAAAGCAGCGCGCCCGAAGGCGATAAAATAGACGCTTTCCGACGCCGCCTGTCCGCCTACCCATGTACAAAGTCATTGCCAGCGATCTGGACGGAACACTGCTGAACAGCAACCACCAGGTCGACCCGTTTACGATCAACACGGTGCGCGCGCTGGAAGCGCAAGGCATCCACATCGTGATCGCGACGGGGCGCCACTATTGCGACGTCGCGGGTATTCGCGACGTGCTGGGCATCCGGCCATATCTGATCACGTCGAACGGCGCCCGCGTCCATTCGCCGGACGACGAAATGATCTTCGCCGACGACCTTCAGGCCGACGCGGTCAAGGAACTCGTGAAACCGGAAATCGCGGGTGAGCATGGGCGCGTGATCGTCAATCTGTTCGCCGACCGCGAATGGCTGATCGATCGGGATGCGCCGGAGTTGCTGCGCTATCACCAGGATTCAGGCTTCACCTATAACGTGACGGATTTGCAGCAGCACGACGGCGCGGACATCGCGAAGGCGCTGTACATTGGCGACCCGAAAGATCTCGCCGTCGTGGCGGCCAACCTGCAGCAGACGTTCGGCGAGACGCTCTATGTCACGTATTCGCTGCCGGACTGTCTCGAGGTGATGACGGCGAACGTATCGAAAGGGCGCGCGCTGCAGTTCGTGCTCGACCGCCTGAATGTGCCTGCGGCGAAGTGCGTCGCCTTCGGCGACAACATGAACGATATCGACATGCTGGAAACGGCGGGCCATCCGTTCATGATGAACAATGCCAATCCTGACCTGATCCAGCGCCTGCCGAACGTGCCGCGTATCGGCAACAACTTCGAAGCGGGCGTCGCGCATCATTTGCGCAAGCTGTTCGCGCTCGACGACGAGCTGACGGCGTAAATCCCGGAGATCAAATGCACATGGCGCGTTCCCGTTCCCGGAAACGCGCCATGTGGCTGTCGACTACCGGGCGAGGGTGAAATTTCCCGCCCGGCTACGCGGCCTCACTGGCCTCAGTCGCGCTCAGTCTCGATAACCGCCGCCCCGATGGTCTTCGTTCCAGCGGTTGCCGTAGTTGTTGTTCCAATGGTTATCGTGATCCCAGCGGCCACGATTCCAGCCGCGATCGCGTCGATAGCCGTCGTAACGATGATCGCCCCAATACCGGTTCCCGTAATAGACCGGCTGCGGCGCAGGCGCAACATAGGCCGGCGCGGGCGTTCCGAGCGACAGGCCGATGTTCAGATTCGTGTGCGCCTGTGCGACACGCATGCGCCAGCGGCGAGGCCAACTGCAACGAGCATGTGAGTGACGATGCGCTTCATTGTGCTTCTCCTGTGAATGCGGCGTGGTTGCCGTACAGGTTCAATCTACGCGTCAGCGGCGGGCGTCGCTGCGACAGGATGTTACGAAGTGAAAGTGTGCGATGCCGGATCGAAGGTGATTTCCGGCCGTTGAGCAACGCGTCATGAGGCCCGGCATTGCGCGGCTTCAGACGCTTTGCCTACATACAGTGGGTTGGGGCGAGTTGGTATTCGAGAAAACCGAAAGACATTTTTAAGCGCGGCGAATGTGACCGTAAACCAGCCTTACATTTGAACCATCTATTAATCCTGTTGTGGCTAAAAAAGGGCGCCGACGCGCCCCTTTTTTATTCAGAACGGATAGCGGCAATCACGCGGTCACGCGTGTGCGCCCGGCTTCCGCGGCATGTTGCGCATTCCCCGCAATCAGCGGATACACGATGCCGGCGATCACGGCGCCGAGAATCGGCGCGATCCAGAAGAGCCACAGCTGATCGACAGCTGCGCCCCCCACGAACAGCGCCGGCCCTGTCGAGCGAGCCGGATTCACCGATGTGTTGGTGACGGGAATCGAGATCAGGTGGATCAGCGTGAGGCACAGGCCGATCGCGATGGGCGCGAAGCCCGCGGGCGCGCGCTTGTCGGTTGCGCCGAGAATTACGAACAGGAAGATGGCTGTCATCACCGTTTCGCACACGAACGCGGCCGGCAACGCGTAGTGACCCGGCGAGCGCTCGCCGTAACCGTTGCTCGCGAAACCGCTTGCGACCAGATGGAAATCCGGGTTGCCCGAAGCAATGACGGACAGCACGAACGCGCCGAGCACTGCGCCCAGCACCTGCGCGACGATATACGGCAGAAGGTCGCGCGCCGGGAAACGGCCCGCGACGGTCAGACCTACGCTGACGGCCGGATTCAGATGGCAACCTGAAATATGCCCGATCGCATACGCCATGGTCAGGACGGTCAGGCCGAAAGCGAGCGACACGCCCACGAAGCCGATGCCGAGCCCATGAACCGGGCCGGCGAAATTTGCCGCGAGGACGGCGCTGCCGCAACCTCCGAGTACAAGCCAGAAGGTGCCGAACAGCTCCGCTGCGAGGCGCTTGGAGAGGTTCATCGTGTGTAATCCTAATAAGTACAGGGGATTCAAGGACGAGAGCGCACGCGCTGCCCGGCACTTGCGAGCGCAAATTTTAAGCAACGTTGCACAAATGCACTGTCAAGAATTGTCATTCACGAACGCGGAATTA
Source organism: Paraburkholderia azotifigens (assembly GCF_007995085.1). Classification (GTDB taxonomy): domain Bacteria; phylum Pseudomonadota; class Gammaproteobacteria; order Burkholderiales; family Burkholderiaceae; genus Paraburkholderia; species Paraburkholderia azotifigens. The sequence goes on from NZ_VOQS01000001.1 coordinate 2,641,063, forward strand.
TTTCGTGATAAACCGCCAGCTGTTTGAACGATTCAGCGATTTTTATAAATACTCAGACGAAATCTTTTGATAGCGCCGTATTACCCGCCATTGCGAATTTCGTTGGCAACGGCTAATCTCCGTGCTAACCACTTTTAGAAAAAGAGGGGAGCCCAAATGTCACAATACGCAGATCTCAAGGCGCAGATCGCACGCCTCGAAGCGGAAGCGGCAGAAGCGCGTCGCAATGAAGTGGGCAATGTGATTGCCGAAATCCGCCAGAAAATCGCCGATTACGGACTTAGCGCGCACGACCTCGGTTTTGCGGAGGCGGCACGCCGCGGACGCCCGCCAAAGAAGGCGCCGCTGCCCGCGAAGTATCAGGATCCGAAGTCGGGGAGCACCTGGAGCGGCAGGGGAAAGCCGCCTAAGTGGATTGCCGGCAAGAACCGCGAACGCTTTCTGATCGGCCAGGTGTAATTGGGACAAACGGCGAAAGCCGCCTGAAGGTGTTCCGGCGGAATACGTCACTTCGGAATCCGTTAATGCGCGGCAAGGCACTGAAGCACGGGGATAGCTTCATTCAGTAAAAGCGCATTGCCGCGCATTGAAGAAAGCGCTTCCATTGCCCGCCGCGTCTTGAACCGCGGAAAAGAAAAAGCCGCCCGGGGAGGCGGCTTTTTACTGCGAGCAATCCGAAAACGACGCTTGAACGCCCGCGCAAACGATTTACATGAACAAATTACGCGTCAATCGCGGCATCGGCAGAGTTGACTGTCGTCAGCCCACCGCCACGCGGCGCAGCATCGGACGGCGGGTCGCTTCGAGCAGCGCCGTGTAGCTATCGACGTAGTTCTGCGCCATGATCTTCGAGCTGAAGCGGCGTTCGAACTGTGCGCGGATTTCCGTGCGCGACAGGTCGTCGATACGCTGCAGCGCCGCCACGGCACCCTGCACGTCTTCGCAGATGAAGCCCGTCACGCCGTGGTCGATCACTTCCGGCACCGAACCGCGGTTGAAGGCGATCACGGGCGTGCCGCACGCCATGGATTCGATCATCACGAGGCCGAACGGCTCCGACCAGTCGATCGGGAACAGCAGCGCTTTCGCGCCCGACAGGAATTCCGGCTTCTGTGCTTCGTTGATCTCGCCGATGAACTCGACGTGCGCCTGCGACAGCAGCGGCTCGATTTCCGTCTTGAAGTATTCCTGGTCGACCTTGTCCACCTTGGCGGCGATCTTCAGCGGCAGACCGCTTTGCGCAGCGATCCTGATGGCTGTATCGACGCGCTTTTCCGGACAGATGCGGCCGAGGAACGCGAGGTATTCGGGCTTCTTGCTGGTTTGCGGCGTCAGCAACTGCTCCGGCAGGCCGTGGTAAATCGTGTTCAGCCAATTGGCCTGTTGCAGCGGCAGGCGCTGCGAATCCGAAATCGAGATCACGGGCGCATCTTCGAATGTATCGAACACCGGCTGCAGTTCGGGCAAATCCAGGCGGCCATGCAGCGTCGTCACGAACGGCGTGTCCAGCGTCGAGAACAGCGGGAACGGCAGATAGTCAAGGTGGAAGTGCAGCACGTCGAACTCGTGCGCGATCTTGCGCACCCGCTCGAGCAGCAGCATGTGCGGCGCGAGCGCGTCGCGGATCGTCGGATCCAGACGCAGCGCGCGCGGCCACGCGGCTTCGAGTTTGGCGGACGTCACCGAATCGCCGCTCGCGAAGAGCGTCACATCGTGACCGAGATCGACCAGCGCCTCGGTCAGATACGACACGACGCGTTCTGTGCCGCCATAGAGTTTCGGTGGAACAGCTTCGTACAACGGTGCGATTTGTGCGATTCGCATGCGTGATCTCCTTGTGCAAAGGGGCTTCGCGCGGCGCTGCCTGGCGTGTGGCAAAAAGCGGAAGCCTGTCGGACGGTTGGGCGCGGTGTGCCGCCGCCCGTGGCAGGAAGCCCAATGGGGTTATCCCTAGGTGTCATTATCGGGATCGCGAGCGCCAATTCGAGCTATTTTTCAAACACTTAACGTTGTTACAGCGCGAAACATGATGCGTAATAAGTGCCCGTATGCTGCCCAAAAGCACGAAGCGATCGGCATCCAGGCAATATCCGCCGCACTTTGAGTCATAAGACGCAGCATGTTGCGTGGCCGATTCGTCCGATCAATTTGTGCGCCGCCGAACATTTCGATGCGAATTTCGCTTTGTTTCCGCTCAAATATGGGCGCATAATCCGCTTCCCAAACCTTTCACGCGTGCTCTCGCGTGTAACCGGGCAGCGCTTTTCGCGCACCAATGTCCGTCGAAATTCCCCGCCGCGAAAATTTGTAGGAAAAATTCCTACAGAAATCCTGGATTATTCCGTCAACCAGTTGGGGCGAGTGTCCGATTTTCGTTAGCGCCTCCCTTAGCGAAAATGCACGCTAACCATAAGCGTGCCGTTCGTGGTTTTTTTTAACGCGATCGAGCAAACGTTTTACGACGGCCTGACCAGCCAGATTCAAAATCGGGGGAATTCAATGAGCGCCCAAAGTGACATGCTCAATGAAATTAGGGAAGTGAACTTGTCCTATTTGCTACTCGCGCAGCGCCTGCTGCGTGAAGACAAGCCAATGGGCATGTTCCGCATGGGCATTTCGGAGCAGCTTGCCGATGTGCTCGCCAACCTGTCGCTCGCGCAGACCGTGAAACTGGCCTCATCGAACCAGGTGCTGTGCCGCTTCCGCTTCGACGACCACCAGATCCTTTCGTCGCTGGCCGACAAGGGCAAATCGACAGCCGTTGCCCAGGCGCACTCCGCCATCCTGATGGCGGGCCAGCCCGTCGAGCAGATCGGCTGAAACCGCCGGCGGCCGACGACGGGCGCCTGAGCGCCCGAACTGAGCCAACCTACGCGCGCCGGCGACGGCGCTTTCATCGTTTTCTGCCGGCCGTGCCGGCGGGAACGGCAACGGACGCGGGAAGCGGGGCGGATGGCACAAAAAAGCGTGGTGCTCGAAGTCAGGGAGATCACCCTGGCGATTGAACTGATCGAACTCGGCGCGCGCCTGCAGTTGCTCGAAGCCGAGACGACGCTGTCGCGAGACCGGCTGATCAAGCTGTACAAGGAAGTGAAGGGCGTATCGCCGCCCAAAGGGATGCTGCCGTTTTCGACCGACTGGTTCATGACGTGGCAGCCGAACATTCACTCGTCGCTGTTCTACAACGTCTACCGCTTCATGTCGGGGCTGGGCCGCTGCGAGACGATCCAGTCGATCGTCAAGTCATACCGGCTGTACCTCGAACACGTGCGGATGCACCACGACGAACCGGCGCTGAGCCTCACGCGCGCGTGGACGCTGGTGCGCTTCTTCGATTCCGGCATGCTGCAGATGACGGCATGCACCCGCTGCCGGGGACATTTCGTCGCACACGCGCACGATCCGCAGCACGGCTTCGTATGCGGTTTGTGTGCGCCGCCGTCGCGCGCCGGTAAGACCCGGAAAGCCGCCGACGCCCGCTGCGAAGCGTCGCAAGCCACGCTTTGCGCGCCGCTCGACGAAGCGCTGGAAGCCTTGTCGGACGGCGTCGCCGCGCCCGCCTGAGAGACCGTTCGAAAGCCCGCCGTGCGGGCTGTCGCGTCTGAGCAGGCGCACTCTGGTTAACACCGTCCTCATCGCGCGCTCATTCCGCCAAAGTTTTCCGACTGCTTGCCGTAAACCTGAATAACGACGGTCTCCCGTCGCTTTTCGTGAGGGCTCGGCAGTGCTGATTTTCGTGGGAACACTCGTTACGCTGTTGTCCGTCTTCGGCGGCTATGCGCTGGAGGGCGGCCACCTGGGCGCGCTCATGCAGCCCGTCGAAGTGCTGATGATCGCAGGAGCGGGTCTTGGCGCGTTCATCCTCGGCAACGGGATGAAGACGATCAAGGCTACGTTGCGCGTGATTCCGACGCTGTTCAAAGGCGCCAAGTACAACAAGGACGTCTACATGGAGCTGATGGCGCTCCTGTACGTGCTGTTGGCGAAGGCGCGCAAGGAGGGCACGCTGACGCTCGAAGCGGATATCGACGATCCGCAGAAGAGCCCGATCTTCACGCAATACCCGAAGATTCTCGCGGACCATCACATCGTCGAATTCCTGACGGACTATCTGCGCCTGATGGTCGGCGGCAACATGAACGCGTTCGAAATCGAAAGCCTGATGGACGAAGAGATCGAAACGCATCACGCCGAAGGCGAGGCGCCCGCACACGCGCTGATGAAGGTCGGCGACGCGATGCCCGCATTCGGTATCGTCGCGGCCGTAATGGGCGTGGTCCACACGATGGCGTCGGCCGACAAGCCGCCCGCCGTGCTCGGCGAAATGATCGCGCAGGCGCTGGTCGGCACCTTCCTCGGCATTCTGCTTTCGTATGGTCTGATCGGGCCGCTCGCAAGCGTCGCGGAACAGCGCGTCACGGAATCCACCAAGATGTTCCAGTGCATCAAGGTGACGATTCTCGCGAGCCTGAACGGTTACGCGCCCGCCATCGCCGTCGAATTCGGCCGCAAGGTTCTCTTCTCGACCGAACGCCCGTCGTTCGCCGAACTGGAAGAGCACGTGCGCCGCGTGAAGGCGAAATAAGGGACGCGGGCGATGAGCAAGGACAAAGACCGCGCAATCGTTGTCAAGCGCGCCGCGCCGAAGAAGGGCGGCCACCACGGTGGCGCCTGGAAGCTCGCGTATGCGGACTTCATGACGGCGATGATGGCGTTCTTCCTGCTGATGTGGCTGCTCAGCTCGGCATCGACGGTTCAGCTGAAGGGCATCGCCGATTACTTCAACCAGCCGCTGAAGATCACGCTGTGGGGCGGTGATCGCAGCGCAGTCGATTCGAGCCAGATTCCCGGCGGCGGCCGCGACATCTCGACCGACAAGGACGGCATCACGCGTCAGACGGACGGCTCGATGAACCGCGCCGAGCACACGGCCGCACGCGCCGACGACCAGGCGCTGCAGCAGCTGCAGGGCGCGGTGGAGCGCCGCGAGCAGGTGCGACTGCACGACCTGCAGGTGAAGCTGATGGCCGCGATCGAAGCGAACCCGGTGCTGCGCCAGTTCAAGCAGCAGATTCGCATCGACTCGACGCTGCAGGGTCTGCGCATCGAGATCGTCGATACGCAGAAGCGCCCGATGTTCGCGACGGCGCAGGCGATCGTGCAGCCGTACATGCACGACATCCTGCAGGCGATCGGCGCGACGCTCAACGACGTGCCGAACCGCATCGTCGTGCAAGGTCACACGGATGCCGTGCCGTACGCGGGCGGCGAGAAGGGCTATAGCAACTGGGAACTGTCGGCCGACCGCGCAAACGCGTCGCGCCGCGAGCTGATCGCGGGCGGCATGGACGAAGCGAAGGTGTTGCGCGTGCTGGGTCTCGCGTCGACGCAGAACCTGAACAAGGCCGATCCGCTCGATCCGGAAAACCGGCGCATCAGCATCATCGTGCTGAACAAGCGCTCGGAAGACGCGTTGATGCAGGACGACACGAGTTCGACCACGTTGTCGAACGACGCAGCGGGCGCCAGCAAGCCGCTGCTGCAAAAGATCACCCAGCCGGTTTCGCCGCCCGCTGCGCAACCTCAATCGCCGCAGGCCAAAGCGCCGCACGCGATGCAGAAGAGCGCGGTGGGAACAGTCGGAGCGGTATCGGTCGCGCCGCAGGACGCGGCCGACAAGAGCGCGGCGCCTGCGACGGCGACGCAATGACAGACAGCGGATGGCGGGCGCGCGCAAGGAGGCGCAACCGCGATCCATCGTGAGCGCAGTGAGGATTGAATGATCAGGCACATTCTGGCAATCGACGATTCGGCAGCGATGCGGCAAATTCTTGCCGCGACGCTGACGGGTGCCGGCTATCAGGTGACGCTCGCGGCCGACGGCGACGAAGGGCTCGAAAACGCACTCGCGATGCCGTTCGACCTCGTGCTGACGGACCAGCACATGCCGGGCCGTTCCGGCCTCGATCTGATCGCCGCGCTGCGCGGCAACCCCTCGTATCGCGACACGCCGATCCTGGTCCTCACGACCGAATCCGGCGAGCCTTTCAAGGCAGCGGCGCGTGACGCGGGCGCAACGGGGTGGATCGAAAAGCCGCTCGACCCCGACATGCTGACCGAACTGGTCGCGGCGCTCGCCTGAGCGCACCGGACAGGCAACAGCAACCGATATTTGGAAGTGGCATAGCAGCCAGGACTCTCGCGGTGACACACGCATGACACTCGACATCACTCAGTTCTACCAGACGTTCTTCGACGAAGCGGACGAACTGCTCGCGCAGATGGAGCAGCTGCTCCTGAACCTGGACGTCGGCCATCCCGATCCCGAGGATCTGGCCGCCATCTTTCGCGCGGCGCACTCGATCAAGGGCGGCGCGGCGACGTTCGGCTTCACGGCGCTGACCGAGACGACGCACATTCTCGAGTCGCTCCTCGACCGCGCGCGCAACAACGAAATCACGCTGCGCAAGGACATGATCGACACGTTCCTCGAAACGAAGGACGTGCTCTCCGGCCAGCTGGCCGACTATCGCGCGAGCGCCGAGCCGGACGCCGCCGTCGCGGCCGCGATCTGCGCGAAGCTCGAACGGCTGCACGCGGAAAGCAGCGGCGCGGCAGCAGCGCCGGCAGCAACGGCAGCCGCCGAGCCCGTGGCCGAAGGCCATGCGCCGGAGCATGTCGTCGAACAGGCAGTAGAGGCCGCAGGCGAATGGGCAGACAACGAACCGGCACAGACCGGCGCTGCTTCATCCGATGCGGCTGCAGGACCCCATCTGAAAATTACGCTACGGGGCGTGGGGGAAAAGGACCAGGAACTGCTCAGCGAAGAGCTGGGCAACCTGGGCCGTATCGTCGGACAGGTGAAGACGGGCAGCGACATCACGCTGTGGCTGGAATCCGATGTGTCGTCCGACGACATCACGGCCGTGTGCTGTTTCGTGATCGACGAAAGTCAGATCGTGATCGGCCGCGGCGCAGCGCCGGCAAGCGGCGCGGAGCAGGGTGCGCCTGGAGCATCCGGATCCGCCCAGTCCGAGCCGGCGCAGGCAGTACAAGCGGGGGGCACGGCGAGCGGCGGCGCGGGGGCGCCTGCCGCAGTCGTGCAGGCCGCGCCGGCGCCCGCCGCCGCGCAGCCTGCAGCGCACCCCGCAGCACAAGCAGCGCCTGCATCCGCCGAGGCCGCAATCGTTACACCGGCTGCCGCAGCGGAGCCGGCGGCGAGCGCATCGGCACCGGCACCCGCCGCGAAGGCCGCGCCTGCATCCGCCGAAGGCGATCGCAAGGCGCGTCCGGCAGCCGCCGCGAATGCGGGCGAAGGCAGCTCGATCCGCGTGGGCGTCGAAAAGGTCGACCAGCTGATCAACCTGGTCGGCGAACTGGTGATCACGCAAGCGATGCTGGCCGAGACCACCAGCACCTTCGACCCGGCGCTGCACGACCGCCTCTTCAACGGCATGGCGCAACTGGAACGCAACGCGCGCGATCTCCAGGAAGCCGTCATGTCGATCCGCATGATGCCGATGGATTACGTCTTCAGCCGCTTCCCGCGCCTCGTGCGCGACCTCGCGGCGAAGCTCGGCAAGCAGGTTGAACTCGTCACCTTCGGTCAGGCGACCGAACTCGACAAGAGCCTGATCGAACGCATCATCGATCCGCTCACCCACCTCGTGCGCAACAGCCTCGACCACGGCATCGAAACGGTCGAAGCGCGCAAGGCGGCAGGCAAGGATTCGACGGGCCAGCTGGTGCTGTCGGCGGCGCATCACGGCGGCAACATCGTGATCGAAGTGAGCGACGACGGCGCAGGCCTGCGCCGCGACAAAATTCTCGCGAAGGCCGCGAAGCAGGGCATGACCGTCAGCGACACGATGACGGACGACGAAGTCTGGAACCTGATCTTCCTTCCGGGTTTCTCGACGGCCGAGCAGGTGACGGACGTGTCGGGCCGCGGCGTCGGCATGGACGTGGTGAAACGGAACATCCAGTCGATGGGCGGCCACGTCGAAATCACGTCGCAGGCGGGCAAGGGCAGCACGACGCGCATCATTCTGCCCCTCACGCTGGCGATTCTCGACGGCATGTCGGTCAAGGTGGGCAGCGAGATTTTCATCCTGCCGCTGAACTTCGTGATGGAGTCGCTGCAGCCGCGAGCCGACGACATCTACACCGTGGCGAACGGCGAACGCGTCGTGCGCGTGCGCGGCGAATATCTGCCGCTCGTCGCGCTGCACGAGGTGTTCTCGGTCGACGGCGCGCGCACCGAGCCGACACAGGGCATCGTCACCATCATGCAGACGGAAGGACGGCGCTTCGCGATGCTGATCGACGAACTGGTCGGCCAGCAGCAGGTGGTGGTGAAGAACCTCGAAACGAACTACCGCAAGGTACACGGCATTTCCGCCGCGACCATTCTCGGCGACGGCAGCGTCGCGCTGATCGTGGACGTGGCTGCATTGAACCGCGAGACGCGGGCGTCGCACGGTGCGGCGCTCTCGCTCGCCTGAAACTGAAACTCAACTCATCCCAACCGTTTTGGGGGCTAACGTGGCAGAAGTCCAATCCATCAATTCGAACGGCGTAGCCGGTTCGATCGGCCGCCGCGACGCGCAAGCCGACGCGAGCGGTCAGGAATTCCTGATCTTTACGCTCGGCGCCGAAGAGTACGGCATCGACATCCTGAAGGTGCAGGAAATCCGCGGCTACGACAGCGTGACGCGTATCGCGAACGCGCCCGAATTCATCAAGGGCGTGATCAATCTGCGCGGCATCATCGTGCCGATCGTCGACATGCGTATCAAGTTTCACCTCGGCCGGGTCGAGTACGACCATCAGACGGTGGTGATCATCCTGAACGTCGCGGGCCGCGTGGTCGGGATGGTCGTGGACGGCGTGTCGGACGTGCTGACGCTCGCCGTCGACCAGATCATGCCGGCGCCGGAATTCGGCGCGACGCTGACGGCCGAGTACCTGACGGGCCTCGGCACCGTCGACGGCCGCATGCTGATCCTGATGGACATCGAAAAGCTGATGACCAGCCGGGAAATGGCGTTGACGGAAGCGCTCGGCAGGTAACGCGCAAGTAGCGGCGCAAGCAGGGCGGGACGCAGGAACGCCGCAGGACCAGACAGGTAATCAGGGAGTAGAACAATGCTGAGCAGATGGTCGATCCGGACGACGTTGACGATCGTAGGGGTCATTCTGGCTGCGCTGACGGTGATCGTCGGAGCGCTCGGGCTCACCGCGCTGAGCCGCTCGGGCGACGCACTGGACAGCATGGCGCATGGCGACATGGTCGCGATCCGCACGCTGAACGACTCGTCTTCGTATCTGCTGCGCTCGCGCGTGTCGCTCGACCGCGTCAATGCACTGACGGCGGCGGGCGAGATCGAGCAGTCGAAGCAGGTGCTCGACCGCGCGGCCGAACTGCTCGGTAAATCGAACGAAAACTGGCAGGCGTTCCTGAACACCCCGAAGAACGGCATCGATCAGGCCTTGATCGACGCCGTGGTCGCGAAGCGCGCGACGCTGATCAACGACGGCGTGAACCCCGAGTTCACGGCGCTGCGCGCCAGCGATCTGTCCGGCTATCACGCGATCGCCGACACGAAGATCAGCCCGATGTTCGTGAACTACGACAACGCGGCGTCGCCCGTCGTCAAGGCGTTGCAGGCGCACGCGGACCAGCAGCAGCAAAACACGGACGCGCAGATGAAGATGCTGCGCGCCGCGATCATCGCCGTGATCGCGGTCGCGCTCGTGCTCGTCGTCGCGATCCGCTTCGCGATGCGCGGCATGATCGTGCAGCCGCTGAACGACGCGGTGGCGTGCTTCGAGCAGATCGCGAAGGGCGACCTGACGCAGCTGGTGAACACGACGGGCAGCAATGAAATCGGCCGCCTGTTCAAGGCCGTCAAGCTGATGCAGGACAGCCTCTCGACGATGATCAAGTCGGTGCACACGAGCGTCGAGTCGATCGACACGGGTGCCCGCGAAATCGCGATGGGCAACACGGATCTGTCGCAGCGCACCGAGCAGCAGGCGGCCTCGCTGCAGGAAACGGCGTCGAGCATGGAGCAGCTGACGGGCACCGTGAAGCAGAACGCGGACAACGCGCGCCAGGCGAGCCAGCTTGCCGTGAACGCGTCGGACATCGCGACGCGCGGCGGCGAAGTGGTAAGCCAGGTGGTGAGCACGATGCAGGACATCGCGACCAGCTCGAACAAGGTCGTCGACATCATCAGCGTGATCGAAGGCATCGCGTTTCAGACGAACATTCTCGCGCTGAACGCAGCCGTCGAAGCGGCGCGCGCAGGCGAGCAGGGCCGCGGCTTCGCGGTCGTCGCAGGCGAAGTGCGCAGCCTCGCGCAGCGCAGCGCGAGCGCGGCGAAGGAAATCAAGGAACTGATCGGCGACTCCGCCGGCAAGGTCCAGAGCGGCTCGACGCTCGTCGGCCGCGCAGGCACGACGATGGACGAGATCGTGCAGGCCGTGCGCCGCGTGACGGACATCATGGGCGAGATCAGTGCGGCATCGGAAGAGCAGTCGGGCGGCATCGAGCAGGTCAACCGCGCCGTCGTGCAGATGGACGAAGTGACGCAGCAGAACGCGGCGCTCGTCGAACAGGCTGCCGCGGCCGCCGCGTCGCTCGAAGAGCAGACGCGCACGCTGCAGTCGGTGATCGGGCAATGGCGCGTGCAGGGTGCGCAGGGCGGCACGAAGACGATGCCGTCGGCGAACACGGCGAAGAGCCGCGTGAAGGCGGCCGTCGCGCATGCGGCGAAGCCGGCTCCCGCGCAGCCTGCCGTCGCGAAGACGGAAGCGGCGGCAACGCCCGCGCGCGTCGAACCGGCAGCGAAGAAGGCATCCGTCGCGGCCGCCGAACCCGCGCAGCGCAAGACGGCAGCCGTGGCGGCGTCCTCGGACGCCGACTGGGAAACGTTCTGACGAACGGTGGATGGACATGCGGACTCCCGGCACATCGCCCCGAGGCGGACGTTTTCGCCCGACGCGTCGTGAAGCCGCGGATGCGGCGCGCTGCGGGTCCGCAGTGGCAGCAGGTTTGAAGCAGGAAGTTGAGCAGGAAGTTGAGCAGGAAGTGAAGCAGCAAATGAAGCAGCAAATGAAGCAGGCCGCAGCGCTGGCGACAGCGCGCGCAACATCGCAGGCAGTATCGAAGGCAACAGCGGCATTGGCAGGATCGGCGGGCGGTGCGGCGCTCCTTATGGCACACGGAAGACATCATGATGGCAACGCGCGCGCAATCACGCCCTGAGCGGGCAGAGCCGGCGAGAACCGGCGAGCAGGCACGCGACTTCGAGTTCACTTCGGCGGATTTCGCCCGCATTCGTGAACTGATTCACCGCAGCGCAGGCATTTCGCTGTCCGATCACAAGCGGGACATGGCATACAGCCGTCTCGCGCGCCGTTTGCGCGCGCGCGGGCTGGACACGTTCCGGCAGTATCTCGACATGCTCGAAGCGGACAACGATCCCGCCGAGTGGGAAGCATTCACCAACGCGCTCACGACGAACCTCACCGCGTTCTTTCGCGAAGCGCATCACTTTCCGATTCTCGCCGAGTTCGTCTCGCGGCGCCCCGGGCCCGTGTCGGTCTGGTGCTCGGCGGCATCGACGGGCGAGGAGCCGTATTCGATCGCGATGACGCTGATCGAAGCGCTCGGCGATCACGCCGCGCGGCAGGCGACCGTGCTCGCCACGGACATCGACACCCAGGTGCTCGCGAAAGGCGAAGCGGGCATGTACCAGTTCGACCAGGTCAAGCATCTGTCGCCGGAGCGGCTCAAGCGCTTCTTTCTGAAGGGCACGGGCGCGCACGCGGGGATGGTGAAGGTGCGCCCCGAAGTGCGCGCGATGATCCGCTTCGAGCAGCTGAACCTGACCGATCGCGACTACCGGCTGAACACGCAATTCGACGCGATTTTCTGCCGCAACGTGATGATCTACTTCGACAAGCCGACCCAGGCGCAGGTGCTGTCGCGCTTCGATCCGCTCGTGAAGTCGGGCGGCCTGCTGTTTGCCGGGCATTCGGAGAACTTCACGTACGTCACGCAGGCGTTCCGTCTGCGCGGCCAGACCGTCTACGAACTGACGCGCGACGCGGGCGCGGGCCGCACGGCCCAGCGTGCGTCGAGCCATGGCGCGACGAGCGGGGTGCCAGCATGAGCGGCCTGCCCATCGCAACCAATCTGTATTTCGACAACCACTTCCAGCGGCCCGGCGTGAAGCTGCTGCCGAACGAGTTCTACACGACGCACGAAGACATGGTGCTCGTCACGGTGCTCGGATCGTGTGTGGCGGCCTGCATCCAGGATCGCACTGCGGGGATCGGCGGCATGAATCACTTCATGCTGCCCGACGACGGCGCCGACGTCGCGCAGGCGGCATCCGATTCGATGCGCTATGGCGCCTACGCGATGGAAGTGCTGATCAACGAACTGATCAAGGCGGGCGGCCGCCGCGAGCGTTTCGAGGCCAAGGTGTTCGGCGGCGCAGCCGTGCTGGCGGGCATGACGACGATGAACATCGGCGATCGCAACTCGGCGTTCGTGCGGCGTTATCTCGCGCTCGAAAAGATCCGTATCGTCGCCGAAGACCTGGAAGGCAAGCATCCGCGCAAGGTCGCGTTCATGCCGCGCACGGGTCAGGTGATGGTGAAGAAACTGCGTTTGCAGCAGGAAGCAGGCGTCGCCGAGCGCGAACAGGCGCTCGCGCGGCAAACGGCCGAAGAGCGCGCCGAGCGGCTCGCGAGAGCGCGTGCGCGTGTTGAGCTGTTCTCGGCGCCCGCTGCCGCGAAACCGCGCATCGAGCTGTTCGGTGCAGGGGGAGCGGCGGGCCCAGGGACGCTGTCGGGCACGGGCACGGGCACGGGCGTGGCGCGTCCGGCCGGCGCGAAGCCGCGTATCGAATTATTTGGCGCCGCTGGGCGCCCCAACCAATCAACAGACGCCAGGACTGTAGAGGAGGCGTGAGCGCTGTGCAAAAGATCAAAGTATTGTGCGTCGACGATTCGGCGTTGATTCGTAGCTTGATGACGGAAATCATCAACAGTCAGCCCGACATGACGGTCGTCGCCACCGCGCCCGATCCGCTCGTTGCGCGTGAGCTCATCAAGCAGCACAACCCGGACGTGCTGACGCTCGACGTCGAAATGCCGCGCATGGACGGCCTCGACTTCCTCGAGAAGCTGATGCGTCTGCGTCCGATGCCCGTCGTGATGGTGTCGTCGCTGACCGAGCGCGGCTCGGAAATCACGCTGCGCGCACTCGAACTCGGCGCCGTCGATTTCGTCACGAAGCCGAAGGTCGGCATTCGCGACGGCATGCTCGAATATTCGGAGAAGCTCGCCGACAAGATACGCGCGGCAGCCCGCGCGCGCGTGCGTCAGGCCGCGCCCGTGCAGCATGCCGCGTCGTCCGCGCCCGCCGGCGCGGCGGCTCACGCGCCCGCGCACGCGCCGCTCTTCAACAACCCGCTCGTGTCGACGGAAAAGCTGATCATCGTCGGCGCGTCGACGGGCGGCACGGAAGCGATCCGCGAAGTGCTGGTGCCGCTGCCGCCCGATGCGCCCGCTGTGCTCATCGCGCAACACATGCCGCCCGGTTTCACAAAATCTTTTGCACAACGCCTTAATGGTTTGTGCCGGATTACCGTTAAAGAGGCTGAGCACGGCGAACGCGTGTTGCCGGGTCATGCGTATATCGCACCCGGCCATGCACACCTCTTGCTCGCCCGTAGCGGCGCCAACTATATTGCGCATCTGTCAGACGACCCGCCCGTCAACCGGCATCGTCCGTCTGTCGATGTGTTGTTCCGCTCGGCGGCGCAGCATGCCGGGAAGAACGCCGTCGGCGTGATTCTCACGGGCATGGGGCGCGACGGCGCAGCGGGTTTGCTGGACATGAGGAAAGCAGGCGCGTACACGCTCGCGCAGGACGAAGCGAGCTGCATCGTGTTCGGCATGCCGCGCGAGGCCATCGCGATGGGAGCCGCGGACGAAATCGCGTCGCTGTCGGAGATGAGCCGGCGCGTGATGACACGTCTCGCTTCAATGGGTGATCGCGTTCAGCGCGTATGATGCGGCCCTCGGCGCAAATCTGAGATAAGCCGAAGACCACCGCACATCTGGATTGGGGAAAAAGGAACAGGAAATGGATAAGGGAATGAAGATTCTGGTTGTGGACGATTTTCCGACGATGCGCCGGATCGTCCGCAATCTGTTGAAGGAACTGGGCTACTCGAACGTCGACGAAGCGGAAGACGGCGCAGCCGGCCTCGCGCGTCTGCGCAGCGGCGCGTACGAGTTCGTGATTTCGGACTGGAACATGCCGAACCTCGACGGCCTCGCGATGCTGAAGGAAATCCGCGCGGACGCGACGCTCTCGCATCTGCCCGTGCTGATGGTCACGGCGGAATCGAAGAAGGAAAACATCATTGCGGCGGCTCAGGCCGGCGCGAGCGGCTACGTGGTGAAGCCGTTCACGGCCGCGACGCTCGACGAGAAGCTCAACAAGATTCTCGAGAAGATGGCAAAAACGGGGAGCTGATGTGAACCCACCGATCAACGAGCAAGGCGCCCGGGAAGACGGCACCGACCTCGCGACCGACCGCATTCTTGCCCGCATCGGACAGCTGACGCGCACGCTGCGCGATTCGATGCGCGAGCTGGGCATCGACAAGCATGTCGAGCGCGCGGCGGAAGCGGTGCCGGATGCGCGCGACCGTCTGAAGTACATCGCGACGATGACCGAGCAGGCCGCCGAGCGCGTGCTGACGGCGATCGAGGTCGCGAAGCCGATGCAGGAGCAGCTGCAGCAGGACGCGGCGGAACTCGACGCGCGCTGGGAGCAGTGGTACGCGGCGCCCATCGAGCGCGAGGAAGTGCGCGCGCTGATGAACGACACGCGCACCTTCCTGCGCGGCGTGCCGGAGCTGACGACGGCGACCAACGCGCAGATGCTCGAGATCATGATGGCGCAGGACTTTCAGGATCTGACGGGCCAGGTCATCAAGAAGATCACGGACGTCGTGTATCTGATCGAGCAGCAGCTGCTCGGCGTGCTGATCGACAACATCGCGGCCGAGCGGCGCGAGCAGTTCGCGGCGACAGCCCAGCAACTCGCGGCGGAAGCCCAGCACGAGCCGATGTCGTCGACGGGCAGCCCGCAAAGCCTGCTGAACGGTCCGCAGATCAATCCGGAAGGCAAGACGGACGTGGTGCAGGATCAGGGGCAGGTCGACGATCTGCTCGCCAGCCTCGGCTTCTGAGACGGCACGTCAGGTTGTCCGTGGCGGCGCGGGCTTTCCGTCCCGCCGCCTGAAGCGCGCGCTGTCCGTGCGCGCCTCCGTTTTTCCCCTGACGCCTCGCGCGTCGTCCCGCCTCGACATCGAGTCCGCCGATGCAAGCCGCATCGGCGGGTGCTCCATCGCACAATTGGTAACGGATCGCTGCCGTCGTCCGCTGGCATACTACGGCCAGGGGAGGACGGTCCGCGGCGCGAAATGGCGCCGCCTCGCGCGCGCAGGCATTGCGTACCGCGCCGTTTGCCCCTGAACCAACAAGCCGGGCCCGCGGATTGCGGGCACTGTCCGCTGTCGATTGGGGGAGGTGTACAACCATGTCGATTCGCTTCAGGCGTGCCGTCGTTGCTTCAGCGCTCGGATTCTGCTGTTCTCTGCCTGTCCTGTTCATTCCGCTCGCCGCCAGCGCGGCGCTAGGCGGCAACCCGATGACGCCGCCCGCCGGGGCGAGCGCCACCACGCGCACCGTGTCCCCGACGACATCGAACGGCATCGCCGTGATGCGCAGCGCGTCGTCGGCGAGCTCGGGCGCCACGGCTTCCTCCACGTCGTCCACCAATTCGTCCTACACCGTCAACGAAACGACGCTCGGCAACGGCACGGTGATCCGCGAATACGTATCGCCGGCGGGCAGCGTGTTCGGTCTTGCCTGGAGCGGGCCGCAGATGCCCGACCTGGCCAGTCTGCTCGGCAGCTATTTCCCGCAGTACGTCGCGGGCGTGACGAGCGCGCGCCAGTTGCGCGGCGGCGGCCCCGGACCGGGCCGCGTGAAGGACAGCGGGCTCGTCGTGCATTCGGGCGGCCACATGGGCGCGTTTTCCGGCCAGGCCTATCTGCCTCAGGCATTGCCTGCCGGCGTGAGCGCCACCGACATCAAGTGACGACGGGAGACCCATTATGCGATTTGCGTTGAAGCTCGAAGCAGGCGTACGCGTCGTGAAGGCCGTGCTCGCCGTGTCCGTCGTCGCGATGACGGCGTTCGTCGCGGGCTGCGGCGGAGGCGGCGGCTCGTCGTCGTCTTCGTCGTCGAACAACGGCAACAGCGGGCCCAACCAGCAGCCGATCGCCGCGAACGCGGCGAACACGGTGGCCGTGACCGTCGGACGCGGCGTGAAGGGCATCATCAACATACCGACCGTCAGCGTGACCGTCTGCGCACCGGACACCGCGAACTGCACGACCATCGACAACGTGCTGCTCGACACGGGTTCGTACGGCCTGCGCGTCGTCAATAGCAGCGCGGTGGCGGCGCTCGGGCTTCCCGTCCAGACGGCGACTGCGGGCGGTCAGCTGGCCGAATGCACGCATTTCGCGGACGGCTTCACATGGGGCACGATCCGCACCGCGACCGTGAAGATCAGCGGCGAAACAGCGAACAAGATTCCGATACAGGTGATCGGCGACCTGGTCGATTCGACCGTTCCGTCGAGCGGCTGCGTCAACGGTTCGAACGAGAGCACGGCGGATGCGCTCGGCGCGAACGGCATACTCGGGCTCGGCGTAGCGCCCGTGGATTGCGGCGATGCCTGCTCGGTGCAGGCGAACGTTGCGCAGTTCAGCAACTACTACGCATGCCCGAACGGCACGAACTGCACGCGCACCCTGGCGGAAACGTCGAAACAGGTGGCCAACCCGATCCCGAACTTCGCCGTCGACAACAACGGCGTGATCGTGCAGATGGCGCCCATTTCGTCGAACGGCGCGGCGTCCGCGAACGGGACGGTCGTGTTCGGCATCGGCACGCAGTCGAACAACGTCAATACGGCAGGCACGACCTATACGACCGACGCGTCCGGCGATTTCCCCTCTCGCGGCCAGTCGAATACCGTGTTCCTCGATTCGGGCTCGAACGGCTACTTCTTCCAGGACAGCTCGATACCGCTGTGCACGGGCAATCTCTCGGACTTCTACTGCCCCGGTTCGACGCTGCAGCGCACGATCAACCTCACGGGCGCGAACGGCGCGACGGGCACGGCCACGATCTTCATCGCGAACGCCCAGACGCTGCTCAGCAACGCGAGCAACTATGCGTTCAACGACCTCGGCGGGCAGGTCGCCTCGCTGACGGGGACCGACCTCGGCCTGCCGTTCTTCTACGGCCGCTATGTCTACTACGGTATGGACAAGCGCACCTCGGGCGGCAAGGCGCCGTTCGTCGCGTTCTGATCGGGCGCGGCGGCCCGCCGCGAGACGGGCCGCCGCCTCACCGTTGCGGCCTGTCCGCCCGCCGGGCGGCGTGCGGTTGCGCCGCCCGATCGGTTGAAATACCCCGGTTTCCCCGCCCTTATCCGTCAATCGCCGCTCGACGTCTGCAGGAATAATCGCTCTCACTGAAAAAGGGCATGTTGCCCTTCCAGCTGGAGAGCGCGTTGGCAGAGGATAGCGACCTCGAAAAAACCGAATCAGCCACACCCCGGCGCCTGGAAAAGGCGCGCGAGGAGGGGCAGGTCGCGCGTTCGCGCGAGCTGGCGACGTTCGCCCTCGTCGCGGCCGGTTTTCTCGGCGCGTGGGGCTTGTCCAGCATGATCGGCGAGCACGCGCAGTCGATGCTGCGCACCGCCTTCACCTTCAGTCACGAGACGGTATTCGACCCGAAGCGGGCATTCATCAGCGCCGGCTCGAATGCGCGGGACGGCGCCTACATGCTGATGCCGCTGCTCGCGATGCTGGGTCTCGCCGCGCTGCTCGCGCCGATGTCGCTGGGCGGCTGGCTGCTGTCGACCAAATCGCTGGCGCCGAATTTCGGACGGCTGAACCCCGTCTCCGGCCTCGGCCGCATCTTTTCGATCAACGGCTGGATCCAGCTCGGCATGTCGATGGCGAAGATCGCCGTGGTCGGGTTGATCGGCGCGCTGTCGATCTGGCATCGCCGCGAGGACATCCTCGCGCTCGCCACGCAGCCGGTGCACGTCGCGCTGTTGAACGCGGGCCATCTGATCGCCGTGTGCTGCGCGATGACGGTCGCGGGCATGTTCCTGATCGCGGCGATGGACGTGCCGTACCAGCTGTGGAATTTCCACAAGAAGCTGCGCATGACCAAGGAAGAAGTGAAGCGCGAGCATCGCGAAAGCGAAGGCGATCCGCACGTGAAGGCGCGCATCCGCTCGCAGCAGCGTGCGATGGCGCGGCGCCGGATGATGGCGAATGTGCCGAAGGCCGACGTCGTCGTGACCAACCCGACGCACTTCGCGGTCGCGCTGCAATACTCGGACGGCGAGATGGGCGCGCCGAAGGTCGTCGCGAAGGGCGTGAACCTCGTGGCCGCGCGCATCCGCGAACTGGCCGTCGAGAACAACGTGCCGCTGCTCGAAGCGCCGCCGCTCGCGCGTGCGCTGTATCACAACGTCGAACTGAATCGCGAGATTCCGGGCGCGCTGTATGGCGCCGTCGCGGAAGTGCTCGCCTGGGTTTATCAACTGCGCCGCTTCAAGGAAGACGGCGGCGTGGCGCCCGTTGCGCCGACGGAACTCGACGTTCCGGCGGAGCTGGACAAGGGCGGCGTGCCGGATGACGACGCCGACCAGGAAGCTGCCGATGCACTCGGCGGCGACAATCAAAGTAATGGAGTATCAGCATGAACGCCCGCGCGGGTTTCCTTTCACGACGGCCGGACGCGCTGAACGGCACCAATCTGCGGGCAATGGCGGGTCCGCTCCTGATCTGCATGATCCTCGGCATGATGATTCTGCCGTTGCCGGCGTTCCTGCTCGATCTGCTGTTCACGTTCAACATCGCGCTGTCGGTGATGGTGCTGCTCGTCAGCATGTACACGATGAAGCCGCTCGACTTCGCGGCCTTCCCGAGCGTGCTGCTGTTCTCGACGCTGCTGCGCCTGTCGCTGAACGTCGCGTCGACCCGTATCGTGCTGCTCGAAGGCCACACGGGCCCGGGCGCGGCGGGCGCCGTGATCGAGGCGTTCGGCCACTTCCTCGTGGGCGGCAACTTCGCGGTCGGTATCGTCGTGTTCGTGATCCTGATGGTGATCAACTTCATGGTGATCACGAAGGGCGCGGGGCGTATCGCGGAAGTGTCCGCGCGCTTCACGCTGGACGCGATGCCCGGCAAGCAGATGTCGATCGACGCCGACCTCAACGCCGGCATGATCAACGAAGATCAGGCCCGCAAGCGCCGTATGGAAGTCTCGCAGGAAGCCGAGTTTTACGGCTCGATGGACGGTGCGAGCAAGTTCGTGCGCGGCGATGCCATCGCCGGTCTGCTGATCATGGTGATCAACATCATCGGCGGCCTGATCGTCGGCGTCGTGCAGCACGGCATGGATTTCGCCGACGCCGGCAAGACCTACACGCTGCTGACCATCGGTGACGGCCTCGTCGCGCAGATTCCGTCGCTGGTGATTTCGACGGCGGCGGGTGTGATCGTGTCGCGCGTCGCCACCGACGAAGACATCGGCACGCAGCTGACGGGCCAGCTCTTTACGAATCCGCGCGTGCTGATGATCACGGGCTCGATTCTCGTGTTGATGGGCCTGATTCCGGGTATGCCGCACTTCGCGTTTCTGCTGCTGGGCGCCGGCGCGATCCAGCTTGCCCGCACGATGAAGAAGCGCGCGGCGCAGAGCAAGACGTCGACGGCGCTCGCCGAAGTCGCACCGCAGGCGCTCGCGCCGTCGGAAGGCGCGGAAGCCAGCTGGGACGACGTGACGATGATCGACGCGCTCGGCCTCGAAGTCGGCTATCGCCTGATCCCGCTCGTCGACAAGAACTCGGACGGCGAACTGCTCAAGCGCATCAAGAACATCCGCAAGAAGTTCGCGCAGGAAATCGGCTTCCTGCCGCCCGTCATCCATATCCGCGACAACCTCGAATTGCGGCCGAACGGTTATCGGATCGCGCTCAAGGGCGTCGAAGTGGGTGTCGGCGAGGCGTATCCGGGCCAGTGGCTCGCGATCAACCCCGGCCAGGTCACGGCCGCGCTGCCGGGCACGCCGACTACGGACCCGGCGTTCGGCCTGCCCGCGATCTGGATCGACACGAATCTGCGCGAACAGGCGCAGGTGTACGGCTACACGGTGGTCGATTCGAGTACGGTCGTCGCAACCCATCTGAATCACCTCGTCGTCACCCATGCGGCGGAACTGCTCGGCCGCCAGGAAGTGCAGGCGCTGATCGAGCGGATGCAGAAGGACGCCGCGCCGCTCGTCGACGATGTCGTGCCGAAGATGCTGCCCGTCGCGACGCTGCAAAAGGTGCTGCAGAACCTGCTCGAGGAAGGCGTGCCCATCCGCGACATGCGCACGATTCTCGAAGCGCTGTCGGAGCACGGTTCGAAGATCACCGATCCGCACGATCTGACGGCCGCCGTGCGCCTCGCGCTGGGTCGAGCGATCACGCAGCAGTGGTTCCCCGGCAACGGCGACATCCAGGTGATGGGCCTCGATTCGAATCTGGAGCGGCTGCTCACCCAGGCGCTCGCGACGGGCACCAATCCAGGCCTCGAGCCAGGCCTCGCGAACACGCTGCTGATGGAGACGCAAAAGGCGATGACGCGCCAGCAGAACCTCGGCCTGACGCCCGTGATGCTCGTCCAGCATTCGCTGCGCGCGATGCTTGCGCGCTTCCTGCGACGCAGCCTGCCGCAGCTCAAGGTGTTGTCGTACGCGGAAGTGCCCGATACCCGGCATGTGCGGGTGGTGAACGTGATCGGCGCACACGGCTGAGCGGCGCGCGCGACATTGTTTCGCGACCCTCGGCGACCTTTCGCGGCCCGCCGTCTGTTCGGCGTTTCCGTTCTCGAAGGCCGGTCCGCATCTCGCGGCCGGCCTTTTTCACTGGCGCGCGCACGGCGCCTTGATCCACAAGGCCGCGCGCGTTGTGCGGCGCGGCACTGCGTTGCCCGCCGGTCAAAATTCCCGAGATTTCGGGCCGTTGTGCGTGCACCGAATGCCTGAATTGCCAGCGTTTCACCGTCTTTATTGCCCGATGGTGGTTGGACGTCTTTCGCAATAATTCATCTCATCGGGAAACGGTATGTCGCCGGTCCGCGTAGCTCATCGGAGAATCAGCTTGAACATTCGCAAATTTGTCGGTGCAACGAGTCGTGACGCATTGCGTCTCGTCCGTGAGGCATTGGGCTCCGATGCAGTCGTGTTGTCGAATCGCACCAACGAGGACGGCACCGTCGAAATCGTCGCCGTTGCCGACAGCGATCTGAGCGCAATCGCGCCGCGCAGCCAGGAAGGCGCCGCATCGGGCGGCCCGAACACGGGCATGAGCGCGGCAGCAGGCGGCGCACGTGCGCTGATGGCGCCCGCCGCGTCGCCCGCGCCGTCGATGTCCGTCAATCCTTATGCGAGCGGGATGCCCGACGTGTTCTCGTCGGTGTTCGGCGCGAGCCCGGAAGCCGGCACTGAGCGCATGCCTGCCGCGAGCGAAGAGAAGGCCGAGCCGCAAGCGGCCGCCGCCGCGAGCGCAGCCGCTGAAGCGCCCGCCGCGAACGCCGCGCGCGCAACCGACGACGTCCGCGTCGAACTGCGCGCGGAAGCACGCAGCGAACCGCCCGCAGCGCCGGCAGCAACCGCGAAGCCGGCTGCACCCGCGAAGCCCGAAGCGCCCGTTCGTCCGCGCACGATGGCCGAAACGAATCCGTGGCTGATCGATCACGCACGCCGCATCGCGGCCAAGGACGTGGTCCCGGCAGCCAACCCGACGATGACGCCTGCCGCCGCTGTCGCGCGCGGCTTGGGCGTACCCGTCGACGCAGCAAAGGAAGACGTGAAGCCCGACTGGGCCCGCGAAGCCGCGCAGGTCGCCGCACGCCGCGCCGCGCAGAAGAACAACGTCGTGCCGACCGTGGCGGAAGGCGCGAGCGACATCAACACGCGCGACGGCCGTAAGGGCGCAACTGGCGACATCACGCCGAAGGTCGCCGCCGCGCTGACGGAGTCGATCCAGTCGCGCATCGAGCAGATGGTCAACGAGACCGTGATGCACGAGCTGGGCGCGATGCGCGGCATGATGGAAGAGCAGTTTGCCGGTCTGCTGTGGGCCGACCGCCAGCGCCGCAGCCCGACGCATGCGGCGCTCACCAAGCATCTGTTCGCCGCCGGCTTCTCGGCGCAACTGGTGAAGATGGTGATCGACAACCTGCCGGAAGTCGACGGCATGGAAGAAGGCATGGAATGGGTGCGCACGGTGCTCGAATCGAACGTGCCCGTGATGGAGAACGAAGACGCGCTGATGGAGCGCGGCGGTGTGTTCGCGCTGATGGGCCCGACGGGCGTCGGCAAGACCACGACCACGGCCAAGCTCGCGGCGCGCTGCGTGATGCGCTTCGGCGCCAGCAAGGTTGCGTTGCTCACCACCGACAGCTACCGGATCGGCGGTCATGAACAGCTGCGCATTTTCGGCAAGATTCTCGGCGTGTCGGTACATGCCGTGAAGGACAGCGCCGACCTGACACTCGCGCTCTCCGAACTGCGCAACAAACACATCGTGCTGATCGACACGATCGGCATGAGCCAGCGCGACCGTCTGGTGTCCGACCAGATTTCGATGCTGAGCCGCGCCGGTCAGCCCGTGCAGCGCCTGCTGCTGCTGAACGCGACGAGCCACGGCGACACACTGAACGAAGTCGTGCAGGCGTATCAGAACGCGCCGGACCAGCAGCCGCTCGCCGGCTGCATCCTGACCAAGCTGGACGAAGCGACCAATCTGGGCAGCGTGCTCGACACGGTGATCCGCTACAAGCTGCCCGTGCATTACGTATCGACGGGACAGAAGGTGCCGGAGAACCTGTACGTCGCCACGAAGAAATTCCTGATCAAGAGCGCCTTCTGCATTCCACGCGACAACTCGCCATTCGTTCCGCAGGACGAGGATGTGCCGGCGCTGCTGTCGGCCCTGTCGGCCCGTTCGACCGCCGATCTGCACGAGGTTCGCTTTGGATAAGTTCGTGCTGGATCAGGCAGAGGGACTGAGGCGTCTGCTGGCGCGCTCCGGCTCGCGGATCGTGGCTGTCGCAGGCGGCTCGCACGGCGTGGGCGTGACGACGACGGTGGTGAATCTCGCCGCCGCGCTCGCGGAGCAAGGCAAGGACGTGCTCGTGATCGACGAGTCGCTCGGCGAGCGCTCGGTGAGCGCGATGCTGGGCGGCGTACGCGGCGCGGGTAATTTCTCCGCGGTGATGCGCGGCGAGATGACGCTCGAGCAGGCGGCTGGCCGTCATGCGCTGGGCTTCGCGGTGCTCGCTGCATCGCGCGGCAATCGCGAAAGCTGCTCGCCGGAACAGATGGGCGTGTTGCTGAGCGGGCCCGCCGACGTCGTGCTGATCAACGCGCAGGTGGATCGCGAAGGCACGCTGTCCGCACTGGCGATGCAGTCGCACGACGTGCTGGTGGTGACGCGTGTCGCGGCGCAGGCGATCACGGATGCGTATGCGTGCATGAAGCGCCTGCACTTCGCACATGCGATTGCACAGTTTCGTGTGCTCGTGAACCACGTGCAGAGCGTGGCCGATGCGCACACCGCTTTTGAAAACCTGGCGGGCGTGGCGGGACGTTATCTCGCCGTGTCGCTGGAGGATGCGGGCTGCGTTGCAGCCGATCCTTTGATGGCGCGAGCCACGGAGTTGTCGCGTTGTGTCGTCGATGCTTTCCCATCGGCACCTGCCGCGCGCGATTTCCGTCATATCGCCGCCGAACTGCAGTACTGGCCGATGCGGCCAGCGATCTCGTCACGGACGCATGGCGTGCCGCCGACAACCGTAACAGCGGCGCAATACGCCGATCAACCGTCGGCGCAGCACGCCTGAAGGCAAGGACAAGGGGAGCACGATGTACAACGCTCAAGGAAAAATTTCGCAAGCCGAGGTTTTGACGAAATACGCACCGCTGGTGCGCCGTCTCGGTTTGCAGCTCGTCGCCAAGATGCCGGCGAGCGTCGATCTCGACGATCTGATTCAGGCGGGCATGATTGGCCTGCTCGATGCGGCGAGCCGTTACAAGGAAGATCAGGGCGCGCAGTTCGAGACGTACGCGAGCCAGCGGATCCGCGGCGCGATGCTCGACGAGCTGCGCAGCAACGACTGGCTGCCGCGGAGCTTGCGCCGCACGTCGCGCGAGGTCGAGAGCGCCGTGCATCAGGTCGAGCAGTCGCTGGGCCGTTCGGCGAGCGAGACGGAGATCGCGGAGCATCTGAAGATGCCGCTCGACGAGTACCAGTCGATGCTGCAGGATCTGCACGGCAGCCAGCTGATCTACTACGAAGACTTCGATCGTTCGGCGGACGACGAGCCGTTCCTGGACCGCTATTGCGTCGATCATTCGGATCCGTTGTCGGCGCTGCTGGACGAGTCGCTGCGCGGCGCGCTGGTCGAGGCGATCGACCGGTTGCCGGAGCGGGAGAAGCTGCTGATGTCGCTGTACTATGAGCGCGGGTTGAATCTGCGCGAGATCGGTGCGGTGATGGAGGTGAGCGAGTCTCGAGTTTGTCAGCTGCATTCGCAGGCTGTTGCCCGGCTTCGGACTCGGCTGCGCGAGCAGGCTTGGGCTTCGGCGGAGACTAGCTGAGCCGGTTTTTGGGTTTTGCCCTGCGGGCGGCTTTTTGGTTCGTTCGGTGCGGCTGCTGCTTCTTCTTCTTCTTCTTCTTCTTCTTCTTCTTCGAAAGAGCGGATCTTTTTTTAGGTCCGCTCTTTTTGTTTTTGCGTTTTCGTTTTTTGCTTTTGCGTTCGCTGCGCTGGCATCCGCGAATTCGTATCGGTGATTCATGCGTTGCCCCTGTGCGGGGCGGCACTTACTTTCTTTGCCGCCGCAAAGAAAGTAAGCAAAGAAAGCGGGCTAACCCCGCCAATGCTAGTCATTGCCTGCGGGCCCCCAACGGGTCCCGCACTCCACGCGGCATCGAGCTACCCTATGCCCGTTGCCAGCGCCCTCAGATTCGCATCCCCCACTTCACACTCCGCGTTACGAACCGCGTTACCAGTAAGTCCACGGCCGCCCAGGTGGCAAACTGTGTGTAGGTCGTCCCGACGGAAGTGCACCACTCCGGACTGAAAAGCGGGATCGGTGTCGTAGAAGCGCCAACGCGTAAGGCGCGACCACCTACACACCGTTTGCCACCTGGGCTGCGCAGACGATGCGCTGCCGCTGGCTGCGCTACGGGTGACTGGAGTGGGTGATGCGTTTGTTCAACGCGCTGGCAACGGGCGTGAAATAGCGTGTTGCCGTCTGGAGTGCGGGACCCGTTGAGGGCCCGCAGGCAATGAGTAGCATTGGCGGGGTTAGCCCGCTTTCTTTGCTTACTTTCTTTGCGGCGGCAAAGAAAGTAAGTGCCGCCCCGCACAGGGGCAACGCATGAAGTACGGATACGAAATCGCGGATGCCAGCGAAAACCGAAAAACAAAAACCCAAAAAGCAAAACCGGCACCAAAAAGGCACCGGTCCGGTAAAAAACATCCACAAGGGGCCAAGCCCCTTAAAAATCAAACCCCAAAAGCAGGAACCCGCCCATCGGGCCCATACAACGCGCCGCGCTCCGGCCCAACGGCCACATTGAGAGCAGCAAGCGCGCGCCGGTTGTACTCCATACGGGTACGAATCAGCGCACCGTTAGTGGTATTGAACCGCTTGGCGCGTTCAACAGCCTTCTGCAACAACGACCACTGCGTCGCAAGACGCGAATCGTTCGCGACGGCCAGTTCCATGCCCTTCCATCCGGCAGGATAGCCAAGCTGCGAAAGCTGCGAATCGCGAACCTTCTCCAGTGTGGAGAGCTTCTCCACCAGCTCCATCTTCTTCTCGACAATGGGCGGCAGCGTGTCGATGGGGTGCACCGTGGTCAACGCCCTCTCCTCGGCCGCGAGGACGGAGGCAAACAGCTCGACAGCAGAATATTCGTCGATGACGGTGGCAAGCAGGGCGTCTTTCATCACAAAGCAACTCGCTAGGCACCGGTTCGCGTCGTGCACAAACCGGATTTGTCACAAATACCGCCCGGCTCCCGGCGCACCGTTCATCAGTGCGTCGTCAGTTGCCGGACGACTGGCTCTTCTTTTGCAACAGGTCGCGCGCCGTTGCCAGCACGCCGTCGGCAATCTTGCCGGAGTCGATCGTCAACGTGCCGTTCTTGATCGCCTGCTTGATCGACTCGACATGCGCCGTGTCGATGTCCGACGAACCCGCGCTCGCGAGGCTTTGCAGATGCGACGACAGCCCCGACAAATTGACATTCGCATCGCCCGACGCACCCGTGGCCGTCGAGGTCGACGTGCCGACGCTGCCCGTCGTAGCGCTTTCACCTTGCTGCGCGCGCTGCAGCCCGTCTTTCAACGTCTGCAGGCCTGAATGGGTAGTGGAATCAACTTTCACGATTGGCTTCCTGTTCGATTTGAATGTAATAACGGCATTCACCCATCGAACTTTAGCTCAAGCGATCCGACACATTTTTCAAGTTGTAACCGCTGGAAACACCGCGTCAGAGCTGGATTTCGACCGTCCCGGCATCTTTCACGATGCCCTGAATGATCTGCCCGTTCGCCGTCTTCACCTTGACGGGCTGCCCCGGCGCCGCGTTGTTCATCGCGCTGCCTTCCGCCGAAATGGCGAAGCCCGGCCCCTGCGCGACCACTTTCACGTTCTGGCCGATCGACACGGCCTCGGCGCTCTTCAACATGTCGCGGCGCAGCGGCAAGCCCGGCGATACGCGCATCAAGGCGACCGAGCCGACGGCCTGCGCCGGATCGGTGATCACCGCTTGCGGCAGCAGCGTCAGATCGCCGTCGCGGGCGATGAGGTCGGCGGCCGACAGCAGCTCGCCCGGCGCAATCGCGCGCGCGGCGAGGAAGTACGTCGCGTGAATCGAAACCTTGGCCTGCAGATACAGCGTCCACGGACGCTCGCCCGCGCAGCGCACGCCGACCGTCGTGCGGCCCCAGACGCGCGCGCCCGCCGGCAGGAACGGTTCGAGCGTCGTGCAGGCGGCAAGACCGCGCGGAAATACCGACGCAACGGTGATGTCGACCTTGCCCGGCAAGCCCGCCGACTGCTGCTGCAGATACGCGAGCGCCGCGCGGCGGATCAATTCGCCGTCCTGCTGTCCGGCAGGCGTGGGCGGGGCGGGTTGTGCCGCTGCCTGCGCGGGCGCTTGTACAGGAGCGGGCGCCGCAGCGGCCGCACCATTGCGCGCGGCCCCATTGCGCAGCTGCGCCGCGGCCGCATTGCCTGCGGGCGGATTCACGGCAATCGGCTGAACGCCTGCCGCCGGACCGCCCGTCGCCTGACGCGCGACGGCCTGAGCCGGCGCGACCACGACGGGCATCACCTGACGCGACGCCGGTTGCAAGCTCACGCGCATGATGCCTGGCGCACCCGTGTTCATATTACCGACGGCGACGGGCGCGGCCTGCCGCGCCGTCGCTTCACCCGTGCCCGGAATCATGATCGCGCCGTCGGCATGGGCGGCTTGCGCGAAGCGGTCCGCGTCGCCGCGCGAATTCGCGGAAAGGGTTGCGGGCGCAACGGCCGGCACATTCGGAACGCCGGTGCGCGGCGCGGCGGCAGGCGCCGGCGTGTTGATGCGCTCGGCCATCGCCTGAAGTTCGGCGGGATTCTTCTCGCCGGGTCCGGCAATCACGATCGGTCCGCCATTCGACGAACCGCTTTCCTGTGCGTGCGCAACGGATGCCGCCGTGCATGCGCCGACCAGCGCCATCGCCGACAGCGTCCGGACAGCGCGCGCGCCCATACGGCGAGCGCAGGGCGAAGCGGTGGCGGGCAAGGGCATGGTCGTTCTCCTTCAATGATGCATCGGTACGCATCGCATTCTAGAGATCGCGTCTGCCGTGCAAACGGTGAATAGAGGCGTCCTTTCCCGGCTATTCGTCCGATTAAGTCTTGCGCCCCGCCCGCACAATGCGTCACATGCAAAAAGGCCTTCCGGCCGGCGCAGTCGAAACGCTTCTTTCCGAACAAGGCGGATCGACGATGCGGACGGGGGCCTCGGACCGTTCCACGGAGAACCCAATGCTGGACAAACTCGATGCCGAATTTGCCTTTGGCCGCCAGGCGCTCGATGTGCGCGCCTATCGCCAGGAATTGCTGTCGTCGAACATCGCGAACTCCGATACGCCGGGCTACAAGGCTCGCGATATCGACTTCGCTTCGTCGCTCGCGGGCGCGCTGAAGAAAAGCGGCGGCTCCGCGGCGGGTGCGTCGAACAATGCGCCGCTGGCGATGACACAGCCTGCGGGCGTGTCGCAAGGCATGTCGATGGCTTCGACGGAGCCGGGCCACATGACGGGCAAGGCGCGCCTCATCGCCACGGGCGGCCCGACCGACGACTTCGGCCGCGTCGCCTACCGCGTCCCGGCGCAGCCGTCGCTGGACGGCAACACCGTCGATCTGGACGCCGAGCGCGTGCAGTTCGCCGACAACTCGCTGCACTTCGAGTCGGGCATGACGGTGCTGTCGCAGCAGATCAAGGCGATGCTGTCGGCGATCACGTCGAACGGTTGATGAACTGCGCTGCCGTTCGCACGGAAGGCAGCGCGCTGGACCACCGCTAGAAACCAGAAACGCTACGGGATTAGACGCCGGTGCACCGGCAAGAGAGGTCGAAAGCCATGCCATCCCTGATGAACATTTTCAACGTCGCCGGTTCGGCGATGTCCGCGCAGTCGCAACGCCTGAACGTGACCGCGTCGAACCTCGCGAACGCCGACAGTACGACGGGCCCCGACGGCAAGCCATACAAGGCGAAGCAGGTCGTGTTCGCCGTCAACCCGATCGGCGGCGCGCGCACGGGCTCGGGCCAGCAGGTCGGCGGCGTGCAGGTGACGGGCGTCATCGACGATCCGACGCCGATGAAAACGTCGTACGAGCCCGGCAACCCGGCCGCCGACGCAAACGGTTACGTGCAGCTGCCCAACGTCGACCCCGTCCAGGAAATGGTCAACATGATTTCGGCATCGCGCTCTTACCAGGCCAACGTCGAAACGCTCAACACCGCGAAACAGCTGATGCTGAAGACGCTCACGATCGGAACCTGAGGAGAACCTCCTTGACTACCAGTACCACTATCGGCAACAACGGCGCGACCGTTTCGCAGACGTTGCTCGACACGATGAACGGCACGAACAGCGCCTCGTCGTCGAGCAGCTCGTCCAGCGCGACGTCGGGCAGCGACCTGCAGAACACGTTCCTGCAACTGCTCATCGCGCAGATGAAGAACCAGGATCCGACGAGCCCGATGGACAGCTCGCAGATGACCTCGCAGCTCGCGCAGATCAACACGGTGACGGGCATCGGCCAGCTGAACACGTCGCTGACCTCGCTCGCGTCGCAACTGACGACGAGCCAGCAAACGCAGGCCGCGAACCTCATCAGCTCGACAGTGCTCGCCCCGGGCAACAGCTTCTCGGTCGCATCGGGCAAGGCGACGGGCTTCGGCGTCACGCTCGCCAGCGACTCGACGGACGTGCAGGTCACGGTGAAGAACTCGGCAGGCCAGATCGTCAACACGATCGACCTCGGCAAGCAGTCGGCGGGCACGATTCCCATCGGCTGGACGCCCGTCGACAAGAGCGGCAACGCGCTGCCCGACGGCAACTACACGTTCACGGCATCCAGCACGACGGCGAACGGCACGGGCGCGCCCGCCACGCTGTCGGCAGCGACCGTGCAAGGGATCATCAAGCAGACGGACGGCACGCCGGGACTCGTACTGTCGAACGGCAAAACGGTTGGCCTCACGTCGGTCGCCGCCATTATCTAAACGCATTCAGCATCACCAGATACGGAGACCGTCATGGGTTACCAGCAAGGATTGAGCGGACTGGCAGGCGCATCGAGCGACCTCGACGTCATCGGCAACAACATCGCGAACGCGAACACCGTCGGCTTCAAGCAGGGCGCGGCGCAGTTCGCGGACATGTACGCGAACTCGGTCGCGACGGCCGTCAACAACCAGATCGGCATCGGCACGCGCATGTCGGAAGTCGAGCAGAACTTCTCGCAAGGCACGATCTCGACGGACGACATCGCACTGCACGTCGCCATCAACGGCAACGGCTTCTTCCAGATGTCGAACAACGGCTCGCTGACGTACTCGCGCAACGGCGTGTTCCAGCTCGACAAGAACGGCTACATCGTCAACGCCGACGGCCTGAAGCTGATGGGCTACGCGGCGAACGCGAACGGCATCATCAACACGGCGGGCACGGTGCCGCTGCAGGTGCCGACGGCGAACATTCCGCCGACGGCCACGAAGACCATCACGGCCGGCCTGAACCTGAACGCACAGGACGCGCTCAAGCTGGGCACGCCTTCCGTCACGTTCGGCGCGACCAACACGGGCAGCCTGACGAACAACGGCGTGTCGATCACCGACGCGACGCAAGGCACGAACGCGAACACGTACACGGTCTCGTTCACGAGCCCGACTGCCTACACGATCACGGGCAGCGACGGCTCGAGCACGTCGGGCACTTACTCCGCCAACTCGCCGATCAAGCTCGGCAACGGCGAGACGATCACGCTGGCGGGCACGCCGGCAACGGGCGACTCCGTGACGGTGGCGCCGACGGCGCTCGCGTTCGATCCGACCAACAGCGCGACGTACAGCTACTCGACTTCGGTGCCCGTGTATGACTCGCTGGGCGGCGAACAGCAGGTCGACATGTACTTCGTGAAGACCTCGGCCGGTTCGTGGGACGTGTACGCAGGCAAGGACGGCAACGTCCCGACGACCAAGGTCGGCACGGCGAAGTTCGACACGTCGGGCAACCTGGTCAGCACGCTCGACGCCTCGGGCAACCCGACCTCGACGCTGTTCGCGTTCAACTTCTCGATCCCGAACTCGGACGGCTCGGCCACGCCGCAGTCGCTGACGCTGAAGATCGGCGGCACGACGCAGTTCGGCAGCAAGGACGGCACGAACTCGCTGACGCAAGACGGTTTCGCAGCCGGCCAGCTGACCAACTTCACGGTCGGCACCGACGGCACGATCACGGGCAACTATTCGAACGGCCAGACGGCGGCCCTCGGCCAGGTCGCGCTCGCAACCTTCGCGAACCAGAACGGCCTGATCAACCTGGGCAACAACGAGTTCCAGGCGACGGCTGCTTCGGGTGTCGCAGTGGTGGCCGCGCCGGGCTCGACGAACCACGGTTCGCTGCAAGGCGGCGCAACCGAAAACTCGAACGTCGACCTGACGAGCGAGCTGGTGAATCTGATCACCGCGCAGCGCAATTACCAGGCGAACGCGCAGACGATCAAGACCCAGCAGGCCGTCGACCAGACGCTCATCAACCTGTAATCGCTGACGTACCGACACCATCATGGACCGGCTCATATACACCGCGATGTCGGGCGCGACCCAGGCGCTCGAACGGCAGGCCGTGGTCGCGAACAACCTCGCGAACACCTCGACCACGGGTTTCAAGGCCCAGCTCGCGACGTTCCGCGCCGTGCCGATGGCGTTCGGCGACGGCAGCACGATTCAGGACGACACCACCCGCACCTTCGTGCTGTCGTCCACGCCGGGCGCGGACTACACGCCCGGCCCGATCCAGCAGACGGGCAACCCGCTCGACGTGGCGATCCAGGGCCCGGGCTGGCTGTCCGTCCTGACGGCCGACGGCCAGGAAGCGTACACGCGCGCAGGCAACCTGCACGTCGACGAAAACGGCCAACTCGTGACGGCCAGCAACCTGCAGGTCGTGGGCAGCGGCGGTCCCGTGGCCGTGCCGCCCGGCGCGCAGGTGACGATCGGCAAGGACGGCACGGTATCGGCGCTGATGCCGGGCGACCCTGCCACGACGATCGCGCTCGTCGACCAGCTGAAGCTGGTGAATCCCGCTCCCGGCGCGCTCACGCGCGGCGACGATGGCCTCTTTCACACGAGCGACGGCAATCCCGCCGACGCCGACCCCGCTGTGGTCGTCGCGGCTGGCGCGCTCGAAGGCAGCAACGTGAACCCGGTGTCGGCGATGGTCTCGATGATCACCAACGCCCGCCAGTTTCAGATGCAGACCAAGATGATCGAGTCCGCCGACCAGAACGAACAGTCGGCCAACAAGCTGCTGAACTTCAGCTAATCCCGACGCAGATTTAACGGAACGCGCCACCCTGCGTTCAGGAGAAACACAGTGAACCGCTCACTCTATATCGCCGCCACCGGCATGAATGCGCAGCAGGCGCAGATGGACACGATCTCGAACAACCTGGCCAACGTCAGCACGAACGGCTTCAAGGGTTCGCGCGCCGTGTTCGAAGACCTGCTGTATCAGACGATCCGTCAGCCGGGCGCGAACTCGACGCAGCAGACGGAACTGCCGTCGGGCATTCAGCTCGGCACGGGCGTGCAGCAGGTCGCGACCGAGCGTCTGTACACGCAGGGCAACCTGCAGCAGACGGGCAACTCGAAGGACGTCGCGATCAACGGTCAGGGCTTCTTCCAGGTGCAGATGCCGGACGGCACGACCGCCTACACCCGCGACGGCTCGTTCCAGACCAACTCGCAAGGCCAGCTCGTCACCTCGAGCGGCTATCAGGTGCTGCCCGCCATCACGATCCCGCAGAACGCGACGTCGCTCACGATCGGCAGCGACGGCGTGGTGTCGGTGACGACGGCAGGCTCGACGGCGACGACGCAGATCGGCTCGCTCCAGATCGCCACGTTCATCAACCCGACGGGTCTCGATGCCAAGGGTGAAAACCTGTTCGCGGAAACGACTTCGTCGGGCACGCCGAACGTCGCGACGCCAGGTCTGAACGGCGCGGGCACGCTGAATCAGGGTTATGTCGAAGCATCGAACGTGAACGTCGTGCAGGAACTGGTGAACATGATCCAGACCCAACGCGCCTACGAAATCAACAGCAAGGCCGTGACCACTTCCGACCAGATGCTGCAGACGCTCAGCCAGATGCCGGTTTAAGGCTGATAGTCAGATAGTCGGAAACACTTAGGCGGTAATCAAGATGTCGCATTTCACTCGTACCCAGGTCTCTCTGCACGGCGCGCGAGCAGCTTCGATGCTCGCCTGCGCCGGCGTGCTCGCAGCCGCGCTCGGCGGCTGTGCGCTCGTGCCGAGGCAGCCGATCACCCAGCAACCGATGACGGCCGTGCCGCCGCCGCCGCCGTCGCTGCAGACGCCCGGTTCGATCTACAACCCGGGGTACGCTGGCCGTCCGCTGTTCGAAGACCAGCGGCCGCGCAATGTCGGCGACATCCTGACCATCGTCATTTCCGAAAACATCAACGCGACGAAGTCGTCGGGCGCAAACACGAACCGCAATGGCGAAACCAAGTTCGGCGTGCCGACGGCGGGCTTCCTGGGCGGTCTGTTCGGCAAGGTGAATCTCGACGCGACGGGCGCCAACACGTTCAAGGCGACGGGCGGCGCCAACGCATCGAACACGTTCAGCGGCGTGATCACCGTCACGGTGATCGGCGTGCAGCCGAACGGCAATCTGCTCGTGAGCGGCGAAAAGCAGATGCTGATCAACCAGGGCAACGAGTTCGTGCGTTTCTCGGGTGTCGTCAATCCGAACACGATCAGCAGCCTGAACTCGGTGTACTCGACCCAGGTCGCGGACGCGAAGATCGAATACTCCGCCAAGGGCTATATCAACGAAGCCCAGGACATGAGCTGGCTGCAACGCTTCTTCCTTAACGTCGCGCCGTTCTGATCATGCGTAACACTTCCTTCTCCCGCCTCGTTTCCGGTTTCGCCGCGCGCGCGTTCGCCGTGGTTGCGCTCGCATGCGCCGCGCTGCCCGTCACGGCGCCTGTCGCTCACGCCGAGCGCCTGAAAGACCTCGTGCAGATCCAGGGGGTGCGCGACAACCCGCTGATCGGTTACGGCCTGGTCGTCGGTCTCGACGGCACGGGCGACCAGACCACGCAGACGCCGTTCACGACGCAGACGCTCGCGAACATGCTCGCGAATCTCGGCATCTCGATCAACAACCAGCAGGCCGGTTCGAACTCCAGCAACAATTCGCTCTCCAGCATGCAGCTGAAGAACGTCGCGGCCGTGATGGTGACGGCGTCGCTGCCCGCATTCGCGCGTCCGGGCGAAGCCCTCGACGTGACGGTGTCGTCGCTCGGCAATGCGAAGAGCCTGCGCGGCGGCACGCTGCTGCTCACGCCGCTCAAGGGCGCGGACGGCCAGGTGTATGCGCTTGCCCAGGGCAACATGGCCGTCGGCGGCGCGGGTGCCAGCGCGAACGGCAGCAAGGTGCAGGTGAACCAGCTTGCGGCGGGCCGCATCACGGGCGGCGCGATCGTCGAGCGCTCGGTGCCGACAACGATCTCGCAAGCAGGCACGATGCAGCTCGAACTGAACGACATGGACTACGACACGACGCAGCGCGTGACGTCGGCGATCAACAACGCGTTCGGCTTCGGCACCGCGATGGCGCTCGACGGCCGCACGATCCAGCTGCGCGCGCCCGCCGATCCGGCGCAACAGGTGCAGTTCATGGCGCAGTTGCAGAACCTCGACGTGAAGCCGGGCCAGGCCGCCGCGAAGGTGATCCTGAACGCGCGCACGGGTTCGATCGTGATGAATCAGATGGTGACGCTGCAGAATTGCGCCGTCGCGCACGGCAATCTTTCGGTGATCGTCAATACGCAGCCGGTGGTGAGCCAGCCGGGCGCGTTCTCGAACGGCCAGACGGTGGTTGCGCAGCAGTCGCAAATCGCGTTGAAGCAGGACAACGGCGCGCTCAAGATGGTGAGCGCGGGCGCCAATCTCGCCGAAGTCGTGAAGGCGCTGAACGCGCTCGGCGCGACGCCCGCGGATCTGATGTCGATCCTCCAGGCCATGAAGGCAGCGGGTGCGCTGCGAGCCGATCTCGAGATCATCTAAGGAACAACGGGAATGAACTCCGACACGACGCGCAACGCCGCGAATGACCTGACCAACCGCTTCGCGCTCGATACGCAGGGCTTCGACGCGATGCGCGCCCAGGCGGCTGCGAATCCGCGCGAGGCGATGAAGTCGGCTGCGAAGCAGTTCGACGCCGTCTTCACGCAGATGATGCTGAAGAGCATGCGCGATGCGACGCCGCAAGACGGCCCGTTCGATTCGCACGATTCAGCGACGTTCACGTCGATGATGGACCAGCAGCTGTCGCAGCAGATGTCGTCGAAGGGCATCGGCGTCGCCGACGCGATGCTCAAGCAATTGATGCGCAACTCCGGCGTGTCCGCCGACGATTCGAACGCGGGCAACAACGTCGCGCTCAACGCGCTCGCGAAGGCGTATGCGAATCCGGCGAGCAACGGCGCGCTGAAGATGGGCCGCGGCTATACGGCGAACAGCGCGCTGACGCCGCCCGTACGTGGCGACGGCTCGTCGGACAAGGTCGATGCGTTCGTCGACAAGCTGGCGGCTCCCGCGCAGGCCGCGAGCGCCGCGACGGGCATTCCGGCGCGCTTCATCATCGGCCAGGCCGCGCTCGAATCGGGCTGGGGCAAGCGCGAGATCAAGAAGTCGGACGGCTCGACGAGCCACAACATCTTCGGCATCAAGGCGACCGACGACTGGAACGGCAAGACCGTCGCGACGGTCACGACCGAGTACGTCAACGGCCGGCCGCAGCGCGTGGTCGAGAAATTCCGCGCGTACGATTCGTACGAGGAAGCGATGACGGACTACGCGAGCTTCCTGAAGTCGAATCCGCGTTACGCGCAGGTGATCAATTCGTCGCGCGACGTGAACGGTTTTGCGCAGGGCATGCAGCGCGCCGGTTACGCGACCGATCCGCACTACGCGAAGAAGCTCATTTCGATCATGCAGAAGATGGTGTGACGGTTGCCGTTGCGGCGGACTTGAGTTTGCCGCAACGCGCCGTCAGGCAGCCATTCTTTCGACAGCAGCAAACCGGCGCTGCGCCGCGTCGCAGAGCTCGACGGACGGGCCGGCCGCTTCGGCGGTTGGGCCGGGCCGCTTTCCCTTCTCTTCAGTCTTTTCCGATTTCTCGCTGCGCCAGCGGTTTCGCGTATCCTGTCTTCGTTGCGGTGTCAAACGTTTGCGAAAAATATTTCGTAAAACCGGGCTAAACTTTGACCCGACGCTGCCGCTAAACAGACAGACCCGATACCGGAATGCCGTAGAAAAGTCCGGTCCCACGCGTGTTTCGCGCCTCATGCAGGCCGGGCTGAGACCTGGCCGCGCGTGTTTGCGCGACGTGCCCGCAAGAACGAAGAGAAATTGGCAAGGCCATGAATACCACCCAGTCGAATGGTGATAACCGCGAGACGGAAGGCGTCGACTTCGGCCGCCGCAATCCGCTAGAGATCGGCGTGCAACTGCGCAATCTGCTCAATCGCGGCGATTTTCTGACCGTGCAGTACAGGGGCGGCCAGCTCGTGACGAAGATCCTCGAAGTGGACGTGCGCGAGCGCACTTTCACGTTCGACTGGGGCGCGCTCGCCGAGCAGAACCGCGGCCTGCTGTCTTCGCCGGAAGGGCATTTCCACGCGACGCCTGATGGTGTGCGCGTGCATTTCGTCACCAATACGCCGCGCGAAACGACGTTCGAGGGCCGGCCGTCGTTCGAAGCCGATTTCCCTGAAGTGCTCTACTACGTGCAGCGCCGCGAGTATTTTCGCGTCGATGCGCCGCTGCTCGATCCGTACATTTGCCGCGGCCGGCTGCCGGATGGCGAGGGTTTTCGCTTCGAGGTGCAGGATCTGTCGCTGGGCGGCATCGCGATGCGCACGAGCGACGTGCGCGTGACGTCGCTAGAGCAGGGCGTGCAGCTGATCGATACCGAGGTGACGCTCGGTGCGCTTGGAACTTTGCAGCTCGACCTGGAGTTGATGTCGAATCGGATCATCGATCTGCCTAATGGGACGCAGCGTTACACGCTGGGGTTTCGGTTCTTGTCCCTGCCGGGGAATGCTGAGAATACGCTTCAGCGGTTGATTACTCAGCTTGAAATGAAGCGGCGCTCGTTGGCGCGCGTTTAGCCCGTTTTTTTTGTCTGCGACGCTAGTCGCTATTTTTGGTTTTTTGGTTTTGGGTTTATTCGCTGGCATCCGCGAATTCGTATCGGTGCTTCTTGCGTTGCCCCTGTGCGGGGCGGCACCTACTTTTCTTTGCAGCGGTGTACAGACTGGAGACATGGTTGACACATGTACGGGGACATCGTTGACACCTGATGGTCAGGGTTTGGGTGCCTTCAGGTCAAGTCTTGCGACCCGCTGATGGGCGAACCACAGCTCGATCACCCCGTCTTCGTTCTCGCTCGGACGGGCTGCCACCTGCAGCCCCTTGAGCGCGATTGAGAGCTTCAGTCTTTGACCACGCAGGCGCACCACGCCGCTTGCATTGACCCGCAAGACTTCATCACGGGAGTCGTAGTCGGGCTCAGGCAGCCGGTCGGGCATCGTGCGCAGGCTGCACGCATAGCGTGTGATGGGCGTGGCCATCCCCAGTGCCTCGTGCGGACGTTCGACGTTGTACACATGCCGCCAGCGATCCAGTGCCTGCTGCATGTGCTCGTGCGTGCTGAAGGCCTGCCGGTCCAGCACTTCGGCCTTCAAGGTGCGGTGAAACCGTTCGTCCTTGCCATTGGTCTGCGGATGGTACGGCCGGCTGTAGCTCACCTGGATGCCCAGCCGGATCAGCCAGACCGCGAGCTCGGTGAGTTGCCCCGGCGCGCTGGGCGAGCCCCACGGCGCACCGTTGTCGGTATTGATGCGCGCAGGCAGCCCGTAGCAGCGGAACGCGCGCTCAAGCGCGGCCTGCACGACCTGCGTGGTGGTGCGCGAGCAGGCGCTCAGTACGATGTTATAGCGCGAGTGATCGTCGATAACCGTCAGCGGCATGCAGCGCCCGCACGTCAGAGTCTGGACGTCGCCCTTGAAGTCCATCTGCCACAGCAGATTCGGATGCTCGTGCTCGAAGCGCTGCCAGTGCTGGCGCTGGCGCGACGCCTGCTCGTCGATGAGCCCGTGGCGCCGCAGGATCTCGGTGATCGTGGCGGGCGCGGGCACCTCTGTCTTGCCCAGATCCCTCAGGCGCCGTTCGATCTTGCGTCCGCCCCAGCCATGCACGCGGCGCAGTTCCAGCACCTGCGCTTCGATGTGTTCGGGTGAGCGCAGGGGGCTGTGGTGCGGGCGGCGGGAACGGTCGGCCAACCCGCCGGCGCCTTCGGTCCTGTGGCGACCGAGCCACTTGTAACCAGTCTGGCGGCTGATCCGGTAGCGCCGGCACAGTTCGCTGAATGAAAGAGCCTGTGTGGCGGCCAGGCTGACGAATTCTTCGCGGAGATTCATGGTGTTTTTTACTTCCCAGGGCATAGTCGGAATTCGAGCGTTTGATTGCCCGAAAGTGTCAACCATGTCCCTGTACACCTGTCAGCTATGTCTCCAGTCTGTACACAGCGGCAAAGAAAAGTAGGCAAAAGAAAGCCGCTCACCCCGCCAGTTCTTGTGTTCGCCTGCGGGCCCCCCACGGGTCCCGCACTCCACACGGCATCACAAGCTACTCAATGCCCGTTGCCAG
Organism: Paraburkholderia azotifigens; assembly: GCF_007995085.1. GTDB lineage: Bacteria > Pseudomonadota > Gammaproteobacteria > Burkholderiales > Burkholderiaceae > Paraburkholderia > Paraburkholderia azotifigens. The sequence continues at coordinate 2,679,855 of NZ_VOQS01000001.1, forward strand.
CGCTCCTGGATTCGCATCCCCCACTTCACACTCCCACGTCACGGGCTGCGTTAGCAGAAGTCCACGGCCGCCCAGGTGGCAAACTGTGTGTAGGCCGTCGCGACGCAAGTGCACCACTCCGGACTGAAAAGCGGGATCGGTGTCGTAGGAGCGCCAACGCGTAAGGCGCGACAAGCTACACACAGTTTGCCACCTGGGCGGCACAGACGATGCGCTACCGTTGGCTGCGCTACGGGCAACTGGAGAGGGTGATGCGCCTGTCAAAAGCGCTGGCAACACGCGTGAAATAACGTGTTGCCGTCTGGAGTACGGGACCCGTTGGGGGCCCGCAGGCAATGACTAGCACTGGCGGGGTTAGCCCGCTTTCTTTGCTTACTTTCTTTGCGGCGGCAAAGAAAGTAAGTGCCGCCCCGCACAGGGGCAACGCTAATAAACCAGAAGCAAACGCGGATGCCAGCGAAAAGAAAAAAGACATAAAAAGCACAACCCGCACAGCAACGTGCAAAAGCACAACCACAAAGGCGAAGCCTGCGCCGCAAAGGCAAAAAACCCCATTCCCGCCCTCAATGTTCTGCCCATCAGGCCGATATACAAAGTGTTCGGTCAACCTGGCAGTGCTCACGCGCTGCCCCTTACGCCGTCTTTCAGGATGACGCATGTCCAGTAACCTCTTTAGCATCGGCCTTAGTGGACTCAACGCAGCCCAGTGGGGGCTGACGACTACGGGTCAGAACATCAGCAACCAGGCGACGCCCGGCTATTCCGTCGAGCGTCCTGTCTACGCGGAGTCGAGCGGACAGTACACGGGCTCCGGCTATCTCGGCAGCGGCGTGTCGACGACGACCGTCCAGCGCCAATACAGCCAGTACCTGACGACCGAGCTCAACAACGCCCAGTCGCAGTCGGGCTCGCTCAACACGTACTACAACCTGATCGCGCAGCTCAACAACATGGTCGGCAATCCGACCACAGGTATTTCGAGCGCGATTACGAGCTACTTCACCGGGATGCAGAACGTCGCGAACGATGCGTCGAATCCCGCGATGCGCCAAAGCGCCATCAGCAACGCGCAATCGTTGGCGGACCAGATCAACGCAGCAGGCGATCAGTACGACCAGCTGCGCGCGAGCGTCAACACGCAGATCGGCGATACCGTCAAACAGATCAACACGTATAGCGCGCAAATCGCCCAGCTGAACTCGCAGATCCAGTCGCTCAGCGCGCAAGGCCAGCCGCCCAACCAGCTGCTCGACCAGCGCGATCTCGCCGTGTCGAATCTGTCGCAACTGGTCGGCGTGCAGGTCGTGCAAGGCGATAGCGGCTACAGCGTGTTCATGGGCAACGGCCAGCCGCTCGTGGTCGCCGACAAGAGCTTCAATCTCACGACGGTCACGTCGCCTGCCGATCCGACGGAAACGTCCGTTGCCTACGCAGGTCTGTCGAGCCTTGCCGGAACGACGACGCCGCAAATCCTGCCCGACAGCGCGCCGCTGGGAGGACAGATCGGTGGGCTGATGACGTTCCGCAGCCAGACGCTCGATCCCGCCGAAGCGCAACTCGGCGCGATCGCAACGAGCTTCGCCGCGCAGGTCAACGCGCAGAACGCGCTCGGTATCGACCTGAACGGCAACAAGGGCGGCGCGCTCTTCACGGTCGGCAATCCGACCGTCTACGCGAATGCCAACAACACGGGCGGCGCGACGCTGGGCGTCACGCTGTCGAATCCGTCGCAGCCGGTGTCGGGCGATTACTCGCTCTCGTACGACGGCACGAACTACACGCTGACGAATCGCGATACGGGTCAGGTGGTCGGCCAGGCGGCGAACCTGACAAATCCGATCGGCGGGATGCAGTTCAACCTGACGGGCACGATGAACGCAGGCGATTCGTTCACCGTCGAGCCGACGCGCGGCGCGCTCAATGGTTTTGCGCTGACGACGAGCGACGGCTCGGCGATCGCGGCGTCGTCGCCTGTTCTGGTGTCGGCGGGCACGGCGAACACGGGCACGTCGACGGTGACGCAAGGCACGGTGTCGGCGGGCTACACGCTGCCGAGCACCTCGACGACGCTCACGTACAACTCGACGACGGGTTCGCTGACGGGCTTCCCGGTCGGCTCGACCGTGACGATCGACGGCACGCCGCCGACCAGCTACAACATCACGGCCGCCAACACGCCCGTGCCGTACAACGCGGCCAAGGGCGCGTCGATGACGATTACGGGCACGACGATCAACAACGTGTCGCTGCAGATCACGGGCTCGCCCGCGAACGGCGACACTTTCACGATCTCGCCGAACACGGCGGGCGGCAAGGACGGCCGCAACGCACAGCTGATCTCGAATCTGGTGACGGCGAAGTCGATGGGCAACGGCACGCTGACGCTGACCGACTCGTATGCGAACTACGTGAACGACATCGGCAACCAGACGAACCAGGTGCAGACGTCGAACAAGGCGCAGTCGGCGCTCGTCACGCAGATCACGACGGCGCAGCAGGCGATTTCCGGCGTGAACATCAACGAGGAAGCCGCGAACCTGCTGCAATACCAGCAGCTGTATCAGGCGAACAGCAAGGTCATCCAGACGGCACAGACGCTGTTCCAGACGATCCTCGGCATCTTCAATTGAGGCGTTGAACGCATATGCGCATCTCTACTTCGCAATATTTCGGCATGAACGTCCAGACGATGGACGATCAGCAATCGACGCTGGCGCAGCTGTATCAGCAGCTGGCGAGCGGCGTGAGCCTCGCGACGCCGTCGGACAATCCCGTCGGTGCGGCGCAGGCCGTGCAGCTCAGCATGCAGGGCGCGGCGCTGTCGCAGTACTCGAGCAACCAGAACACGGCGCTCCAGGCGCTGCAATCGGAAGACGGCTCGCTGTCCAGCGTCAACAACGTGCTGACGACGATCAACACGCTGCTCGTGCGCGCCGGCGACGGCTCGCTGAACGACGGCGACCGCGGTGATATCGCGACGCAGCTGCAGGGCATCCGCTCGCAGCTGATGGGTCTTGCGAACGGCACGGACGGCTCGGGCAACTACCTGTACGCCGGCTATCAGGCTTCGACGCCGCCGTTCTCGGTCGATCCGAGCGGCGCCGTCCAGTACAACGGCGACGACGGCATCCAGCACGTGCAGGTGACGGGCACGCGCAACATCGCGATCGGCGATACGGGCCGCGACGTGTTCCTGGGCATTTCGCCGGCGGGCAGCTCGCCCGTGACGGCGGGCAATTCGGCGAACACGGGTTCGGGCACGATCGGCAACGTGTCGGTGAGCAATCCGACCGATCCGACGAACCAGGACAAGTACACGATCAACTTCACGTCGGCGACGACGTACACGATTACGGACGTCACGGCGTCGACGACGAGCGCGCCGCAGACGTACGCAGCGGGCCAGGCGATCACGCTCGGCGGCGGCGGCCAGAATGTGACGATTTCGGGTGCGCCGAATGCGGGCGATTCGTTCTCGGTGACGCCGGCGGCGCAATCGAGCACCGACGTGTTCGCGAATCTCGACAGCGTGATTGCCGCGCTGCAGACACCCGTCTCGGGCACGGGCGGCCAGGCGAACCTGACGAATGCGCTGGGCACGGCGATGACGCAGCTGCATAACACGATGAACAACGTGACGTCGATTCAGACGTCCGTGGGCGGACGTGAGCAGGAGATCGAGGCGCTCCAGACTGTCACGCAGACGAATTCTCTGCAGACCAGCAGTAATCTTGCTGATCTGACGCAGACCGATCTGACTTCTGTCATCTCGAAGTACACGATGACGCAGTTCTCCTTGCAGGCTGCGCAGCAAGGCTTTTCCATGATTCAGAAGCTTTCGTTGTTTGACTATATCGGGAATTGATTCCCGAAGTTTTTTTTTGCGGTTTTACGGCGCCTGGCTCTTTTTTCGAGGGTTGGGCGTTTTGCTTTGGTGCGGGTTGCCTTCGCCGGGCGAGATGGCTTTAGCGCTGGCATCCGCGGTTTGCTTCTGGTTTATTAGCGTTGCCCCTGTGCGGGGCGGCACTTACTTTCTTTGCCGCCGCAAAGAAAGTAAGCAAAGAAAGCGGGCTAACCCCGCCAGTGCTAGTCATTGCCTGCGGGCCCCCAACGGGTCCCGTACTCCAGACGGCAACACGTTATTTCACGCGTGTTGCCAGCGCATTTGACAGGCGCATCACCCTCTCCAGTTGCCCGTAGCGCAGCCAACGGTAGCGCATCGTCTGTGCCGCCCAGGTGGCAAACTGTGTGTAGCTTGTCGCGCCTTACGCGTTGGCGCTCCTACGACACCGATCCCGCTTTTCAGTCCGGAGTGGTGCACTTGCGTCGCGACGGCCTACACACAGTTTGCCACCTGGGCGGCCGTGGACTTCCTGGTAACGCAGTACGTGACGCGGGAGTGTGAAGTGGGAGATGCGAATCCAGGAGCGCTGGCAACGGGCATTGGGTAACGTGATGCCGCGTGGAGTGCGGGACCCGCTGGGGGCCCGCAGGCAGGAAGAAGAATTGGCGGTGTGAGCGGCTTTCTTTTGCCTACTTTTCTTTGCCGCTGCAAAGAAAAGTAGGTGTGCCCCGCACAGGGGCAACGCCTGAAGTACCGATACGATAACGCGGATGCCAAGCAGCAATAAAAACACTCACCGAAGACCAGCAGCAACGCGAGCCATCTGATCGATACCACTTTCAAAGACCCGAGCGAAGAAGGGCATCATATTCGGCAGCATAAGCTGAATCAAAAGCAAACCGGTGATGACGGTAACAGGCAGTCCAACCTGGAAAACACCGACCTGCGGCGCAGCGCGATTAAGAATCCCAAGCGCGAGGTTAGTGATAAGAAGCGCGGTGACGATAGGCAAGGACAACAGCAGGCCAGCGCTGATAACAGTGCTCCCCCATCCAGCAAGCACGCGCCAGCCATTAGCTCCAAGCACATTGGCAGACACAGGCAGCGCCTGAAAAGTCTGAATGAGAGCAGACAGCATCTGCAGGTGCCCATCAAACGCGAGAAAAGTCAGAATCGCGATCATGTACACATAGCGTGACATGACATCGGTCGAGCCCGCGGCATGCGGATCGAAGAACGTGGCGAATCCGAGGCCCATGCTCATGCCCATGATGTCGCCCGCAGCCTGCACCGCACCGAACACCAGCTGCATCGTGAAGCCGAGCGCCGCGCCGATCAGAAACTGGTTCACGATGATCCACACACCCTGCGCGGAAAACACCGTGACCTGCGGCAACGCGCCGATAGTAGGCGCGACGATCAGCGTGACGAAACCGGCGAGACCGATCTTCACGCGATTGGGCAGCGACTTGTCGCCGAAAGCAGGCGCCGTCGCCAGCAACGCGAGAATCCGCACGAACGGCCACAGGAACGCGGTGAGCCAGACGTTCAGCTGTTCGTAGGTGACGGAAAACATCGCGCGTCGAAAGAAAGAAGAAAAGCGGAAGGGAAAAGCTCAGCCCGCGAGCGTCGGAATGCTCGTGAACATGTGGCGCATGTAGTCGAGCATCTTGGCGAGCATCCACGGACCGATCAGCACCAGCGTCACGGCAATCGCGAACAGCTTCGGAATGAACGACAGCGTGGCTTCGTTGATCTGCGTCGCGGCCTGGAACAGGCTCACGATCAGACCCACGACGAGCCCCACGAACAGCGGCGGCGCGGCCAGCAGCAATGCGATGTACATCGCTTCGTGCGCAAGGGTGGTGACGGTTTCCGGCGTCATGGCGTAATTCTCCCTACGATGCTGGACTTAAACGAAGCTCTGCGCGAGCGAACCGACGATCAGCTGCCAGCCGTCGACCAGCACGAACAGCATCAGCTTGAAGGGCAGCGAAATGGTCGCGGGCGAAATCATCATCATGCCCATCGACATCAGCACGCTCGCTACCACCATGTCAATGATCACAAACGGAATGAACACGGTGAAGCCGATCTGGAAGCCAGTCTTCAGCTCGCTCGTCACGAACGACGGCACCAGCAGCGACAGCGGCACGTCTTCCGGGCCCTGCATCGGCGCGGCGTGCGAAATGCGCGCGAACAGCGCGAGATCGCTTTCGCGTGTCTGCTTCAGCATGAACGCCTTGAACGGCGCGACGCCGCGCTTCACCGCTTCGTCCATCTGGATCGTGCCTTCGGAGAAGGGCTTGTAACCATCGTTATACGCCTTGTCGAGCACGGGCGACATCACGAACAGCGTAAGGAACAGCGCGAGTCCGACCAGCACCTGGTTGGGCGGCGTGGTCGGCGTGCCGATCGCCTGACGCAGCAGCGACAGCACGATGATGATGCGCGTGAAGCTCGTCATCATCAGCACCATTGCTGGCAGGAACGACAGCATCGTGAGCAGCAGCATCGTCTGCACGCTCAGCGAGTATGTCGTGCCGCCATTCGGGCCCGGGCTCGTGTTGAATGCGGGCAGGCCGGCCGCCTGCGCATGCGAGAGCGTCGGCATGACGAGCATCAACGCGGGTACGGCGAGCGGCGCGGCAATCGCGACACCCTTCAGGATGCGCTTCTTCATCGAAACGGAAGTTTTCGTAGAGGCATGAGACAGGGCGTGGGAAATCACAGCGCCACCGCGCTGCGCGTCAGATCGGTCGTACTGCATTACTGTTCTCCGCTGTCGCGTCGCTGGAAACGTTTGGCCGCTTCGTGTTTGAGCGCGTCGCGAAAGCGTTGTCCGAAGGTGCCGCTCAATTCGACGGGGCCGCCGGCAGGATTGGCGCCGGGTGTGCCGGGCGCCGTGGGCGTGCCGGTGAAGGAAGAGGCGCCCTTGGTCGAGCCAGCGGGCATCGTATGTAACAGGCGCACGTTGCCGGGCGCTGCGCCCAGCACGAGCCACGTGTCGCCGACTTCGACGACGGCCACGCGTTCCTTGCCGCCGAGCGACGTGCCGCCGATCGTCTTCACGACCCCGCCACGATGGCCGGGCTGCAAACCGAAGCGGCGCGCAAGCCAGGCAAAGCCGAACACGAGGCCGATCACGACGGCGAGGCCGACGATCGTCTGCAGCACGGCGCCGACGCCGAGCGCCGGTACCGCCGTCCCCGCGCCGACGCCCGAGGCGATCTTCGCGGCATTGTTGACGGCATTCATGTCGGCGGCGTGCGCAAGATTTGCGCACAGTGCGAACGCAGTGGTCGACACTGCATGCGCGACCGTCGACATGACACGGGCGCGTCGCGGAAGCGGCTGGCCGCTCCCGTGAATCGCGGCCCGAAGTACAGCGTATTTCATCGGTTCAGTTTCCGGATGCGCTCGGACGGCGTGATGATGTCGGTCAGACGGATACCGAACTTGTCGTTCACGACGACCACTTCGCCTTGTGCAATCAGGCAGCCGTTCACGAGCACGTCCATCGGCTCGCCGGCGAGACCATCCAGCTCGACGACGGAACCCTGCGCAAGCTGCAGCAGATTGCGGATAGCAATTTTCGTGCGGCCCAGTTCGACCGTCATCTGAACAGGGATGTCCAGAATCATGTCGATGTCGTTGCGCGTCGTGGCCGGCTCGACCTTCGACAGCGGCTGGAACACGCCCGCCGTGCTTGCGCTGACGGCCGAGTTGTCGTTCTGTTCGGCGAGCGCGCTCGCCCAATCGTCGAGCGCTGCTTCGTCGGCGCCTGAGCCAGGCATGGGATCATTCACTTTCGATTCTTCCGGCATGTCCATTTCGGGTGTCGAGTTCAACTCAGTCATATCCCGCTTCCTTCATCTGTTCCGCTGCGCTGATCATCTTCTGCACGCGCAATGCGTATTGACCATTGAAAATTCCGTAGCCGCATTCCATCACGGGCACGCCATCGACTTTCGCGGTGATGTGCTCCGGAATGTTGATGGGCAGCACGTCGCCCGCCTTCATGTTGAGAATCTCCTGGAATGTCACGGGGATCTGCGCGAGATCCGCCGTCAGTTCCACTTCGGCTGCCTGCACCTGCTGCGACAGCACGCGCACCCAGCGGCGGTCCACTTCGAGCGCTTCGCCCTGGATCGGCGAAGAGAGCACGTCGCGGATCGGCTCGATCATCGAGTACGGCATGCAGATATGCAGCGTGCCGCCCGTCGGGCCGAATTCGATCGAGAACTGCGTGACGATCACGATTTCGTTCGGCGTTGCAACGTTTGCGAACTGCGTGTGCATCTCCGAACGCACGTATTCGAACGACAGCGGACGCACGCTCTTCCATGCCGTCGTGTAGTGCTCGAACACGAGGCCGAGCAGCTTGCTGATGATGCGCTGCTCGGTCTGCGTGAAGTCGCGGCCTTCGACGCGCGTATGGAAACGCCCGTCGCCGCCGAACAGGTTGTCGACCACGAAGAACACGAGGTTCGGATCGAACACGAACAGCGACGTGCCGCGCAGAGGCTTCACGTGGACGAGGTTCAGGTTCGTCGGGATCGGCAGGTTGCGCGTGAATTCGCTGTACTTCTGCACCTTCACCGGGCCGACGGAAATTTCCGCCGTGCGCCGCATGAAGTTGAAAATGCCGACGCGCAACAGTCGCGCGAAACGGTCGTTGATGATTTCGAGGCCGGGCATCCGGCCGCGAACGATGCGCTCCTGCGTCGCGATGTTGTACGGGCGGACGCCGGCACGATCGGACTGGTCGGATTGCGAGTCGGACTCGCCGGTGACGCCCTTGAGAAGGGCATCGACCTCCTCCTGGGACATGAACTCTTCGTGGCCCATTCCTATTCCTCGTGCGTCCCTTCGATGGCGGGGTTCAAGATCAAATCAGTGAGCGCAAGGCGCGGTTACTGGACGACGAATTCGGTGAACAGCACGTCGGAGACGTGCACCGGTTGACCGTTGGCCTCAGTCGGCTCTTCGATCAGCTTTTCGAGTTCCGTAGCGAGTGCTTTCTTGCCGTCGAGCGTCGCGAGTTCCTCGGGATGCTTGTTCGACAGCGCGAGCAGCACGCGGCTGCGGATCTCAGGCATGTGCTCGGTCAAATGTTCCTGCACCTTCTGGTCGGTCAGCTTCAGCGTCAGACCGATGCGCAGATAGTGCTGCTGGCCGTCGTCCGACTGCAGGTTCACCGTCATCGATTCGAGCGGGAAGAAGATGGGCGCGGGGGCGGGAGCGGGCGCAGCAGCCGTCGCGGCGGCGGGCGCGCGCTTCGACATGAAGAACCAGACGCCTGCACCGGCTGCGCCGGCCGCGACCAGTACGATCAGCAGGATCAACACAATGCGCTTGACGAGGCCCGGGGAAGAGGGCTTCGCAGTTGCTTGCTGGTTTGCGGTCGTGGATGCCATGGAATTGATTGCCTCAATGCTGTAGGTGAATTTTCAGGTTTCTTGCGATGCAGCGATGGGTCGAAAAGAAGGGAAATTCAGGTTTAGCTCGTTTATTTGCCTGCCGGGGCGGGTTTGTTTTGTCTGGCTTACGCTGGCATCCGCGATGCGTTTTCGCTTTTCACGCGTTGCCCCTGTGCGGGGCGGCAGTTACTTTCTTTGCCGCGGCAAAGAAAGTAACCAAAGAAAGCCGCTTCAAAACTCCGGTGCCCGCCAGCACACCGCCGCGGCATGCCGCAGTCGAGCTATCGCGCCGCGCCGCGAAGACCCTGTAGAAAGCCCGCAGTCAACCGTGCACGGCGCGAAAACACCACACAACTTTGAAGCACATACCGCCGCAAAACCAGGCCGACCCATGTGCCCTAATCAGGTGTAATTTTTCACGCCGCGCGCGCCTGATTTCGGGCTTTCTACGGAGTGTTCGCGTTGCGGCGCGACAGCTCGACTGCGGCATGCCGTAGTGCGAACCTGGCAGGGACCGGAGTTTTGAAGCCGCTTTCTTTGGTTACTTTCTTTGCGGCGGCAAAGAAAGTAACTGCCGCCCCGCACAGGGGCAACGCTAATAAACCAAACCCATAGAGCGGATGCCCGCAGAAGCAACAACGCACCGATGGGCCATGCGCCCAGCATCAAAGATCAGGCAAACGTATCGACAAGCCCAACCGTGCGCCGCACGGGCACCCGCACCGTCGTCGCGCCAGCGTCCGCGACATCGACACCCACATCACCGCGGCCCCCGCCGCCGCGCCCGCTACGAGAGCCGCCGCTCTGGTCCTGGCTCTGCTGGCTGGTTTGCCGGGCAAAACCGTCGCTGACGCTCGCGCTTCCCAACCCGATGCCGCCTTGTTCCATCGCTTCGCGCAGTTTCGGCAGCGCGGCTTCGACCGCGTCGCGCACCTGCTGATGCTGCGAAACAAAAAGGGCATGTGCATGGTTATCGGCAACCTGGAGGACGACCTGTAGCGGGCCGAGGTCGCGCGGGTTGAGCGTGAGTTCCGCTGTCTGCTGATGCGCGTTGGTGAGGAACACGACCTTCTGGCTGAAGGCGTCTTCCCAGTCGTGTGCGCCCACTTGCGGTGCGATCGCGTTGGCCATCGCGGCTGTTGCCGGATTGGAGACCTGCGTCGCGGCCGTCGTCGCGCTCGCGGCAGCCGCCGCCGATGCAGCCTGGGTCGCGGCAAGCGCGGCGTTGGTGTCGGCAGTGGCGGCGGGCGCGGGCGCTGTCTGCGCGGCATTCGCGCCCGCAGCGGCTGCGGCCAGCGTTTCTGCCGGGCTCGGCTGCGCGGCTGCGCCAGCGGCAGGCGTGGTGGCTGCAGCGGCGTTCGCCGTCGATGCATCGCCCTTCGCGGCGTGCAGGTCGCCAAGCGTCAGGCCCTTGCCCGCGCCCGCGCTGCGGCCGCCGAGCGTCGCGTCATCGGTGACGGCCGCGCCGCTCGAACTCGCCGATGCCGTCGCGGCCGCTGCGGGCGCCACGCCCTGGCCGCTCGCCAGTGCGGCGAAGGCAGCCTGCAACGCGTCTTGCGTCTGTTTCGGATCGAGCGATGCGATTTTCTTCGACGGCGTCTGGATCACGGGCGTGGTCGTGTTGCCGACCACATCGGCCGGAGCCGGTGTGCCGGACTGCGTCGTTGCATTCGCGGCGTCGGCGGCATCGCTTGCCTGGGCTTGCGCCTGTGCGGCGGCAGCGGCTGCCGCTGCGGCGGCTGCCGTCTCAGCGGCGGCGGCGCCCTTGGTCGGCGCGGCGTCGTTTGGCTTCGAAGCCGTATCGGTCTTGTCCTTGCCGCTCGTGCCGTTCGCACTGTCGGCGCCGTTCGCCGCGCCGCTTTGCTGCGTGCTGTCGCTCTGGCTCGCGGACTTCGTGCTGTCGGTGCTGTTCGAGCTGTCCGAGGCGCTCGTGCTGTTCGACGAATCGTCGGCGGGCGGTGCGTCGTGCACGCTCGAACCGTTCGATGCCGATGCCGATGCCGACGCCGATGGCGACGGCGTCGGCGCAGGCGTGCTCGGTGCGGGCGCGGCGGCCTGATTCTGCGCGTTGATGCTTTGCTGCAGCGTGGCTGAGAACGGCAGCGCGCTGCCGGCGCTCGCGCCGTTCGACGAACTGCTGCCCGATGAGCCGCCCGTCGAGCCAAGCAGCGAGTTGATCAGTGAAAGAGGCGACATGCTGGATCTCGTGTGGTCGTGTCAGTCCCGATGCGCGCCGCATCGTGTGCGGCAGGCGGCGTGGTCACGCGCCTTCTGCGCGCATCCGGAGAATTCGTGCGCCGAATTCGTCGGCGTCCCGTTGATCGCGGCGCGCCGCGACCTTGGCTTCGGCGGCGATGCCGCGTGCTTCCAGTACTTCGTAAGAGCCGAGCTTCTGCTTGCTGCGCTGCCATTCCGGCTTGGCCGCTTCGACGCGCGCCTCCGCCGTGGCCAGCAACTGGCGCTGCTGGTCGATGGCGGCGTCGAGCGTATCGATGAACGCCTGAAAGTTGCGCATGTTGCCGGCAGGCATGCCCGCCTTGGCCGTTTCGGTGAAGCGGCGGTGATATTCGTCGCGGTACGCGACGAGCGAGTTCAGCTGCGCTTCGACTTCGTTGCGCTCGCGCTGCACGCGGCCGAGCTTGCGCGCGGCGGCGTCGACGTCGTCCTGCGCGAGGCCAATCAGCGTCTTGATCGGGAAGTGCTTGCTCATAAGCGTCTGTTACCTCCTAGCCGAACAGCGAGTCGAGGTGCGCCACGCTGGCATCGAAGCCGGCGCTTTCGCGAAAACCTTGCTGCAGGAATGCTTCCATGCGCGGATACAGCGCGATGGCCTTGTCGAGCACTGCGTCGCGTCCCGCCGAATACGCGCCGACGTTGATCAGGTCGCGGTTGCGCTGGTAGCGCGACAGCATCTGCTTGAACTGGCGCGTGCGGTCGAGATGCGCGTCGTTGATCAGCGCCGTCATCGCCCGGCTGATCGATGCTTCGATGTCGATGGCGGGATAGTGACCCGCTTCGGCGAGCGCGCGCGACAGCACGATGTGGCCGTCGAGAATCGCGCGCGCCGAGTCGGCGATCGGGTCCTGCTGGTCGTCGCCTTCCGTCAGCACCGTATAGAACGCGGTGATCGAGCCGCCGCCTTCAGGACCATTGCCAGTGCGCTCGACGAGCGCGGGCAGCTTGGCGAACACGGAAGGCGGATAGCCCTTGGTCGCGGGCGGTTCGCCGATTGCGAGCGCGATCTCGCGCTGCGCCATCGCGTAACGCGTGAGCGAGTCCATCAGCAGCAGCACATGCTTGCCCTGATCGCGGAAATATTCGGCGAGCGAGGTCGCGTAGGCGGCACCCTGCATGCGCAAGAGCGGCGACACGTCGGCGGGCGCGGCCACCACGACCGAGCGCGCGAGACCTTCCTCGCCGAGAATCTGCTCGATGAATTCCTTCACTTCGCGGCCGCGTTCGCCGATCAGGCCGATCACGATTACTTCCGCGCTGGTGTAGCGCGCCATCGTGCCGAGCAGCACCGATTTACCGACGCCCGAACCCGCGAACAGCCCCATGCGCTGGCCGCGTCCGACGGTGAGCAGCGCGTTGATCGCGCGCACGCCTACGTCGAGCACCTTGTGAATCGGCTCGCGATGCAGCGGGTTGATGGTCGGCGCCGTGAGCGGTGCGTCGTTGCGCGAGTTGAGCGGACCGAAGCCGTCGAGCGGCTTGCCCGATGCGTCGACCACGCGGCCGAGCAGTTCCCAGCCGACGGGCAGACGCTTCGCGCCCGCCATGGGGTCGGCGATAGGCGCGACTTCCAGCGGATAGACGCGCGCGCCGGGCAGCAGACCGGCGACTTCCGTCGTCGGCATCAGAAACAGCTTGTCGCCGTGAAAGCCGACCACTTCGGCTTCCGCCATCGTGCGCGTGCTGCCGGGCGGCAACTCGATCATCACTTCCGAGCCGACGGCGAGACGCAGGCCGACGGCTTCGAGCACGAGACCGGCGGCGCGCGTCAGACGTCCGCACGCGCGCAGCGGACGGGCGATCTGGTTGCGCTCGCGCAGACCCGTGAGGCGGTTGCGCCATGCCTGCAGATGCGGATTGTCGAGCAGCGCGGGATCGGGCGTGCGCCTGGGCGGCGGCGCCGAATCGCGGCTCGCGGGCGCGGCTTCGGGGTGCGGCGCGCTCGCCCGGGTTTCGCTGGACGGCTTCGCGTCGGCGCCCGCGTGGGCTTCCGAAATCGCGGATTCCAATGCCGCGAGCGACTCTTCCATCTGGGCGACGGTGAGCGCTTCCGCGCCGAACGACGCCAGCGCCAGTTCGCGTTCGAGCGGCGTGAGGTCGCTATGCTGAATGTCTTCGATGGTCGGCTTTACCATGTGCTTGCCTTGCCGAGCGCAGCGGTGACGCGCTCCCAGCGCGTGCCGATGCCGGCGTCCACTTCGCCCGTCGTGGACACGGCGCGGCAGCCGCCGCGTTCGATCGCGGGGTCGGTGCGCACGTTCCAGCCGCGCGTCTGCAGTTCTTCCAGCAGATACGCTTCGACGACGGGCAGATCGGCAGGACTCACGATCAGAGCGGGCGCGCCGACCAGCGCCGGTTCTGTCGCCATCACTTCACGCGCGGCGGCGATGAGCGCCGTCGGATCGTGCTGGACGTGCTGGCGTACGACTTGTTGCGCGATGTCGAGCGCGAGCGCGACGATCGTTTCCGACAGTTCGTGCTGCGCGTTGTCGAGCGCGGCCTTGAACGTTTCGGCGAGTGCGGCGAGCTGCGCCGCTTCCGCGCGTGCTTCCGCCTGACCCTGCTCGAAGCCCTGTGCGCGGCCCTGCTCGTAGCCGGCCTGATAGCCGAGCGCCTGGCCGGCCACGTGACCGGACGCGACGCCCTGCGCGTGCGCGGCATCGCGCAGGCGCTGCAGTTCGGCTTCGAACGCGCCGTCGTCGACTTCGGGCTCGGGTTCCGGCACCGGGTCGAACGAGGCCATCTCCCAGCGCTGGTAGGCCGAGAGGCTTTCCTTGCGCGTGGAGTCGTGGTCAGACATATGCATCTTCTGCCTTGCCGCCGATCACGATTGCTCCCGATTCGGCGAGATTGCGCACGACCTGGAGGATCTTGCGCTGTTGCGTTTCCACTTCCGACACACGGACCGGGCCGCGTGCGTCGAGGTCTTCCGCGAGCAGCTCGGCTGCACGCTGCGACATGTTCGACAGGAACTTCTGGCGCAGCGCGGGCTGCGCGCCCTTCAGCGAGATGATCAGCGTCTCCGACTCGACTTCCTTCAGCAGCAGCTGGATCGCGCGGTCTTCCAGGTCGATCAGGTTGTCGAACACGAACATCTGGTCGATGATCTTCTGCGCGAGTTCCGCGTCGTACTGGCGGACGTTGTCGATGACCGACTCTTCGTGGTTGCCCGACAGGAAGTTGAGGATTTCCGCCGCCGTGCGAATGCCGCCCATCGGGCTGCGCTTCAGGTTGTCGCTGCCCGACAGCAGGCCCGTCAGCACGTCGTCGAGTTCGCGCAGCGCGGCGGGCTGAATGCCGTCGAGCGTCGCGATCCGCAGCAGCACGTCGTTGCGCAGACGTTCCGTGAAGCAGGCGACGATTTCCGACGCCTGATCGCGGTCCAGGTGCACGAGGATCGTCGCGATGATCTGCGGGTGCTCGTTCTTGATGAGTTCGGCGACGGCGGCCGAATCCATCCACTTCAGACCCTCGATACCGCTCGTATCGCTGCCTTGCAGGATACGGTCGATGATCGCACCCGCCTTGTCGTCGCCGAGCGCCTTCGTCAGCACGGAACGGATGTAATCGTTCGAATCGAGCGAGAGGGCCGTGTGCTTGTCCGCCTCGGAGACGAACTCGTGCAGCACTTCGTCGATCTGTTCGCGCGTGATGTTCTTCAGCGACGCCATCGCGACGCCGATCTTCTGGACCTCGCGCGGTCCCAGAAACTTGAATACCTGAGCCGCCTCTTCCTCGCCGATCGACATCAGCAGGAGCGCGCTCTTCAATACGCCTTCAGTGCTCATCGGACACCCAGCTCTTCACGACGGTTGCAACGATCTTCGGATCCTGACGCGCGATCTGACGCGCATATTCGAGGTTCCGCTCATATTTGGCCTTGTCGCTTTCGAGTGCGACGAGGCTGCCTTCGACTTCTTCTTCCGCTGCCACGGCTGCCGCGCTCGGCAGGCCGTCGAGCACCGGTTCGTCCGGCGACGGCAGCGCGGCGACGACTTCCGGCGGCGGCGGGAACGCGCGGCGCAGGGCCGGCTTCACCATCACGAAGTAGAGGAACAGGGCGACGAGGCCGATGCCCGCGTACGTCGCGATCTGCTTGTACATCGCGATCATGTCCTTCGTGCGCCACCACGGCAGGTCGGCATCCGGGTCCGCGATCTGCTGGAACGCGCTGCTCATCACCTTGACCGTGTCGCCGCGCGCCTGGTCGTAGCCCATCGCTTCCTTGACCAGTTGCTCCACCTGCGTGAGCTTGTCGGCGGAGATGGGCTGCATCGTCGCGTGACCCTTCGCGTCGACGACACGCATGTAGTTCACCACCACGGCCACCGACAGGCGCTTGATGCCGCCGACCGCCTGCTCCGTATGGCTCACGGTCTTGCTCAGCTCGTAGTTGGTGGTCGAGTCCTTATGGTCGCTGATCGGCGTCGTCGTCGCGCCGCTCGCGCCGTTCGCGCTCGCCGTGATCGGTGCGGACGCCGGCTGCGGCGGCTGGTTCGACAGCGCGCCCGGCACGCCCGAGGCGCCGCTCTGCGACATTTCGGTAGCCGTGCTGGTCTGCTGGCTGCGAATGGCGGCCTGCTGCGGATCGTTGTTCGGGGCATACCGCTCCGAGGTTTGCTCGTGCTTCGAGAAATCGATGTCCGCGCTCACCGACGAATGCGCGTTGCCCGAGCCGAACATCGGTCCGAGGATCGCGTCGATGCGCTGCTGCGTGTTGCGCTCGATCTGCTGCACGTACTTGAGCTGCGTCGCGTCGAGGCCGGCGCCGTTCGTGCCCGCCTGCGTGAGCAGGTTGCCGTCCTGGTCGACGATCGTCACGCCGCGCACGGGCATGTCGGGCACGGCGGACGCGACCATATGCGTTATCGCCACGACCTGGCCTTCGTCGAGCATGCGGCCGGGATACAGATTCACGAGCACGGACGCCGACGGCGCTTCGCGGTCGCGCACGAACACGGTCGGCTTGGGAATCGCCAGATGGACGCGCGCGGACTTCACCGTCGAAATGGACTCGATCGTGCGTTGCAGTTCGCCTTCCAGCGCACGCTGGTAGTTGATCTGCTCGGCGAACTGGCTGATGCCGAACTTCTGGTTGTCCATCAGTTCGAAGCCGACCGAGCCGCTCTTCGGCAGCCCCTGCGACGCGAGGCGCAGACGCATCTCGTGCACCTGGTCGGCAGGGATCAGGATTGCGCCGCCGGCATCGGAGAACTTGTAGGGAACGTTTGCCTGCTGGAGCGCGGCAACGATTGCGCCGCCGTCCTGATCGGAGACGTTGCTGTACAGCACCTTGTAGTCAGGCGAGCGCGACCAGAGAATCAGGCCCGCGACGACGGCGACCAGTACCGCGACGGCGAAGATCAGCGGCGCGCGTGGATTGCCGCGCATCTGCGTCAGCGAAGCGGGCAGACCGGGGAAGCGCGAGGCAAAGCCGTTGCCCGTGCCGCCGAGGTCGAGGCCCGCTGCGCCCGCCTGGGCGGCTCCCGCTGCGCCCGGCTGCGCGCCGGCGAGGCCCATGCGGGCGTCGGGGGTCATTAAAGAGTTGGCTGACGAATCCATGCGTCGGGTTTCTCCGGAATCCTTTTGCGTTCTGTCGCTTACGGCGCCTTACCACGCCTGTCGACAGAGACTTTCACGCTAGGGATTATCCGCATGGGCAGGCAACCCGATGCGCCGAATAGCGGGGAGTTTCCCCCTTACTTTCACGGCTTTCGGAAAAGGGCCGCTGCTATGCTTCCTGTCCAATCGGTGCATGGCGCGAACGCTCGCCTGCATCTCACTCAGGAGAGAACATGACTTCGCCCATCAATCCGCTCCAGTCGGCCCTGCAACAGATGCAGGCGATGGCAGCCCAGGCCACGGGCGGCAGCGCCCGTGCGGCCAACGAATCCGGCGCCGCCACGGCAGGCGGCTTCGCTTCGGCGCTGAAGGCGTCGATCGACAAGATCAGCGGCGACCAGAAGAGCGCGATCGGCGAAGCCCACGCATTCGAACTCGGCGCGCCGAACGTGTCCCTGAACGATGTGATGGTCGACATGCAGAAGGCCAACGTCGGCTTCCAGTTCGGCCTGCAGGTGCGCAACAAGCTGGTGTCGGCCTACAACGACATCATGCAGATGGCCGTCTGACGCCTTCGGCGAAGCGCGCCACGGGCGTCCGCGTGCATGGCGCCGCTCCTCTCGGCGGCGGCGCGCGGTCTATGCGGGGCGCATCGCCGCCATACGCGCGGCGGCTTCGCTGGACGGCGCTGCTGGCTTCCAGCGAGCCCTGCGTCGAGGTTTCCCGGACTTTCTTGCATGCGCTTCGCCGGTGCAACGGCCTGCCGCTCGCGGCAAACCCACGCGGCGCGCGGCGCAGCGGCGCATTGCTGACGCTTCCTTCCAGCGGGCTAAAGCTTTATTCGTATGAACCGATAACCTTGTTACAAGGGCTGGCTGGGAAGCGCGCGGCAAGGTGACGCAGCGTCCCGGCAGGCCGTCCGCTGTTAGTCCGACCGTCATCTGCAATACAGGAGGAGCGCCGATGTTTTCCCCGGGACACTCTGGAGCCAATGCCTACGCTCGCGTCGGCGTGGAGACAGGGGTGATGGGTGCAAGCCCCCATCGCCTGATCGTGATGTTGTACCAGGGGGCGCGCAAGGCCGTTGCGCAGGCGCGTATGCATCTGCAGCAAGGCGACATTGCGGCCCGCGGCGAGTCGATCGGCAAGGCCATTCAGATCATCGGCGACGGGTTGCAGCAGGCGCTCAACCTCGACGCCGGTGGCGAAATCGCGGAGCGTCTCGACGCGCTCTATAGCTATATGACGCGGCGGCTGCTCGAGGCGAACCTCAAGCAGAGCGAGGCGATGCTCGTCGAAGTCGACGGGCTGCTGTCTACGCTCGAGGAAGCCTGGATTGGAATCGCGCCGGAGATTGCGCGGATGGCGATGCAGTCGTCCGCGGAAAGCATGAGATGAGTTCGAACGCAGAGTATTTCGCCCGCTACGAGGCGATCGCAGCGATTTCAGTCCGGATGGTGATGGCAGCGCGAAACGCGCTTTGGAACGATCTCGTCCTGTTGCAGGACGAGTACCGGCATCTCGTCGACGCGCTGAAACACGCTGAGAACGGCGCGCGCCTGTCCGATGACGAGCGCGCCCGCAAATTCGACCTGATCCGGCAGATCCTCGCGAACGACGCGACGGTCCGCGATCTCGCGAACCCGCGCATGGCCAAGCTGCAGGCGCTGTTTGCGCCGGGCCGCCCGGCCATCGTGCTGACAGAACTTTACCAGGCGCGCTGAGCGCTTTCACACAGTTTCATACGAGCCGCTAGCGGCCACGCAGCGTCAATGCGCGAGAGGAAGCGGGCATGAACGGAATCGACACGGCTGTGGCTGCACTGCTGGCTAGCCGCATCGACAGCCTTCTTCCCGTCGGTGCGCGCGCCGGCGCCACCGCCTCGCAGGCGGACGCCTCGCTTAACGTCAAGACCCCGCCCGTATCGCCCATTCCGGCGACGCCCGCTTCATTGCCCGCATCCGCGCAGACCGCGCTGTCGGCCGTTGCGCTGACGCTCGACGCCATCACGCGTTACGGCGGCGAAGCGACGCCCGCGCTGGTCGGGCAAATGCCCGTGTGGCCCGCCGCGCCCGCGATCGATATCGCGCCGCTGCTGGTCGTCGATACGGGCGCGAACGCGTCGCAGGCGGCGGCTTCGGGCAACGCGCCTTCACAAAGTGCAAGCGGCGCGAGCGCGGCGCAGGGATCGGGCGCGGCGTCGAACATCGTCGCCGCGCCTTTGCCCGTCGCCGAGCTGGCGGCCGCGCTCCAACGCACCGTCGACGAGAGCGGACTCTTCTACGAATCGCATCTGGCGCAATGGCTGTCGGGCCAGCGGCCCGTCGAGTCGCTCGCAGGCGAGGCGCAGAATCGTCTCGCCGATGCCGCGTTGCCGTTGCCGCCCGACGCCGGCCACGACGCCGACGACGCGAATGCGTGGACGCAAGGCCGTCCGTCGGGCAACACGGGGGCCGCGGCCTTCGCGGCCGCCGTCGCCGCCGCGCGCGGCGAGCCGGAAGGACCGCAAGGGCCGCATAACCAGTCGGCGCGCTTCACGACCTTCGATCTCGCGACGCACGACATCATCGAGATGCCCGCCGATCCCATGCACGTGCCGCAGCAGGCGGCCACGAGCCACGCGGCAGGCATCGACGATCCGAACACACCGCAGCAGCAATCGATGCAGGCTTCGCTGCACCCCGCGACGATTCCCCTCGTGCGCCAGCAGCTCGACCTGCTCGCGACGGGGCAATTCCGCTGGACGGGCGAAGCGTGGCCGGGCGCGCGTCTCGACTGGACCATCGAGCAGGACGGCGACGAATGGCGGCGCAGCGGCAATGGCGCCGCCTCCGCCGACGACGAGTATCCGTGGCGCACGCGCCTCACGCTGTCGCTGCCGTCGCTCGGCACCGTCGACGCCGAACTCACGCTGACGGGCACGCGTCTGTCCGCACGCGTGCAGGCGAGTCCGGGCGGCGCGGCGCGGCTCGCCGCGCAGGGCGAGACTTTCCGCCAGCGGCTCGCGCAGGCGGGCATCGAATTGAGCGGCCTGTCGATTCGCGAGATCGGCGGAAGCATGCCGCCGGGCGGGGCGTCGGCGGCTGCGGCTGCGGCGGCCGCTTCGGCATATGCGCGCTCGACCGCGGACAAGCCCGCGCAGCACGACGCCGGCCACGACGATTTCGACTGGGACATGCAATGAGCCGCACGCACCGCAGGAGCGCGGCGGCGCTGGTCTACGACTCGCACGGTCAGGACGAGGCGCCGCGCGTCATCGCCAAGGGCTACGGGCTGGTCGCCGACATGATCGTGCAGCGCGCGAAGGAAGCGGGCCTGTACGTGCACGAATCGCCCGAAATGGTGTCGCTGCTGATGCAGGTCGATCTCGACTCGCGCATTCCGCCGCGGCTGTATCAGGCTGTCGCGGAACTGCTCGCGTGGCTGCATCGGCTGGAAAGCGGTGCCGCCGACGATCCGCCCGTCACCGACGTCGTCGTGTCCCCGCCAGCGCCCGGCGTCTCCAGCGAGCTTTGACGCTCCAGGTCAGAAACGCAGCATCAGGGCAAGCAGCGCCCGCACGCGCCGTCCGTAAGGCGGCGCGATCAGACCGCGCGCATTGAAGCGCGCCTGCGTCAGCACCGGCTTCATCTTCGAGAACGTGACGAAGCCTTCATAGCCGTGATACGCACCCATGCCGCTCGCGCCGACGCCGCCGAACGGCAGGCTCTCGCACGCGAGATGCATCAGCGTTTCGTTGACAGCCATGCCGCCCGCGATCGTTTCGTGCGTAACGCGCGCGATCGTGGCCTTGTCCTCGTCGTACAGATACAGCGACAACGGGCGCGGGCGCGCGTTGACCCAGGCGATCGCGTCGTCGAGCGAGTCGTAGGGAATCACGGGCAGCAAGGGCCCGAAGATTTCCTCCTGCATCAGCGTCACCGAGTCCGGGGCATCCGTCACGGCGATCAGCGGAAAGCGGCGTGCGGCGGCATCGGGCGCGGCGTCCGTCAGCGCGTGCAGCTGCGCGCCCTGTTCGCGCGCTTCATCCGCAAGACGCTGCAGGCGCGCGAAATGGCGCGGCGAAATGATCGACGTGTAATCGGTGTTGCGCGCGAAATTGGGATAGAGACGCGCCATGCGCGTCCGCGCCCGCTCGATGAACGCCTGCTCCTTGCCGCGCGGCACGAGTACATAGTCGGGCGCGACGCAGGTCTGTCCCGCGTTGAGCGTCTTGCCCGCGACGATGCTGTCGACGGCGTAGTCGAAGCGCGCCTGCGGGCCGACGATCGCGGGTGACTTGCCGCCGAGTTCGAGCGTGACGGGCGTCAGATGTTCGGCGGCGGCGCGCATCACGTCGCGGCCCACTTTTGTCGAACCGGTGAACAGCAGATGATCGAACGGTTGCGCGCCGAAGGCGGCCGCAAGCGCTGCATCGCCATTGACGACGGCAACATGATCGCGCGAGAAGGTCTGTGAAATCAGCTGCTCGAACAGCATCGACGTGCGCGGCGTCAGCTCCGACATCTTGATGATTGCGCGATTGCCCGCCGCGAGCGCGCTGATCAGCGGTCCGGCCGCGAGCAGCACGGGGTAGTTCCACGGCACGATGATGCCGGCGACGCCGAGCGGCTGCGGCACGACCCTCGCGCGCGCGGGCAGCAGCCATTTGTTCGCCGCGCGCCGCTGCGCTTTCATCCAGCGCTTGCCGTGGCGCAGCGCACCGTCTATTTCCTCTTTGATGAGCAGAAATTCAGCCAGCAGGATCTCTTCTTTCGCGCGATTGCCGAAGTCGGCGTGCATGGCGTCCGCGAGCGCATCGCGATTGTCGAGCAGCACGTCGCGCAGCGCTTTCAGATGCTCGGCGCGCTGTTCCCATGACGGATACGGCGCACGCAGAAACGCAGCGCGTTGCTCGCGCAACAGCGCTGACAGTGCCGCGATCTCGGGCAGATCGTTTTTCATCTGATCGTCTCTCCCTGTTCCTCTGTTTGTGTGCTGCGCGTGCGGTGGTCAGGCCGTAAAGGCGCGTTCGACGATTGCCGCGTGATCGTACGCGCAAGGCAGCGTGCCGTACACGCGGCCGCTTTCTCCGCAGCCTTCGCCAAGGCGCGTCGCGATGAACGCATCGGCGACGAACGACGGCGCATGCTGCACGAGCAGCACGGCCTGCGCGATCAGCACGATCTGCTGCGCGATGCGGCGCGCCGATGCTTCACGCGTCTCGGGCGCGGACGTCAGGGCTTTCGTCAGCCGGTCGAGCGCGGCGTTCAGCGCGGGATGCGCTTGCGCCTGCGCGCCCCACGCGGCGAGCAACGACTGCGCGGCGTCGGCCTCGCGTTCCATCGCACGCAGCACGTCGAGGCACATCACGTTGCCTGAGCCTTCCCAGATCGAGTTCACAGGGGCTTCGCGATAGAAGCGCGCCATCGGCCCTTCTTCGACGTAGCCGTTGCCGCCCCAGACTTCCATCGCTTCGCCCGTGAATTCAAGCGTGCGTTTGCAGACCCAGTACTTCGCCGCAGGCGTGACGAGGCGGCGCCACGCGCGCTCTTCGGGCGCATTCGTCGTGTCTTCGAAGGCGCGCGCGAGGCGCATGAACAGCACGGTCGCCGCTTCCGATTCGAGCGAGAGATCGGCGAGCACGTTGCGCATCAACGGCTGCTCTGCGAGATGCCGGCCGAACGCGCTGCGATGGCGCGCGTGGTGAATCGCCTGCACGAGCGCCGCTCGCATGAGCGCCGCGCTGCCGATCACGCAGTCGAGCCGCGTGTAGTTCGCCATTTCGATGATGGTCGGCACGCCGCGTCCTTCGTCGCCGATCATCACGCCCCAGGCGTCGAAGAACTCGACTTCGCTGCTCGCGTTCGAACGATTGCCGAGCTTGTCCTTCAGACGCTGGATGCGCACGGCGTTCTTGCCGCCGTCCGGCGCGAAGCGCGGCACGAAGAAGCAGGACAGGCCTTCGTGATCTTCGGTGCGCGCGAGAACCAGGTGAGCATCGCACTGCGGCGCCGAGAAAAACCATTTATGCCCGACTAGCCGATAACCCGCGCCGCGACCGCTGCCGCTTGCCGCGAACGCCTGCGTGCGGTTGCTGCGCACGTCGGAGCCCCCTTGTTTTTCGGTCATGCCCATGCCGATCATCATCGACGTCTTCTGATCGAGCGGCAGGTCGCGCGGATCGTGTTCGCGCGAATACAGCTTGTCGCGCAGCGTCGCGAAGAGTGCGGGTTCGCGCTGCAGCACGGGAATGCTGGCGAAGGTCATCGTCAGCGGACACAGCGAGCCCGATTCGAGTTGCGCATGCAGAAAGTACCCGGCGCAACGCGCGACCATCGCGCCCGGCTGCGGATGGGAGAAGGGCAGCGCGTGCAGTCCTTCGTGGCGCAACAGGCCGAGCAGCGTATGCCATGCGGGGTGGAATTCGAGTGAATCGATGCGCTCGCCGCGCGGGCTGAACGACGCGAGTTCGGGCGCGTGGCGGTTCGCGAGATCGGCGAGTGCGAGGATGTCGGGTGTCGTCAGCGCGGCGCCGTCGCGCGCGAGCGTCTCGCGATGCCACGCTGCGCCTTCGCGCTCGACGGCAGCAGCAAGCGCGGCATCGCTTGCAAACAGGTTGTAGTTTGCGAGCGGCGGAACCTGATTGGTCACTTCATGCGTCATGCCGGGGCCGAACCGTTCCATCTGATGTCTCCGTTCGATGCACGCGCGCCGTCCAGTGTCCGGGCCGCTGTTTTATGTGAGCGCGCGAGCCTCGTGAACAGAGGGCGACGCGCAGAAGACCGTGTTTGAACGATGCTCGCACGCGAGAATTAGCGCGGACGGGATCTTTCATCATAGGGGCGCGGCGCGGGTTCCGTTTAGAGGGATCGCTCTGACGGAGACGGCGCGAGATCGGCGCGCGCTCCCTACAATGCGCAGACAGCGCATGTAGACAAGTGTGCACGAGACAGGTGTCGCCAGCAACGCGCGGCACGAACAGGAGGAGCGGATGCAATACGACTACGTCATCGTCGGCGCGGGTTCGGGCGGCTGTTCGCTGGCCGGGCGTCTTGCGGAGCAATGTCCCGATGCGACCATCGTGCTCATCGAGGCGGGCCCGCATACCGAACGCAATCTCTTCGTCAACATGCCGCTCGGCGTCGCCGCCGTCGTGCCGTTCCAGCTCAAGACTAACTACGGGTATCTGACTACGCCGCAACCCGGCCTGAACGGACGGCGCGGTTATCAGCCGCGCGGACGCGGCTACGGTGGATCGAGCGCGATCAATGCGATGGTCTACACGCGCGGCCATCCGCTCGATTACGACGACTGGGCGAGTCTCGGCTGCGACGGCTGGTCGTTCGACGACGTGTTGCCGTACTTTCGCCGCGCCGAATGCAACGAGCGCGGCGCCGATGCGCTGCACGGCGCCGACGGTCCGCTGAGCGTGTCGGATCTGCGTTTTCAGAATCCGTTTTCGCATCGCTTCGTCAAGGCAGCCGTCGAAGCAGGCTTTCCGCGCAACGACGACTTCAATGGGCCGATGCAGGAAGGTGTCGGCTTCTATCAGGTGACGCAGCGCGGCGGCCAGCGCTGGAGCGTGGCGCGCGCGTACATCTATGGCCGCTCGCGTCCGAATCTGCACACCATCGCCGATGCCGCCGTGCTGCGCGTGCTGTTCGAAGGCAAACGCGCGACGGGCGTCGAAGTGATGCGCGGCGGCGTGAAGGGAATCATCGAGGCGCGCTGCGAAGTCGTGCTCGCGGCGGGCGCCTTCAACTCCCCGCAACTGCTGATGTGCTCGGGCATCGGTCCCGCCGCGCATCTGCGCGCGTTCGGCATTCCCGTGCTGCACGACGCGCCCGAAGTCGGACGCAATCTGACCGATCACGTCGATTTCACGATCAACAAGCGTGTGCCGTCGACGCAACTCACCGGTTTCTCGCTGCGCGGCTTCGCGAAGATGGTGCCGGGCTTCTATTCGTATCTGCGCAATGGGCGCGGCATGCTGACGAGCAACGTCGCGGAAGCGGGCGGCTTCCTGAAGAGCCGGCCGACGCTCGACCGGCCCGATCTGCAACTCCACTTCTGCACCGCGCTCGTCGACGATCACAACCGCCGGATGCACTGGGGGCACGGCTACTCGTTGCATGTGTGCGTGCTGCGTCCGCATAGCCGCGGCTCCGTGACGCTCGCGAGCAGTGACGCGCGCGAGGCGCCCGTCATCGATCCGGCGTTTCTCAGCGATCCGCGCGATCTCGATCTGCTCGTCGAAGGCGTGCATCTGTCGCGGCGGATTCTGGATGCGCCGTCGCTCGCGCTGTGCGGCGGCCGCGAGCTCTACACGCGGCACGGGCAGACGGACGCCGAATTGCGCGCGACCATCGCCGCGCACGCGGACACGATCTATCACCCGGTGTCCACGTGCCGGATGGGCGGCGACCCGCGCTCTGTCGTCGACACCCAATTGCGCGTGCGTGGTGTAACAGGACTGCGGGTAGTCGACGCTTCCGTGATGCCGACGCTGATCGGCGGCAACACGAACGCGCCCACCGTGATGATCGGCGAACGTGCCGCCGATTTCATCGCCAGCACGCGTCGCCTGGCCGGCGCCGCGAGCCCGACCCTCGCGGGAGAACTCGCGCCTGCGGTCCGATGTGACGCAGAACAACACCCAAGATAAGAGTATTCCTATAAAGGTCAAAAATCGTTCATCGCTTCATTTCTGAGATTTTCACGCTCCTATAATCGCGGCCCAACGAAGGGCGCATGGGCGCGCGTTCGAAATTCAGGGAAACGAATCGATGAGTGTCAATGTGATTCAGTTGGTCCGGTCTGCGTTGCCGGAGGCGGTGGTTCGACAGCTGTCGAATTGCCTCGGATTGCCGCCGGAAGCGACGGCGAAAGTAATGGACGTCACCACGCCGGCGCTCGTCGCCGGACTGCTGAACAAATGCTCGACGCTCGACGGCGCGCGGGCTTTGTTTGCGAGCGTCCTGGGTCAGGAAGTCAACGCGGATATCGCCGAACAACTGCCGCGCATTTTCGCGAGCACAACGGGCGTCACGCAGCTGTCGTCGACGGGACGCCATCTGCTCGAACATCTGTTCGAGCGGCGCATCGACGGCCTGAGCGATGCGGTGTCGATGCAGACGGGCGTGCCCGCGCACGCGACCCACGCGGTGTCGGGCATCGCGGGCGGCATTCTGATGGGCGTGCTCAAGCGCCACATTCTCGATCATCAGGGCAACGTCGGCCAGTTGCCGGCGCTGCTTGGCCAGCAGTTGCCGCATATTGCGCCGTTCCTGAACGACGGCCTGACGATGGTGCTCGGTCTGGGCGGTGCAACGGCATTCGCGCAGGCCGTCGGTTCGCAGGTGCGCGCGGTGTCGTCGCATTTCGAGCATCCGGCGGCAGCGCCCGCACCCGTGCGCGCGCCCGCCGAGCCGACGCTGCCTCCGAATGCGCCGGCCGCCATGCAGCCTGCGCGCGAGGTGCGCGAAGTACGTGAAGTGCGGCATGTCGGTCCGAAGGCCAAGCACTGGCTCGGCGTGGCGGCGTTGTCCGCGCTGATCGGCGCGTTGGCGGCGATGCTGACGTGGGTCGCGCTCGCGTACTGCCCGTCCGCGACGGGAATCCTCGGCCGTAACGCGCTCGCGGCCGAGCCTGCCGCAGCGGATGCGTCCGCCGCGACGCAAACCGCTGTCCAGCAGACTTCGCAGACCACGCACGACGATGCCGCCAGCGCTTCGGGCAAAGTGGAGCCGGATGCAGCGCCCGCCGCAGCGAAGGATTCGCAACTGATCGTTTCCGTCAACAGGAACGGCAAGCCGACCATCACCGCGACCGTCCAGAACGTCGCGGAAAAGTCGCAACTGCTGAACGCACTGACGAAGAAGTTCGGCGCGGGCAACTTCAACGCCGACATCACGCTCGACGACAGCCGCAAGGGCGCCGACTGGCTCGCGCATCTCGACGCGCTGATGCCGCTGCTGGCGACGCCGGGAGCGGAGATGAAGATCGACGGCACGCGGGTCGAACTGAGCGGCGCCGCCGCCGATGCAAAATCCGGCTGGCTGGACCGACTGAAGTCGCTGTTCGGCGCGCCGTATCAGGTGAGCGCGTTCGATCCGGCGCAAGCCGTCGCGAATGCCGCGCAGTCGTTCCAGAATGCAGCGAAGTCGCTGCTCGCGCCGGGCGCATCGTGCGCAGTGGCTGATCTGGTGAAGACGCTGAACTTGCAGGTCGTCAATTTTGCGTCGCGGGACGCGCACGTGCCGCAATCGGCATTCGAAGATCTGAATCAGTCCGCGCAACTGCTGCAGACCTGCGTGAAAAGCGGTCATGCGCCGAAGCTCGAAGTGGCCGGCTACTCGGACAACGTCGGCAGCGAATCCGCGAATATGGAACTGTCGAAGGAGCGCGCCGATGCCGTGCGTGCGTACCTCGTGAAAGCAGGCGTGCCCGCCGACGCGCTCGTCGCCCACGGCTACGGCAACGTGCGCCCCGTGGCGAGCAACGCGACGGAAAGCGGGCGCTTCGCGAACCGGCGGATCGAATTCACCGACGCGCAAGCGCAGCCGCAGTAAGACGAGGGAAGTAAGACGAGGGAAGTCGGATCGCGATGCCGCCCGGTGCAAACCGGGCGGCATTTTTCATTTCAGCGGCGGCCGCGCGCGGTCGGTCGGAGCGGCGGGCACATCGAAGGTGGGCGGGTGAGTGAAGTTGTCGGTGGTGAGTCCCGGCAGCGTTTCGCGTGCCACTTCAAGCCATGCGCGCGCCGCATGCGACAGATAGCCGTTGCGCCGCCAGCCGATCGCCATTTCCCAAGGAATCTCGGGCGCGACGACGGGCCGGCACGTGAACTGCGCGGCGTCGAGCCGCCTGCAATACGGCGCGGGCAGCAGCGCAATGCCGACACCTGCCAGCACGAGCGCCGCCATGAAATCCCAGTGTCCGCTGCGCCCGACGATGGTCGGCGCGAAACCCGCCGTGCGGCACGCCGTCAGCACGACGTCGTTCAGCGCAAGACTTTCGCCGTAGAACACGAACGGCTCCTGCGCGAGATCGGCGAGGGGGACTTCCTGCAGCGCATCCCAGCGCGAGCCGTGACGCGCGACGAGCCACAGCACCTGACGGGTCATCGGCAGCACGTCGATCATGTCGTCGACGGGCTGAAGCACGCCCCCCAGTTCCAGTTCGCCCGAAATCAGCGCGGCCTCGATGGCCTTCGAGCCCTGCTCGAACAGCTTCAGCTCGACCTTCGGATAACGCTGCCGGAACGCGGCGATCGCGGGTGTGAACAGCGAACCGCCCATCGGCGGAATGCCGATCGTCAGTTCGCCGCGCCCCAGCTTGTCAAGGTCGTTCAGCTCGGCCTGCAGTTGCGCGTAGGCGGCGAGCACGTCCTGACCGCGCTGATAGACGATGCGGCCGGCGTCCGTCAGCACCATCTGGCGGCCGTCGCGCAGCAGCAGCGGCGAGCCGATCTCGTCTTCCAGCGCCTTCACCATCTTGCTGATGGTCGGCTGCGTGACGAACATCTGCTCGGCCGCGACGGTGAAGCTCTGCTGCCGTACGACCTCGACGAAATAGCGGAGCGCGCGCAGTTCCATGTCCGTAGCCCTCTTCTTAAGCTTCAATTCCAAATTGGAATGAAGCAGATAATTCTAAGTCATTATATTTATGCTGCACCGCACCCTATACTGAATCTCATCTGAAAGTCACCTAGGGTTTGCCATGATCTCGCCGCTGATCGCCCGTCTTGCCGCTTCCATCCGCCTCGATGCGACGTCGCCTGTCGCGAAGATCGGCCGGATCGCCGTGCAGAGCGCGGCCATTGCCGGCGTCTGGTTCGCCGCCGATTACATCGTGCGCCGTTTCGGCCTGCCCGTGCCGGGCGGCGTCGTGGGACTCGTCGCGCTGCTGGCGCTGCTGTTCTGCGGCGGCGTCGCGCCGCGTTGGGTGAAGGCGGGCGCGGACTGGCTGCTGTCGGACATGCTGCTGTTCTTCATTCCCGCCGCCGTCGCGGCCGTCCAGTACGGCGGCCTGTTCCGCGAAGACGGCTGGCGCCTGGCGCTGGTCGTGGTCGCGGGCACGCTGATGGTGATGGTGGCCGTGGCTTTCGCCGTCGAACAGGCCGCGCGCCTCGAACGCCGCCTCGCACTGCGTCGCGTGATGGTTCAGCGCGCGCCCGTCGAGCGCCGTGCTGCCGGCCGCAGCTTCCTCTAATCCACGTTCCGGACGGTTCCGTTCATGAGCGCCTTCTACTCGTCTCTTTTCGCCGACGACGCGTCCCGGCTCATCGCCGCCGGCTGCTTCGTGCTGACGGTGTCGCTCTATTTCGCGTCGAAGGCGCTGTATGCGCGCTTCCGCTCTCCTTGGCTCACGCCGCTGCTGGCCGTGCCCGCGGTGCTGGCCGCGATCGTCGTCGTCGCGCGGATTCCGTACGCCGTCTACTTTCAGGACACGCGCTGGCTGATGTGGCTGCTCGGCCCGGCCACCGTTGCGTTTGCGGTGCCCATCTACGAATACCGCGAGCTGCTCAAGCGCCACTGGATTTCGCTCACCGTCGGCGTGACGGTCGGCATCGTCGTCGCCGTGGGCGGGTCGCTGGCGCTGTCGAAGCTGCTGCATCTGTCGCCGGAACTGCAGCGCAGTCTGATGACACGTTCGGTGTCGACGCCGTTTGCGCTCGCCGTGTCCGACAAGATTCACGCGCCGAAGGATCTGACGGCACTGTTCGTGATCGCGACGGGCGTGTGCGGCATGTTGTTCGGCGAGATCGTGCTGGCGCTCGTGCCGCTGCGCACGCGGCTGGCGCGCGGCGCGCTGTTCGGCGCGGCGGCGCACGGCGTCGGCACTGCGAAGGCGCGTGAACTGGGCAGCGAAGAGGGCGTGGTCGCGAGCCTGACGATGATGATCGCGGGCGTCGTCATGGTGCTGCTTGCGCCGCTGTTCGGGATGCTGCCGCTTTGACCTGCAGAAGGACTGAGCCTATTTTGAGATGAGTGTCGGCGCGTCCGCCTTATGATCGCCGGCGTCATTCACTCCGAGGCCGGTTCAGGCGATGCATCCCCTCTCCGTCATCATTCCCTGCTACAACGCCGAGCGCACGCTGGCCCGCACGCTCGAAGGCTGTGTCGCGCAACCGGAAGCGGCGCAGATCGTCGTGGTTGACGACGGCTCGCAGGACGCTTCGCGCGAAATCGCCGCGCAATTTGCGCAGCACTATCCGCACATCGAACTGCTGAGCATGCCGCAAAACGGCGGCGCGGCGCGCGCGCGGAACTGGGGCGCGATGCATGCGCGGCATCCGCTGCTCGCCTTCGTCGACGCCGACGACGAATATCTGCCCGGCGCGCTCGCTGCGGCCGCCCAATTCCTGCAAGATCATCCGCGTCAGCCGTCGATCCGTTTCGACGTCGAGTATTGCGGCTTTCCCGCGGACATCACCTCCCATCCGCGCTTCGCCGAGCACGCGGCGACGCTGAGCAACACAGTGCCGAGCAGTCTGGTGATCCGGCGCTCGCTGTACGCGGCATTCGGCGGTTTTCCGCTCGACGACGTGTTCCGCCGCCACGGCGGCGAAGACGGCGCGTTTTCGCTCGCGCTGCTAAATATCTTCGGCAATCCGCGCCTCGACGACTGCAAGCGCGTGCGCATGCACTATCACCCGAACATCCACGCCGAGCGGTATTTCCGCATTTCGATGGGCATGCTCGACGCGTCCGACGAACTCGTCGACTCGACACGCGAGGCCTCCTGGCGGTTCGTGCGCCATGCCTACGACGCGATCCGTGAATTGCGCGACGCCGAACTCGCACCGCATCTGGCCGCGCAGGCCTCGCAATCCCCGCCAGGTCAATCGGCATAGCCTGAATCGCCGTACCCGCTCGTCATCTCGTTTTGCTACAATCGCCGTTCGTCTTCGAGGAGCGTTGCGACGGGTTCGGCCCGCCAGGCTCGAAGGCTTTCAATCGGAAGGATTGGACGCGCGCCGCGCCTACAAACCAACCGCATCGAACGGCGCTCACGTCACATTTCTAGTCTTTTTTAGAAAGGAGGGCGTGATGAACGCCGCAGTTATCGATTCCAAAGATTACATTGTTGCCGACATGTCGCTGGCCGACTGGGGGCGCAAGGAACTCACCATCGCCGAGACCGAAATGCCCGGTCTCATGCAAACGCGCGAAGAGTACAAGGCCCAGCAACCGTTGAAGGGCGCACGCATCGCTGGCTCCCTGCACATGACGATTCAAACGGGTGTGCTGATCGAGACGCTGACGGCGCTCGGCGCCGACGTCCGCTGGGCATCGTGCAACATCTTCTCGACGCAGGACCACGCCGCTGCCGCGATCGCGCAGGGCGGCACGCCCGTGTTCGCATTCAAGGGCGAATCGCTCGATGAATACTGGGAGTTCTCGCACCGCATCTTCGAATGGCCGAACGGCGAATTCGCCAACATGATCCTCGACGACGGCGGCGACGCAACGCTGCTGCTGATTCTCGGCTCGAAGGCCGAAAAGGATCGCTCGGTCATCGGCAAGCCGACCAACGAGGAAGAAGTCGCGCTGTACAAGTCGATCGAAAAGCATCTCGAGATCGATCCGACGTGGTATTCGAAGCGTCTCGCGCACATCAAGGGCGTGACGGAAGAAACGACGACGGGCGTGCATCGTCTGTATCAGATGGAGAAGGAAGGCCGTCTGCCGTTCCCCGCGATCAACGTCAACGACTCGGTCACGAAGTCGAAGTTCGACAATCTGTATGGCTGCCGCGAATCGCTCGTCGACGGCATCAAGCGCGCAACGGACGTGATGATCGCGGGCAAGATCGCGGTCGTTGCAGGCTACGGCGACGTGGGCAAGGGCTGCGCGCAATCGCTGCGTGGTCTCGGCGCGACCGTGTGGGTCACGGAAATCGATCCGATCTGCGCGCTGCAAGCCGCGATGGAAGGCTACCGCGTCGTGACGATGGAATACGCCGCCGACAAGGCCGACATCTTCGTGACGGCAACGGGCAACTACCACGTGATCGGCCATGACCACATGAAGGCGATGCGCCACAACGCGATCGTCTGCAACATCGGCCACTTCGACTCGGAAATCGACGTCGCATCGACGCGCCAGTACCAGTGGGAAAACATCAAGCCGCAAGTCGACCACATCATCTTCCCGGACGGCAAGCGCGTGATCCTGCTGGCTGAAGGCCGCCTCGTGAACCTGGGCTGCGCGACGGGCCACCCGTCGTTCGTGATGTCGAACTCGTTCACGAACCAGACGCTCGCGCAGATCGAACTGTTCGTCGAAGGCACCAAGTACGAGAACAAGGTCTACGTGCTGCCGAAGCAACTGGACGAGAAGGTCGCGCGTCTGCACCTCGCGCGCATCGGCGCGAACCTGACGGAGCTGACGACGGAGCAGGCAGGCTACATCGGCGTCGACAAGAACGGTCCGTTCAAGCCGAACCACTACCGCTACTAAGTCGAAACATGGCGGCATGAACGATGCGCCCGCGTGCTCCCGCACGCGGCTGCATCGGATGAAGCAGACGGCCGATGCGACGCATGGCATCGGCCGATGCTTCGCGCGTGCCCTTCGAGTTCAACCCGGACTTCACGCCCACAGGCGATCAGGAGCTGTTCATGACCGTATTGCTGACCTGGGTGGTCAACGCGCTCGCGCTGTTGATCATCACCTACATCGTGCCGTCGATTCACATCCGCAGTTTCGGCACTGCGCTGATCGTCGCGCTCGTGCTCGGGCTCATCAATGCCGTCCTGCGGCCGGTGCTGATCCTGCTGACGTTGCCCGTCACGATCCTCACGCTCGGGCTCTTCATACTCGTGGTGAATGCGCTGTGCTTCTGGCTGTGCGCGTCGCTGCTGAAGGGCTTCGAAGTGTCGGGTTTCTGGTCGGCGTTCTTCGGCTCGATCCTGTACAGCATCGTTTCGTGGCTGC
Source organism: Paraburkholderia azotifigens (assembly GCF_007995085.1). Lineage (GTDB taxonomy): Bacteria > Pseudomonadota > Gammaproteobacteria > Burkholderiales > Burkholderiaceae > Paraburkholderia > Paraburkholderia azotifigens. Next base: position 2,712,845 of record NZ_VOQS01000001.1, read on the forward strand.
TGTCCGCGCTCATCTTCGGCAACCGCAGTATCGGCTGACGGGTTGCCAACAGGATCATGAACCCTATCGAACTTTCATTCGAATTCTTCCCGCCGAAGACGCAGGAAGGGCTCGAGAAGCTGCGTGCGACACGCGCGCAGCTTCTGCCGCTCAAGCCCAAGTTCGTGTCCGTCACGTTCGGCGCCGGCGGGTCGACGCAGCAAGGCACGCTCGACACCGTGCTCGACATGTCGAAGGACGGCCTCGAAGCCGCGCCGCACCTGTCGTGCATCGGCTCGTCGAAGGACAGCCTGCGAGCGATTCTCAACGAGTACCGCTCGCATGGCATCCGTCATATCGTCGCGTTGCGCGGCGATCTGCCGTCCGGCATGGGCGAGGTCGGCGAGCTGCGCTATGCGTCGGAACTGGTGAGCTTCATCCGCGCCGAATTCGGCGACTGGTTCTGCATCGAAGTTGCCGCGTATCCCGAGTACCATCCGCAGTCGCGTTCGCCGAAGCATGATCTCGAGAACTTCGCGCGCAAGGTGAAGGCGGGCGCCAATTCGGCGATCACGCAGTACTTCTTCAATGCGGATGCCTATTTCCGCTTCGTCGACGATGCGCACAAGCTGGGCGTGGATGTGCCCATCGTGCCGGGCATCATGCCCATCACGAACTTCTCGCAGCTGATGCGCTTCTCCGAAATGTGCGGCGCGGAAGTGCCGCGCTGGGTCGCGCGCCGGCTGGAGAGTTTCGGCGACGACCGCGAGTCGATCCGCGCGTTCGGCCTCGACGTGGTGACGAACCTGTGCCGCCGTCTCGTCGATGCAAAAGTGCCGGGGCTGCATTTCTATACCCTCAACGGTGCGGCCGCGACGAAGTCGATTTGCGAACGGCTGGGCGTCTGACGTTTCTGTTGCTGCAATGAAGAGCGGTGTGCGCGCAAGCGTACGCCGCTTTTTTATTGCACATTCGCGGACACGCACGCCGCCTCGCATTCATTGCGTTGTCATGCAAGCGCGGTGAAAACCCACGCGGTGAAAACCCATATTGAATCTGAATATTGGCTGACTATGATCCAAAGGCACTCGACCCAGCTGCCTCGCGGAGAACAACATGCCAATGTCATCGACGCTGTCTGCAGTCCGCAAGTCCTGTTTGCCCGTCCTGTCCGCCGTCGCGATCGTCGCGGCGTGCGTCGCGCCCAGCCTGAGCGCCGCCGCGTCGCTGCCTGACAAGACGGTCATCTTCTGTTCCGAAGGCAGTCCCGCCGGCTTCGACACCGCGCAGTACACGACGAGCGTCGAGTTCAGCGCAGGCTCGTACACGGTCTATAACCGGCTGGTCGAGTTCGGTCACGGCAGTACCGACATCGAGCCGGGTCTCGCAGAAAAGTGGGACGTCTCCAGCGACGGCCTGCAATACACGTTTCACCTGCGCCACGGCGTGAAGTTCCACACGACGTCTTTCTTCAAGCCGACGCGCGAGTTCAACGCTGACGACGTCGTGTTCACGTATACGCGCATGCTCGATCCCGAGCATCCGTTCCGCAAGGCGTATAACGTGCCGTTCCCGTACTTCACCGATCTCGGGCTGGCGAAGAACATCAGCAAGGTCGAGGCGCTCGATCCTTACACCGTGCGCTTCACGCTGAAGGAAGTGGACGCGCCGTTCCTGCAGCAGATCGCGATGCCGTTCGCGTCGATCCTGTCGGCCGAATATGGCGACCAGCTGCTCAAGGCGGGCAAGGCATCCGACATCAACCAGTTTCCCGTCGGCACCGGGCCGTTCATCTTCCGCAGCTACACGAAGGACGCGACGATCCGCTACGACGGCAACCCGGACTACTGGAAGCCGGGCGTCGTGAAGGTGAGCAAGCTGATCTTCGCGATTACCGTCGATCCGTCCGTGCGTCTGCAGAAGCTCAAACGCAACGAATGTCAGGTGATGAGCTATCCGAAGCCCGCCGACATTCCGCAGATCCAGTCGGATACGTCGCTCGCGCTGCCGCATCAGGTCGGTTTCAATCTCGGCTTCATCGCGTACAACACAAGCAAAAAGCCGCTCGACAACGTGCTCGTGCGCCGCGCGCTCGACATGGCCGTCAACAAGAAGGCGATCATCGATTCGGTGTATCAGGGTGCGGGCCAGGCCGCGACGAACCCGATGCCGCCGACGCAGTGGGGCTACGACAAGAGCCTGAAAGACGCACCGTACGACGTCGACAAGGCGAAGGATCTGCTCAAGCAGGCCGGCTTGCCGGACGGCTTCGACCTGACGCTGTGGGCGATGCCCGTGTCGCGTCCGTACAACCCGAACGCGCGCCTGATGGCCGAAATGCTGCAGGCCGACTGGGCGAAGATCGGGGTGAAGACGAAGATCGTCACGTACGAGTGGGGCGAGTACATCCGCCGCGCGCACAGCGGCGAGCACGAAGCGATGCTGATCGGATGGACGGGCGACTACGGCGACCCCGACAACTGGCTCGGCGTGCTGCTCGGCTGCGACGCCGTCAACGGCAGCAATTTCTCCAAATGGTGCTACAAGCCGTTCGACGATCTCATCAAGCAGGCCCGCAGCACGACGGACATGGCCGTGCGCACCAAGGACTACACCGAGGCACAGCAGATCTTCAAACAGCAAGTACCTTTCACGCCGATTGCACATTCGACGGTTTACCAGCCGCTTTCGAAGGCCATCACGGGGTTCAAGATCGACCCGTTTGGCCCGACGCAGTTCTGGAACGTCGGCCTGAAGTAGCCAACTGGCCGCTTCTGGTCCCAAATTCGCTGAAATTCGAGCCGGCTGCCGCGCATTGCGCGGCAGCGCCGTTTTCGGCGGGTTCGTCTACTTAACAAAGTTAATTTACTCCAATTGCGGCCCCTGGCAAAACTCACTAATATCGCGCTACGCTGGTTTTTGCCGGCGCTGAACCTGGAGGAAACATGAAGCAAAACAAACTGTTGCGCGCGGCACGGCTCACGATGCTGGTCGCGACGGCAGCGGCATCGATGGCGGGGACCCAACTGGCGAACGCCGCCGATATTCCGAACAAAACCCTCGTTTACTGCTCGGAAGGCAGTCCGGCGGGCTTTGATCCGGCGCAGTACACCACGGGCGTGGATTTCACGGCCAATACGTTCACGGTTTATAACCGCCTCGTCGAATTCGAACGCGGCGGCACGAAGGTCGAGCCTGGCCTCGCAGAGAAGTGGGATGTCTCGCCGGACGGCAAGACGTACACGTTCCATCTGCGCCACGGCGTCAAATTCCACACGACATCCTGGTTCAAGCCGACTCGCGAATTCAACGCGGATGACGTCGTGTTCACGTTCCAGCGCATGCTGGATACGAACCAGCCGTTCCGCAAGGCATACCCGGTGCAGTTCCCGTACTTCACCGACATGGGCCTCGACAAGCTGATCGACAAGGTCGAAAAGGTCGACCCGTACACGGTCAAGTTCACGCTGAAGGAAGTCAACGCGCCGTTCATCCAGAATCTGGCGATGGAATACGCGTCGATCCTGTCGGCCGAATATGCGGATTCGCTGATGAAGGACGGCAAGGCCGCCGACATCAACCAGAAGCCGGTCGGTACGGGCCCGTTCATCTTCCGCAGCTACACGAAGGACGCGACGATCCGTTTCGACGGCAACCCGGATTACTGGAAGCCGAACACGGTCAAGCTTTCGAAGCTGATCTTCTCGATCACGCCTGATCCGGGCGTGCGCGTGCAGAAGCTCAAGCGCGACGAATGTCAGGTGATGAGCTATCCGCGTCCCGCCGACATCGCGCCGCTGAAGGCCGACTCGAACCTCGACATGCCGTCGCAGCCGGGCTTCAACCTGGGCTATCTGTCGTACAACGTCCAGCACAAGCCGGTCGACAAGCTCGAAGTGCGTCAGGCGCTCGACATGGCGATCAACAAGAAGGCAATCATCGATTCCGTGTACCAGGGCGCAGGCCAGGCCGCGACGAATCCGATGCCGCCTACTCAATGGTCGTACGACAAGAACCTGAAGATGCCGTCGTACGATACGGAGAAGGCCAAGGCGCTGCTCGCGAAGGCCGGCTTCCCGAACGGTTTCGACATCACGCTGTGGGCGATGCCCGTGCAGCGCGCATACAACCCGAACGGCAAGCTGATGGCCGAAATGATCCAGGCCGACTGGGCCAAGATCGGCGTGAAGGCGAAGATCGTCACGTACGAGTGGGGTGAGTACATCAAGCGCGCGCACGCGGGCGAAGACGACACGATGCTGATCGGCTGGACGGGCGACAACGGCGACCCCGACAACTGGCTCGGCACGCTGCTCGGCTGCGACGCGGTGAACGGCAACAACTTCTCGAAGTGGTGCTACAAGCCGTTCGACGATCTGGTGAAGAAGGGCCGCGAAACCACGGCTCAGGCAGATCGCACGAAGGCTTACACGCAGGCTCAGCAGATCTTCGCGCAGCAACTGCCGTTCTCGCCGATCGCTCACTCGACGGTGTATCAGCCGGTGAGCAAGAAGGTCGTCGATATGCGTATCGAGCCGCTGGGCTACGCGCGCTTCGACGGCGTGAGCATGAAGTAAATCTCGCGATGCGGCGGCTTTCGTTGCCCGCCGCGTCCCAGACGCAGTACGCTTTTCGTTCGGTTAGAAGACTGGTCGAAATGGTCCGGCGACCGGGGTCACGAGCCCTCGTCGCCGGTTGCGTTTTTTCTCACCAAGACCATAGGGACGAACCATGTTCCGATTCGTTTTGCGCCGCATCGGGATGGTCATACCGACTTTCATCGGTATCACGATCCTCGCGTTCGCGCTCATTCACCTGATTCCGGGCGACCCCATCGAAGTGATGATGGGCGAGCGCGGCGTCGACCCTGCCATGCACGCAGCCGCGATGCACCGACTCGGGCTCGACGAACCGCTGCCCATTCAGTACCTCCATTACGTCGGCCATGCGCTGCAGGGGAACCTCGGCACGTCGATCATCACCAATACCAGCGTGATGGACGAATTCCTGGCCCGTTTCCCCGCCACCGTCGAGCTGTCGATCTGCGCGATGCTGTTCGCATTGATCGTCGGGCTGCCCGCGGGCGTGTTCGCGGCGCTGCGGCGCGGCTCCGTGGTCGATCACGGCGTGATGGGCACGGCCCTCACCGGCTATTCGATGCCGATCTTCTGGTGGGGCTTGATCCTCATCATGTTCTTCTCGTCGAAGCTTGGCTGGACGCCCGTCTCGGGCCGCATTGCCGTCGAATACGACATTCCGCACGTGACCGGTTTCCTGCTGATCGACTCGCTGCTGCCCGGCACGGACGAAGGCTCGTTCCGCTCGGCGCTGTCGCATCTGATCCTGCCGTCCATCGTCCTCGGCACGATTCCGCTCGCCGTAGTCGCGCGGATGACGCGTTCGTCGATGCTCGAAGTGCTGCGCGAAGACTACATCCGCACCGCGCGCGCGAAGGGTTTGTCGCCGGGCCGCGTGATCGTCGTGCATGCGCTGCGCAATGCGCTGATCCCTGTCGTGACCGTGATTGGTCTGCAGGTCGGCACACTGCTTGCGGGCGCGGTGCTGACGGAGACCTTGTTCTCGTGGCCGGGCATCGGCAAATGGCTGATCGATGCGATCGGCCGGCGCGACTATCCCGTCGTGCAGGGCGGTATCCTGATGATCGCGACACTCGTGATCGTCGTGAACCTCGTCGTCGATCTGTTGTACGGCGTGCTCAACCCACGCATTCGCCATACGAGGTAAAAACCGTGGCAGACATTCAAAATACCGTCCCCCAGGCAGTCACGCCGCCCAGCGGCCGTGCACTCGCCGCCCGTGAATTCTGGTCCAACTTCTCGCGCAATCGCGGCGCCGTCGCGGCGGGCACCATCGTGCTGGTGCTGATCTTCGTCGCGATCTTCGCGCCGCTGATCGCGCCGCACAGCCCGATCGAGCAGTACCGCGATTCCGTGAAGATTCCGCCCGCATGGCTCGACGGCGGCAACTGGAAGTTCATTCTCGGCACCGACGAAGCGGGCCGCGACATCCTCTCGCGTCTGATGTACGGCGCGCGTCTGTCGTTCTGGATCGGCTTCGTGTCGGTGATCCTCGCGCTGATTCCCGGCATCGTGCTCGGTCTCATCGCGGCGTTCTTCGAGAAGTGGGCCGACACGCCGATCATGCGCATCATGGACGTGCTGCTCGCGCTGCCGTCGCTGCTGCTCGCCGTCGCCGTGGTCGCTATCATCGGTCCGGGTCTGGTGAACACGATGCTGGCGATCGCGATCGTCGCGTTGCCGGGTTATGTGCGTCTGACGCGCGCGTCGGCGCTCGGCGAATTGCACAAGGAATACGTGATGGCCTCGCGCGTCGCGGGTGCCGGCACGGCTCGCCTGATGTTCTCGCAGGTGCTGCCGAACTGCACGGCGCCGCTCATCGTGCAGGCCACGCTCGGCTTTTCGTCGGCGATTCTCGATGCCGCCGCGCTCGGCTTCCTCGGCCTCGGCGTGCAACCGCCGTCGGCGGAGTGGGGCGCGATGCTCGCGTCGGCTCGCGACTACATCGACAGCGCATGGTGGATCGTCACCATGCCCGGTCTCGCCATCCTGATCTCGGTGCTCTCGATCAACCTGCTCGGCGACGGGCTGCGCGACGCACTCGACCCGAAACTCAAACGGCTGGCCTGACATGAGCAACGGTAACCTTTTGACCATCCGCAATCTGGCGGTGAACTTCGGCGGTCTGCCCGCTGTGGATCGAATCAATCTGAACGTGGCGCCGGGCGAAGTGGTCGGCGTCGTGGGCGAATCGGGCTCGGGCAAGAGCGTGACGATGATGGCGCTGATGGGCCTGATCGACGCGCCCGGCAAGGTCACGGCCGACGAAGTCACGTTCGACGGCAAGGATCTGCTGAACGCGTCGCCGAAAGCGCGCCGCAAGATCATCGGCAAGGATGTCGCGATGGTGTTTCAGGACGCGCTGACGAGCCTGAACCCGAGCTACACGGTCGGCTATCAGATCAAGGAAGTGCTGAAGCTGCACGAAGGGCTGCGCGGCGATGCGTTGAACAGACGCGCGCTCGAACTGCTCGACCAGGTCGGCATTCCCGACGCGAAGAACCGCATCAACACGTTCCCGCATCAGATGTCGGGCGGCATGAACCAGCGCGTGATGATCGCGATGGCGGTCGCGTGCAACCCGAAGCTGCTGATCGCGGACGAGCCGACCACCGCGCTCGACGTGACCATTCAGGCGCAGATCATGCAATTGCTGGTGCAGTTGCAGAAGGAGCGCGGCATGGCGCTCGTGCTGATCTCGCACGATCTGGCCGTCGTGTCGGAAGTCGCGCAGCGCGTGGCCGTGATGTACGCGGGCGAGGTCATCGAAACCAACCGCGTGCCCGACATCTTCACCGCGCCGCATCATCCGTACACGGAAGCGCTGCTCGCGGCGATTCCCGAGCACAACGTCGGCGCGGTGCGGCTGTCCGCGCTGCCGGGCATGGTGCCGGGACGCGACGACCGTCCCAAAGGATGCCTGTTCGCGCCGCGCTGCAAGTACGTCGTCGACGACTGCAACAAGGCGCGGCCCGCACTGGCGCCGCTGGCCGATCACGACGCGGCAGCCCAGGTCCGCTGCATCAAGCCGCTGAACCTGGTTCGCGATGCCATTCAACACGGAGGCGCACGATGAATGCAGTACCCGAAACGCGGCGCTCCGATACGAAGTCCGCAGGCGATCACGTGCTGGTCGCCGACAACCTCGCGCGTCACTACGATGTGAAGCGCGGCATGTTCGGCCACGGCACCGTGAAGGCGCTGAATGGCGTGTCGTTTCGCCTGGATCGCGGCAAGACGCTCGCGGTGGTCGGCGAATCCGGCTGCGGCAAATCGACGCTCGCGCGCCAGCTGACGATGATCGAATCGCCCTCGTCCGGCCGTCTGCTGATCGACGGCGAAGACGTGGCGGGCGCGAGCCACGAGAAGATCGCGCAGCTGCGCCGCCGCGTGCAGATGGTGTTCCAGAACCCGTTCGCGTCGCTGAATCCGCGCAAGACCGTCGAGCAGACGCTCGGCGAGCCGCTCGCGATCAACACGCAACTGAGCGCGACCGAGCGCACCGAGCGCATCGCGCACATGATGCGCACGGTCGGCCTGCGCCCCGAGCACGCGAAGCGTTATCCGCATATGTTCTCGGGCGGCCAGCGCCAGCGCGTCGCGATTGCGCGCGCGATGATTCTCGATCCGCAGATCGTCGTCGCCGACGAACCCGTCTCCGCACTCGACGTGTCGATCCAGGCGCAGATCCTGAACCTGTTCATGGATCTGCAGGACGAGTTCAAGACGAGCTATGTGTTCATCTCGCATAACCTGTCGGTGGTCGAGCACATTGCGGACGACGTGATGGTGATGTACTTCGGCGGCGTTGCCGAACTCGGCGACAAGAAACGCATCTTCAGCAAGCCGCGCCATCCGTACACGCGGGCGCTGATGTCCGCGACGCCGTCGATCTTCGAAGCCGACCGACGCATCCAGATCAAGCTGCAAGGCGAAATGCCGTCGCCGCTCAATCCGCCGTCGGGCTGTACGTTTCATCAGCGTTGCCCGTATGCTATCGAGCGTTGCCGACAAGAAGAGCCGAAGCTACGTGAAGTGGATGGTCGTCAGGTCTCGTGTCATCGCGCCGAGGAGGTGGGAGAAGACACGAATGCATGATGGGGTGACGGCGCGTGGTCACACGCGCCGTCACGCGCGTCGTTTGCATGCGAGGCATGCGAGCGGCGCGCGCATTGTGTCTTCGTATCGGTGGGTTGCTCGCGTGCTGGTTGGCGCGGCGCTCGTCGTGGCGGCGCAATGCCCGTTTTTGCCGTTGCATGCGTTCGATGTGATCGCCCCGGCACATGCCGCGGGCGCCGCAGCGAACACGCCGGTGCAAGCCGCGCAGGCCAATCAGGCCGGCCGTCCCGCCGTCGCCGTGCCGCGCGACACGTCGCAGCCCCGCGCGACGCTGCCAGGTTTCAATCCACCGCCTTCTTACGCCAGCGGTACGACCGCGAGCGGTCCCGTGCGCGCGCAACCGGCGCGTATGCCGTTCTATGTCGCGACACGCGGCAGGACGACGATCTATCTGCTCGGCACGCTGCATGTCGGCGATCCGAACGACTATCCGCCGAATCATCCGTTCCGTGCGCCGATTCTCGGTGCGCTGGCCGCGTCGCCCACACTTGCGCTCGAACTGTCGCCCGACGATCTGCTCGTCTCACAGGACGACGTGTCGAAGTACGGCGTCTGCTCGTATCAATGTCTGCCGAAGCTGTTGCCCGAGCCGTTGTGGCACAAGCTGGAGATGCGTCTGCGCAGCAATCCCGCCGCGCTCGATGAAATCCGCAAGATGCGGCCGTGGCTCGCCGCGTTGCTGGTCGAAACCTACGATTCCCTCTCCGCCGGCCTGCAAACCGAATACGGCACGGAAGCGCAGCTGCAGAACGTGTATTTGCGGCAGAAGGGGAGGGTTGTGGGACTGGAACGGCTCGCCGAACAGATGCGCGCGTTCACGGGGCTGACGCTGGCGCAGCAGCGCGAAATGCTCGCGCAGGATCTCGTGCAGACGCCCGCCGAAAATGTCACGGACGTGCGGACCTTGCACCGCTTGTGGCGGGTCGGCGACGCCGATGCAATTGCTGCGTGGGAAGCGGCGAAGTCGGAGAAGCTCGCACGCGACAGGCGCATCTCCGCGCAGGTCGACAACAAGATCGTGTTCGAGCGCAACCGGCGCTTCGTCAACCGGATGCTCGCGATCTCCGCGCCGAACAAGCCCGTGTTCGTCGCGATCGGCGCGCTGCATCTGGGCGGACAGAAAGGCGTGCTGCAACTTCTGCGGCAGCGCGGGTTCGTCGTCGATCCTTATTGACGCGCCGGCGAGCCGTCATTCTTCAGACAGACATTGACCGTACGCGCATTCAGCGACAACAGCGCGCGATAGTGCTCGTCGGCGTCGTCGAACTGCATCAGGCGGTCGAGCGCCGAGCCGAGATTCAGATGCACGTCGGCGAGCGTCGGATCGATCTTCAATGCCTCGCGATAGTGATGCACCGCTTCGTCGAGTTTGCCTTGCGCTTCGAGCGCCACGGCGATGTTGTTATGCGCATCGGGCGAGCGCGGATCGAGCGCCAGTGACACACGGTAGCAACGCAGCGCCAGCGCCTTGTCGGCGAGCGCGTCCGCGATGAAACCACGGTCGTTCCAGCATTCGGCAACGTCCGGCTCGAGTTCGAGTGAGCGGTCGATGTAGTCGAGCGCTTCCTGATGTTGGCCGCGCTGGTGCAGCAGCACGCCGAAGCAGTGCAGCGCGTGCGGATGGTCCGGGCAGATGTCGAGTGCCTCGCGGTACAGCGATTCGGCTTCGTGGAAACGGCAGGCGCGATGCGCTTCGAGTGCGAACGCGAGCGTGACGGGGACGGTGTGACGGGCGAAGGAAGAGGAAGGGACGGCGGACTGCGCTTGCATGGCATTGCTCTCCAGACTCTCGAAAGAGCCGGCGCCCGATCTTCGGAGCGCCGGACCCTGTGAACGATGGGACGCTCACAGGTTAGGTCCGGGGCTTTGGCCAAACTATCAGATGCATCCTAAAAAGCGCGGTGCGCCTTTTGACATGTAGCATGCAAACGGATCGCAAATCCTGAAAACAGGCTGTCGCGAGCCGTCCGCAGAGACGCGCTACAGGAACCGCACTACTGGAACATCAGGAAGTTGAGCAGGAAGATGTTCACGACGAGCAGCGACAACGCCGTCGGAATCTGTACCTTGATCACGGCATTCTTGTCGGGCAGTTCCAGCAGCGCCGCGGGCACCATGTTGAAGTTCGCGGCCATCGGCGTCATCAGCGTGCCGCAGTAGCCGGAGAACATGCCGATCGCGACCATCACGGCCGGGTTGCCGTGAAACACGTTGACGAGGATCGGCACGCCGACGCCGCCCGTCATCACCGGGAAGGCCGCGAAGCCATTGCCCATCACCATCGTGAAGAGCGCCATGCCGATGCAGTACACGGCCACCGCGATCAGCCGGTAGTCCAGGCTGATGTAGGCGGTGGTCACGTGCGCAACTGCCTTGCCGACGCCCGCGTCCGAGAACACGAGGCCGAGCATGCCGAGCATCTGTGGCAGCACGGCGGCCCACGACAGCGCATCGACGAGGCGGCGCGCTTCCTTCATCGACTGGCCGACGGTGTCGCGCGTCATCACGCAGGCGAACGCCAGCGCAATCACGCAGCCGATGCCGAAGCCGATCAGCGTGACGTTCTTCTGCTCGATCAGCGGCGTGCCGCCAAACACCAGATGGCTCGCCGTCAGCGTGATGATCACCGTGACGACGGGAATCGTCAGCGCGGGGACGAAGAGCTTGTTGCGCAGACGCTCGGCGCTCGCCTTGCGCGCCGCTTCCGACAGCACCTTCGGCTTTGCGGCCGTCACGCCGCCGAAGCCCGCGATCAGCGCCATCACGATGACGAGCGCGCCGACCAGTTCGACGGGCAGCCTGTCGCCGATCAGGAAGATAAGTGCATAGATGATCCAGAAGCCGCCTGCCGTAAAGCGGCGCGGATGGTCGCGATCGGTGACGATCATGCCGCCGATCACCAGCAGCACGATGCCGAGCAGCCAGAACAGATAGTTGATGGTGAGTGTCATGCTTCGTCCCCGGTGGCCGACGTGGCGGAATGCGCGGCGGGCTTGCCCGTCGCGTTGTTGTTGGTGTTTGCAACGTTGCCGCGCAGCTCGCGCTCCAGCTTGCGATCGAGCAGGTACAGCCGGAAGCCGTGAATCAGGAACGCGCAGATGGCCGTCGGGATGCCCCACACGGCGACGTGGATCGGCTCGACGGTGATGCCCGCTTCCTTCAGGAACGTGACCATCAGCACGATCGCGCCGAACGCGACGAAGATGTCCTCGCCGAAGAACAGGCCGACGTTGTCCGTCGCCGCCGAGAACGCGCGCAGCTTGTAGCGCACGGCGTCGCTGAGCTTGCCGAAACGCGTTTCCGTCGCGCCTTCCGCCATCGGCGCGATCAGCGGACGCACCATCTGCGGATGCCCGCCGAGACCCGTCAGGCCGACGGCCGCGGTCAGTTCACGCACGAGCAGATACACGATCAGGAGACGCCCGGCCGTTGCCGCCTTGATGCTCGCGATCCACGTCTGCGCGCGCTCGCGCAGCCCGTGCCGTTCGAGCAGGCCGATGACCGCGAGCGGCAGCAGGATGATGAGGGGAATGTTGCGCGTCTTGATGAAGCCGCTGCCGATCGCAGCGAGAATTCTGTCGGGCGGAAAATGCGCGGCGATCGCGGTGATGACGGCGGCGGCGGCCACGATCAGCATCGGATTGAAGCGCAATACAAAGCCGACGATGATGACCGCGACGCCAATGAGCGGCCATAGGTTGACGGTTGACTGCATCTAGATCTCCAGAGGTGGTCCTGCATTGGGACACCGCTCGTGGCGGCGAACTTTAATGAAGCCGGGCGATGCGTGTCGGCCCGGTTGCCCTCGTTGCGTGCGGCTTCTGCGGCCGCCTCGCGTACTTCCCTGTCGTTGCTGCGGGTGCTGCATGTGCTGCGATGCTGCCGGGGTACTACATCGGGTACTGCCGAACTTCTGATGCGTCAAAAAGCCGTTGGCAACTGTTGGTGTTGCGTTTGGCAAACGCCCCGCGAAAAGCGGGGCGTCGACTGCTGCTTGAGTGGGTGCCTGAGCGAGTGCATGAGCGAGTGCATGAGCGAGTGCATGAGCGGGCGCCTGAGCAAATCCGCGAATCAGACGCGCGCCGCGTTGGCCGCGTGCACGCCGATTCCCGCCGCTTCGAGCGCATTGCGGATGCGGCGTGCAAACGCGAGCGCATGCGGGCCGTCGCCGTGCAGGCAGATGGTTTGCGCGTTGAGCGGCACCCATTCGCCGCTCACGGCCTGCACGCGCTGTTCGCGCACCATCGTCAGCGTGCGTTCGAGCACTTCGTCTTCGTCTTCGAGCAGCGCGCCCGGCTCCTTGCGCGGCACGAGCGAACCGTCCGCGCGATAGCCGCGGTCGGCGAACACTTCCTCGATGGCAACGAGGCCGACGTTGCGCGCAGCCGTCACGAGTCCGCTGTTCGCGAGTGCGAACACGGCCACGGACGGATCGAAGTCATGCACGGCCGACACGATGGCATCGGCGATCTTCGGATCGCGCGCGGCCTGGTTATAGAGCGCGCCATGCGGCTTCACGTGCGCGATGCGACCGCCTTCCGCCTGGGCAATCGCCGACAGCGCGCCGAGCTGATACAGCACGCCCGCGTAGATCTCGCCCGCAGGCAGATCCATTTCCTTGCGGCCAAAGTTTTCCGGGTCGTTGAAGCTCGGATGCGCGCCGATCGACACGCCTTTCTGCACCGCCCACCGCACGCATTCGCGCATCGCGTTCGGTCCGCCTGCGTGCCAGCCGCACGCGATATTCGCCGAGCTGACGAGATCGAGCAGCGCCTCGTCGGAGCCGCATCCTTCGCCGAGGTCGGCGTTCAAATCGATTTCCATGATGTCCTCGCTGGTCTTACACCGCTGCGGGCGCGGCTAGGCGCGCGCAGCGTTCTTCATGCATGCCGATAGCGGCGTCGATCTGCCGCAGGTATTTGCGTTCTTCGATCAGCGCCTGACGCGCCTCGAAAGGTGTGGTCGGAATGAAGCGCACCGCGCCGTTCAGGCGCACCTGCGCAAGCTTCCACAAATCCGCGTGAATCACGGTGCCGATCTTCGGATAGCCGCCCGTGGTCTGCGCGTCGCTCATCAGGATGATCGGCTGGCCGTTCGGCGGCACCTGGATCGTGCCGGGCATCACCGCGTGCGACAGCAGATCCGTCTTGTTCGTGCGCTTGAGTTCGGTGCCCGACAGCCGGTAGCCCATGCGATTGCTGTTTGGCGTGACGAGCCATTCGTCGTTCCAGAAGGCTTGCTGCGCGTCGGCCGTGAAGCTCTCGTACTCGGGGCCGGGCAGCACGCGAACGGGCGGCGCCCACGCGACGCCCGACGGATGCCGGCCGCGCCGCGTCGGTTCGTCGACGAGCACGAACTTGCACCACGCGGGCGCCTTCACGCCGAACTCGGGCGCGTCGGGCGAAAAGCCGGAACCCGCGCCCGCACGCGGCGCACCGATGGGCAGCCGGTCGCCGTCGCGCAACGCACGGCCGCCGAGCCCGCCGAAGCCCGCTTGCAGATCGGTGCTGCGCGAGCCGAGCATCGGCAGCACGTCGATACCGCCTGCGATGCACACGTAGCCGCGCATCCCCCGTTTCGCCACGTTCAGCGTCAGTTCCTGGCCGGCCTTTACGGGCAGGCTCCAGTACGAATAGACGGGCCTGCCGTCGAGCGTCGCCCCGAAGTCGGTGCCCGTGATCGCGACGCGCGTCGCACGCGGGAAGCGCAGCACGGTCGGGCCGAAGGTGATTTCGAGTCCGGCGGCATCGGGCCGGTTGCCGACCAGCCGGTTGCCGACTTCAAGCGACAGCCGGTCGAGTGCGCCGCACATCGCGACGCCGAGATGGCGGAAGCCATGCCGTCCGAGATCCTGGATCGTGGTCAGAAGACCCGCGCGTATCACGTCGATCATGCGTGTAGCCCCGCGATGGTGAAGCGGACGCGATCGCCCGGTTGCAGGAGCGTGGGCGGATTGCGCGACGGGTCGAAGAGTTTCTGCGCGGTGCGGCCGATCAGTTGCCAGCCGCCGGGCGACGTCGCCGGATAGATGCCCGTCTGCGCGCCGCCGATGCCGACCGAGCCGGCGGGCACTTCGAGCCGCGGCTCGCTGCGGCGCGGCGCGTGCAGCGCTTCTTCAAGCCCGCCCATGTAGGCGAAGCCCGGCTGGAAGCCGAGAAAGAATACGATGTAGTGGCCCCCTGCATGCCGCTCGACGACGTCCTTCACGGTGAGGCCGGTGTGATCGGCGACCGCCTTCAGATCCGGGCCGTACTCGCCGCCGTACTGCACGGGAATCTCCACTTCGCGGCCTTCGGCGGGCGCGGCGCTGGCGCCGTCCCAGGCAGCTCTGAGCCTGGCCGACAACTCGTCGGGATCGGCTTCGAGCGGATCGAAGATCACGGTCAGGTTGTTCATGCCGGGCACGACTTCGAGCACGTGCGGCCAATCGCGCGCGGCCTGCGCGGCCGACCATACGCGGCGCTGGCAATCGAGCGTGGCAGGCGGCGGCGCCTCGCAGACGAGGGCGGCGTCGCCGAGCGGGAAGATCCGGGCTTCAGTCATCGCGGGTTGGTGTCATCGTTCCTGGGTTGGGCGAGTTGCAGCACGTTCATCCGACGAATGTGTTCGGCTGCTTTCTCGCGATAGCGTACATTCTCAATAAAATATCGACAAATTATCAATAAGCGATGTCCCCAGGCTCGCGCACGTCGGATGGAAGTCGTACACTTCGGTCAACCATCACGCTTACCTAAGAAAAATCACCATGGCGCGTCACCCGACCAAAATCGTCTCATCGGAACATCTTGTTTCTGAGTCCAGTGCGGAATTGTCCGAACTGGAATATGGACTGATCATGGCGAGCAACGCGTTCAACCGCTGGATGGTCCGTTGCATGGCGGCGGCCGGGGACAAGGACATGACGGCGATTGAGGTATCGCTGCTGCATCATGTGAGTCATCGGGAGCGACGCAAGAAGATTGCCGACATCTGCTTCGTGCTGAACATCGAGGATACGCACGTGGCGACTTATGCGCTCAAGAAGCTCGTAGCTAGAGGGTATGTAAAAAGCGAAAAGACCGGCAAGGAAGTGTTCTTTTCCGCGACGCAGGCGGGGCGCGATTTGTGTATGAAGTATCGGGAGGTGCGCGAGAGTTGCCTCATCGCGACTTTGAAAGAGAGCGGGCTCACCAATGAGCAAATCGGCGAGGCCGCGCAGTTGATGCGGAATGCTTCTGGGCTCTATGACACCGCTGCGCGGGCCGCTGCTTCTTTGTAGTTTTTTGTCTGCGACGCTAGTCGCCATTCCTTGCTTTTTGTTTTTTCTTCGCTGGCATCCGCGAATTCGTGGGTCGCATCCGCGATTTCGTGGGTCGCATCCGCGATTTCGTATCGGTGCTTCAGGCGTTGCCCCTGTGCGGGGCGGCACCTACTTTTCTTTGCAGCGGTGTACAGACTGGAGACATGGTTGACACATGTACGGGGACATCGTTGACACCTGATGGTCAGGGTTTGGGTGCGGCAAAGAAAAGTAGGCAAAAGAAAGCCGCTCACCCCGCCAGTTCTTGTGTTCGCCTGCGGGCCCCCAGCGGGTCCCGCACTCCACGCGGCATCGAGCTACCCAATGCTCGTTGCCCGCGCTCCTGGATTCGCATCCCCCACTTCACACTCCCACGTCACGGACTGCGTTAGCAGAAGTCCACGGCCGCCCAGGTGGCAAACTGTGTGTAGGCCATCCCGACGAAAGTGCATCACTCCGGACTGAAAAGCGGGATCGGTGTCGTAGGAGCGCCAACGCGTACGGCGCGACAACCTACACACCGTTTGCCACCTGGGCGGCGCAGACCGTTCGCTGCCGCTGGCTGCGCTACGGGTGAGTGGAGTGGGTGATGTGCCTGTTCAAGGCGCTGGCAACACGCGTGGAAAAGTGTGATGCCGTCTGGAGTGCGGGACCCGCTGGGGGCCCGCAGGCAGCGACTAGGACTGGCGGGGTTAGCCCGCTTTCTTTGCTTTTCTTTGCGGCGGCAAAGAAAGTAAGTGCCGCCCCGCACAGCAATGCTCTCAACTTAAGCCCCATTCCATCAGGCGAACTTGTACGTGAGATGGCAATGGGGCTTGGTTTTTCCGGGTGGTCGAGGATATGAACGCGCGGGCTGTATGCGACATCGGTTCTGATGGATGAGCGCAAGCAGCGTGGCGAGGCCTTCCAGACAGTGGCGCACGCGTAGAAGACACGCACCGAGAATGGGCTTGAGCACGCCGCGTGCGTACACCCGGTTAGGGCGGCTGGCACAGACATTATCGTGTGAGACATCCAGATCACTGAGCAAGGTGCACAGGTTGTCGGCGAGGATTTTTGCGCCCAGATCCTGCTGCAATGCCAGGTAATCCAGCCCCGTCACGGCCTCCAGTCGCAGTCGGTGCTTGAGGCGCTTGAACGCTTCCTCGACCCGCCAGCGCTGATGATAGAGCGCGCCGAAAGACGCCGCCGGATAACGCTGGCCATCGAGCAGTGAGGTCATCAGCACACGCACGCGACCGCTGGGCGTGAGGTCCCGTATCAGGCGCACGGTGCTCGGTGTACGGGCCAGTTCATAGTCGCGGGCATCCTGCTCGCAAGGCGCTTGTAGCGTCACGATGCGCTCGGCTTCGCCGCTGCGGGTGAAGTCGGTGACGCACTTCCAGTTATGTGTATCGACGCGCATGCAGAACGCAATCTCGCGCTGCGTCAGCGTGGCCACCATCGCGTTACCGATAAAGCCACGATCAAGTAGCAGCAGATCGGTACACGGCTGGAGCACATCCAGCGCTTCAAACAACATCTGGCGCTCGGCGCCGTCGGCGGAGTGAAGCGCGGCGTGCAACGTCAGTTCGGGGCCCGGCAGGAACAGCGCAAACACGTAGTGATCGGCGCGTAGTTCATGGCCCCGGCGGGTGCTCACGCGCAGACGGCTGCCGTCAGCGGCGACCAGCCTCAGGCCGTTCCAGCGCATCGATTCGATATGGGGTTGAGCCAGAGAAATCAGGTGAGCGCGGGCCAGATCGAACAGATCAGCCGACAACCCTCGACGCGCCTTGCTAAACGCCTGTGCGCTGACCGCGCGGGTCTGGCCGCCGCGCTTATCCAGCGCGCCAAACAGCGCATCGAGTTCGGCCTGCACGCTTGCGCACATGCCCGGCATCATCAGCGCAGCCATGCGCGGCAAGGTCAGTGTGCGATTACGGGTAAAGGCGGTAGGAGAACGACGCACGCGATCGGCGAGCGCCGGATCGAACAGGAATTCGGAGAACTCAGCCAGAAGCCTCGAGGAAGCTGGTATTTGAGTTCATATCGTTGATTTATCAGGGAGTTATGCAATCAAGTTTACAGGGGCAATGCCTCGTTTACAAGCGCTTTGACGCTTAAGTTGAGAGCATTGCCCCGCACAGGGGCAACGCATGAAGTACGGATACGAAATCGCGGATGCCAGCAACAAGACAAAACCAAACCAAACCAAACCACAACCCAATCACCGTCCGCCTAAGGACGCCGGATACCACCGAGCATCGGTAATCACAGCATCGAGCGG
The DNA here is from genome assembly GCF_007995085.1 of Paraburkholderia azotifigens. Taxonomy (GTDB): domain Bacteria; phylum Pseudomonadota; class Gammaproteobacteria; order Burkholderiales; family Burkholderiaceae; genus Paraburkholderia; species Paraburkholderia azotifigens. The sequence goes on from NZ_VOQS01000001.1 coordinate 2,731,089, forward strand.
AATATCGTGCGCTTCGCGCAAAAGCGCATCTGTACGACACGCTTCATACGCAACACCGACGGTAACAGGCACCTTGCCACCCTGAGCGCGAAAGCGAGAAAGTGTGCGGTCGTAGTACCCGCCACCATATCCAAGTCGATACCCATCGGCATCAAACCCGACACACGGCACGAACAGCAGATCCGGCACGACGACCTCGCCGGAAGTCGGCTCATGAATCCGGTGTGCGCCGACCTGCATCGGCATATCCGGCGTCCATACGTGAAACTCGAGCGGTTCGCTACGCCCCGTGATTACCGGCAAAGCAGCGCGCCGCGCACCATCACCCGAAAGCCACACGCCGATCGCATCGCGGATATCGAACTCACCAGATAAAGGCCAGTACAACCCTACACTTGCGGGCGCATAGACCGTTAACGCATCAAGCACGCGACGGCTCAGCGCATCGTTGTTCGATGCGTCGCGAGCCGCATGCAGACGCGCTTCCAGCAGTGTCGCGCGCAGTTCCTTTTTCGATTTCGCGCCGGGGTTGCATGCTATGCTTGAGTTCAATTCGCGCTCCAGAAACGCTCTAGAAATAACGATGTCCAAACGCCTCTTCCGAGTATATCGCGCGGCCAGTCTGGCGCTCGCCGCGGCGGCACTCGTCGCGTGCAGCACGGCCTCCGCCGTCAAGCCGCTCCAGCTTTCCCAACTTACCAACGACGACCAGATTTTCGTGCAGTTGCGCGAGGCAGCGCGCAACAACGACGCAGGCCGAGCCGCGCAACTCGCGGCGATGATTCCGGATTACCCGGCACCTTCGTATCTGGAATATTTCCAGCTGAAGCCGCAGCTGTTCGACGGCTCGGGCCATCCACGCATCGACGCCAACGACGCGCCCGTGCTGTCGTTCCTGCAACGCTATGACGGCCAGGCCATCGCGGACCGCATGCGCAACGACTACCTCGTCGTGCTCGGCGCGCGTCACGACTGGCGCAACTTCGACCAGCAATACGCGCGCTTCGTGCTGAATGACGACACGCAGGTCAAGTGCTATGCGCTCGAATCGCGCGCGGCGAAAGGCGAGAACGTCACCGACGCAGCACGCGCGCTGCTCGTCGATCCGCGCAACTACGGCGACGGCTGTGTCGACCTGATCACGTCGCTCGCCATCAACCAGCAGTTCTCGACCGACGACGTCTGGCAGCAGATCCGTCTCGCGTACGAACAGAATCAGACCAGCACGGGCGCGAAGCTCGTCGACGCGCTCGGCAACAACCGCCCTGATCCGACGCTGTTCGATCAGGCGGCAACTACACCGCCGCTGCTGCTCGCGCGCGGCGTCGGCGCCGATCCTCAATCGCATCAACTCGCGCTGCTCGCGATCACGCGCATGGCCCGCAACGATCCCGCGATGGCCGCGGCAACCTTCGGCTCGGTCGCGCCGTCGCTGACGTCGCCGGAACGCGCGATCGGCTGGGGCACGATCGCGTATCAGGCGGCGGCGAAGCAGATGCCGGGCGCCGTCGACTGGTACCGGCTGTCGGCGAACGCGCCGCTGTCCACGCCAGCTTACGAATGGCGCACGCGCGTCGCGCTGCTCGCCGGCGACTGGACGATGGTGCGCTGGTCGATCGAGCAAATGCCGCCTTCGCTGCGCAGCCAACCCTCGTGGGCGTATTGGCACGCGCGCGCGCTGAAGGCCGCAGGCGATGTGACGACGGCGAATCAGGAATTCGAGTCGATCGCCCAGCAATACAACTTCTACGGCCAGCTGGCCGGCGAAGAACTCGGCCAGAAAACAGTCGTGCCGCCGAAGACCACGGTCACGGACGCCGAAGTGCAGCAGGCGGGCAACACGCCGGGCTTCGCGCTCGCGCAGAAGTTCTATCAGCTGAATCTGCGGCTGGAAGGCAACCGCGAATGGAACTGGCCTCTGCGCAGCATGACCGACCGCCAGCTGATCGCCGCCGCCGAGTACGCGCGCCGTATCGAACTGTATGACCGCGCCGTGAACACGGCCGATCGTACGAAGACCGAGCACGACTTCTCGCTGCGTTTCCTGTCGCCGTTCCGCGATATCGTCGAGCGCGATGCACAGTCGAACGGGCTCGATGTCGAATGGGCCTATGGTCTGATCCGTCAGGAGTCGCGCTTCATCATGAACGCGCGCTCGGAAGTCGGCGCGAGCGGGCTGATGCAGCTGATGCCGGGCACGGCGCAACTGGTCGCGAAGAAAATCGGTCTGGGCACGATCTCGCGTGCGCAGATGAACGACATCAACACGAACATCCTGCTCGGCACGAACTATCTGTCGATGATCTACAATGAGTTCGACGGGTCCGCCGTGCTCGCCACAGCGGGTTACAACGCAGGTCCGGGCCGTCCGCGCAACTGGCGCGCGTCGTTGCCGCGCGGTGTCGAAGGCGCGATCTTCGCCGAGGCGATTCCCTTCCAGGAAACGCGCGACTACGTGAAGAACGTGCTGTCCAACACGGTCTACTATGCGGCGTTGTTCGAAGGCCGCCCGCAATCGCTGAAGGCGCGTCTGGGTTATATCCAGCCGTTGCAGTAACGATGCGCCATGCCGCCGCCGCGTGATCACCCATTACGCAAGCGGCGGCATTCGAACCTCAGCCGTTGCCGCGGCTTCCATCAGGGAGTCGAAAAATGCGACATCAAACCATCGCGATCGTCGGCGGTTCCGGCTTTATCGGCAGTCACCTCGTCAACGCGCTTGTCGAACTCGGCAAGACGGTGCGCCTCGCCACCCGGCGCCGTTATAACGCGCGGCATCTCACGCTGCTTCCCATCGATGTGGTCGAAACCGATGTGTTCGATCCTATCCAGCTCGCGCGGTTCGTCGAAGGCGCGGATGCCGTCGTCAATCTGGTCGGCGTGCTGCATGGGCATCGCGGCGATCCGTACGGGCCGGAGTTCGCGAAAGCGCACGTCGAACTGCCGACCAAAATCGTTTCCGCCTGCGAAGGCAAGGGCGTGCACCGGCTGATCCATATCAGCGCGATCGGCGCGGACCCGCGCGGCCCGAGCATGTATCTGCGCTCGAAGGGCGACGGCGAGCGCGCGATTCACGCGTCGTCGATGCTCGCGTCGACGATCTTTCGTCCTTCCGTCGTATTCGGTCCCGAAGACCAGTTCCTCAACAAGTTCGCGTTCCTGCAGCGCATGTTCCCGGTGATTCCGCTGGCGAAAGCGGGCGCGCGCTTTCAGCCGATCTTTGTCGGCGATGTCGCGAAAGCGATCGTCAACGTGCTCGACCTCGACGCGTCGACGGGCCGCACCTATGAACTCGGCGGTCCGTCCGTCTATACGCTCGAAGCGCTCGTCGATTATTGCGGCGAGGTGATCGGCAAGCACGCGCGCATCATCCGGCTGCCGGATTCGCTCGCCCGGCTGCAGGCGCTGTCGTTCGAACTCGCACCCGGTGAACCCGTGCTGTCGCGCGACAATCTCGACTCGATGAAAATCGACGCCGTACTGAGCGCGCCGCTCGCGCCCGAACTCGATATCGAACCCGCCAGCATCGAAACCATCGCGCCCGTGTATCTGACGGGCTCGTCGTTCCGTTCGCGCTTCAACGCGTTCCGTGCGAGCGCGGGCCGTTAAACTGTGCCGTTCAACCCACTCTATCGTGAAGCATGAAACTCGTTATCGGTGACAAGAACTATTCGTCGTGGTCGATGCGGCCGTGGCTCGTGCTCAAGCACTTCGGCATTGCGTTCGAAGAGATCGTGATTCCGCTCGCCGAAGAGCAGACGAAAGCGTCGATCCTCGCGCATTCGCCTTCGGGCAAAGTGCCGGGCCTGTCGACGGACGACGGCGTCACCGTGTGGGATTCGCTCGCGATCTGCGAGACGCTCGCCGAACGTTACCCTGAGCACGCGATGTGGCCGCGCGACCCCGTCGCGCGTGGCCGTGCGCGCAGCATCAGCGCGGAGATGCATTCGGGTTTCGGCGATCTGCGCGCGAACATGTGGATGAACATTCGCGCGTCGTTTCCGGGCAAGGGCGCGACGCCCGGCGCGCTTGCCGACATCGCGCGCATCGACGCGATCTGGCGCGAGTGTCTCGACACGTACGGCGGCCCGTTCCTGTTCGGCGAGTTCACGATTGCCGACGCGATGTACGCGCCCGTTGTGATGCGCTTCAACACGTGGCAGCCGGAACTGTCGGAAGCGGCCGCCGCGTACGCGCGTCGCGTGACCGAACAGCCGGCCGTCGCCGCATGGATCAGCGATTCGTTGCGCGAAGCGCACGACATCGCCAAGTACGACGTTTGCGCATGAATATCTACGCAGTAGGCGGCGCGATCCGCGACGAACTGCTCGGCATGGCCGTGCAGGATCGCGATTACGTGGTGGTCGGCGCGACGCCCGAGCAGATGATCGCGCAAGGCTTTCGTCCCGTCGGCAAGGACTTCCCCGTTTTCCTGCATCCCGACACGCACGAGGAATACGCGCTCGCGCGCACCGAGCGCAAGACGTCGGCGGGTTATCACGGTTTTCAGTTTTTCTACGCGCCCGATGTGACGCTGGAAGAGGATCTCGCGCGCCGCGATCTGACGATCAACGCGATGGCGCGCGAAGTCACGCCCGACGGCGCGCTGATCGGACCTGTGATCGATCCGTTCAACGGCCAGGAAGATCTGAAGCACCGCGTCTTTCGCCATGTCAGCGATGCGTTTCTCGAAGACCCGGTGCGGATTCTGCGCGTCGCGCGCTTCTCGGCGCGCTTCACCGGTTTCACCGTCGCGCCCGACACACTCACGCTGATGCGCAAGATGGTCGAAGCGGGAGAAGTGGATGCGCTCGTGCCCGAACGCGTGTGGCAGGAAGTGTCGCGCGGCCTGATGGAGAAGAAGCCGTCGCGGATGTTCGATGTGCTGCGCGACTGCGGCGCGCTCGCGCGCATTCTGCCCGAAGTCGACGCGCTCTATGGCGTGCCGCAGCGTGCCGACTATCACCCGGAAGTGGATACGGGCGTGCACGTGATGATGGTCGTCGATCACGCGGCTGCGCAGAACTACGCGCTGGCCGTTCGCTTCGCCGCGCTCACGCACGATCTCGGCAAGGCGACCACCCCCGAAGACGTGTTGCCGCGTCACATCGGTCATGAAGGGCGCAGCGTCGATCTGCTGAAGCCGTTGTGCGAGCGTCTGCGCGTGCCGAACGAATGCCGCGATCTCGCGCTGCTGGTGGCGCGCGAGCACGGCAATATTCATCGCGTGACGCAGACGAAGGCGGCGGGCATCGTGCGGCTCTTCGAGCGTAGCGACGCGCTGCGCAAGCCGGCGCGTTTCGCCGAAGCGCTTCAGGCCTGCGAAGCCGACGCGCGCGGCCGGCTCGGCTTCGAGGCGAACGCCTATCCGCAGGCCGAGCGTGTGCGTCAGGCGCTCGTCGCGGCGCGCGCCGTCGATGCGGGCGCCGTCGCGAAGTCGTATGAAAACAATCCGGCGAAGATCAAGGACGCCGTGCATCGCGAGCGCGTGCGCGCGGTGGCGCAGGCGCTGGGTGAAGCGCCGTCAGACCCGGACGACGCCTGATTCAGAAGCGGTCAATCAGAGCAGCCGGGCGATCAGTGAAAGCAGCATCGACAGCACCAGCGTCGACATGAACGGAAACGGGTATTCCTTTCCGAACAGCCGCAGCGTGACATCGCCCGGCATCCTGCCGATGCCGAGCTTGCGCAGCCACGGCCAGCAAGCCGACAGCACGGCCACCGCAATGAACGTAGTCAGCAGCCAGCGGATCATCGTGTGTGCCTCGATTCAGAGCGTGTGCGTGCGGTCGCCGCGCGCGAAGGCGTCGAGCGTGCCGTCGATACCGCGCGAAAACGCGATCACCTTGAACAGCTCGCCCATCTCCGCTTCCGACAGCAGCTTCTGGACCGCGTTGGCGGCGGGCAGGAAGTTGGGGATGTCGGACGGATCGATGGTGCTCAGTGCATCCGTGATGCCCGCGTTCATCAGAAAGCGCGCCTGCGACGTATAGCCGAGCAGATCCGCGCCCGTATCGACGCCCGCTTCGGCGATGCCCGTGAATTCGACGTGCGCGGTGATGTCCTGCAAGCCCGGATAGAGAAACGGATCGCCGTGCGCGCGATGCCGGTAGTGGCACATCAGCGTGCCCTGCGCGCGTTGCGCGTGATAGTACTCGTGACGCGGAAAGCCGTAGTCGATCAGAAACACCGCGCCGCGCGCGAGCATCGTGCAGACGGTGCGCGTGAAGGCGAGGGCGGCTTCATGGGTTTCCGTCACGTAGTCCTCGCCGCCTTCGATCCCCAGATCGCGCAGGAAAGCCTCATCGTGCGTCGATTGAACGGGGCGGTCTTCGAACCGCAGCGCGCCGTCTTGCGACGCGACGCCGCGCTCGTGCCACGTTCCGCCGTTGCGCGCGAAGAGCCGCACGGGCATCGCGTCGAGCACTTCATTGCCGATCACGACGCCTTCGAACTGTTCCGGCAACGCGTCCAGCCAGCGCACGCGGGCGGCGAGCGCGGGCGCATGCGCCTCGATGGTTTCGCGCTGACGCTCGCGCAATTCGCCCGACAGATCGACGATCGAATAGGTGTCAAAGGGCGCGCCCAGTTCGAACAGCGCATTGAGCAAGCCCGACGCCAGCTTGCCCGTGCCCGCGCCGAATTCCATCACGTGACGCGTGCCGCTCGCCTCGAGCGCCTGCGCGACGGGCCGCGCCAGCGTTTGCGCGAACAGCGGCGACAGTTCGGGCGCCGTCACGAAGTCGCTGCCGTCCTCGGCGCGGCGTCCGAACTTGATCGCGCCGCCGCTGTAGTAGCCCAGTCCCGGCGCGTACAACGCGCGCTCCATGTAGCGATCGAACGGCATCCAGCCGCCGTTTGCGTCGATCTCCGCGCGAATCCGCGAAACCAGCGCTTCCGACTGCGCGAGCGCGGTCGGGCCGGGAGCAGGTAAACTATCGGGTTGGTGAGCTTTCGGATTCATCCCCGCATTGTAAATGACCGTCTCGAACGATACCTCCGCCGCCCGCGCCCAGCCTGACCGGCCCGCCCGCACCGTGCTCGTCACGGGCGCCGCGCATCGGATCGGCCGTGGGCTCGCCGTCGGATTCGCCGCGGCGGGCTGGGACGTGGCGGTGCACTACGGCTCGTCGAAGGAACAGGCCGACGGCGTGGTCGCGGAAATCGCCGCGCTCGGGCGGCGGGCCGTCGCGCTGAAGGCCGACCTGTCCGTCGAGGCGGAAGTCGAGCGGCTCGTGCCCGATTGCACGGCGGCGCTAGGGCGTCCGTCGTGCATCGTGAACAATGCGTCGCTGTTCGACGAGGATACGGCGCTCGACGTCGGCTACACGAAGCTGCTGCACCTGACGTCGATCAACCTCGGCGCGCCGCTCGTGCTCGCGCGGATGCTGCACGAAGTCACGTCGGAAGACGCGCGGCACGACGAAGCGCTGCGCACGTCGGTGATCAACGTGCTCGACCAGAAGCTGTACAACATGAATCCGGATTACCTGTCGTACACGCTGTCCAAGGCCGCGCTCGGCACGGCGACCGTCGCGCTTGCCCAGGCGCTGGCGCCGAAGGTGCGCGTCGTCGGGCTCGCGCCCGGCCTGACGCTGCAATCCGGCGATCAGACGGCGGCGAGCTTCGAGGCCGCGCACAAGGTGACGCCGCTCGGCCGCGCGTCGCGCATCGAGGATCTCGTCGCGGCGGCGCTGTATCTCGCGGACGCGCACGGCGTGACGGGCACGACGCTGGTAGTCGACGGCGGCCAGCATCTGGTGCCGCTGCCGCGCGATGTGATGTTTTTGACGGGCGCCGACCGCTAGACGGCGCCCCCACCGGCGCGGCCAAAGCGCGCCCAATTGCAACTAATGCAGCAACTTTTGTACTGGAACGAACATGTCCGCCTTGCTTCATCCCCGGCTTGCTGATTGCCGCCGGCTCTTTCTGCGCGATTACGAGGTGCACATCAACATCGGCGTGCACGATTTCGAAAAGCGCGGCGAGCAGCGCGTGGTGATCAATGTCGAACTGTTCGTGCCGCTCGCGCAATCGACGCCCGTCGAAGACAAGCTGCGCGAAGTCGTCGACTACGACTTCATGCGCTCGACGATCGCGCAGCGCGTGAGCCAGGGGCATATCCATCTGCAGGAAACGCTCTGCGACGACCTCGCGAAGGCGCTCATCGCGCATCCGCAGGTGCGCGCCGTGCGCCTGTCGACCGAAAAGCCCGATGTCTATCCCGACTGCGATGCCGTGGGCGTCGAAGTCTTCCGTATCAAAGAGGACTGAGCGATGAACGCTCCCGAAACCCTGACGGGCCTTGACGCGAAGAGCGCCAACGCCCCCGCCGACGGCGCAGAAACCGAAGCCGGCGAGCGCAAGCGCGCGCTCACGCGCCGCGAGCAGAAAGAAGCCTACGAGAACAACAAGCTGTTCAAGCGCCTCGCGCGCCAGGTCGGCGAGGCGATCGGCGACTTCAACATGATCGAGGAAGGCGACAAGGTGATGGTGTGCCTGTCGGGCGGCAAGGACAGCTACGCAATGCTCGACATCCTGATGCGGCTGCGCGAGCGCGCGCCGATCAACTTCGACATCGTCGCTGTGAATCTCGACCAGAAGCAGCCGGGCTTTCCGGAACACGTGCTGCCCGAGTATCTGAGCAAGCTCGACATTCCGTTTCACATCGAGAATCAGGACACGTACAGCATCGTCAAGCGGCTCGTGCCCGAGGGCAAGACCACGTGCTCGCTGTGCTCGCGTCTGCGCCGCGGCATTCTCTACCGCGTGGCGGGCGAACTCGGCGCGACCAAGATCGCGCTCGGCCATCATCGCGACGACATCCTGCAGACGCTGCTGCTGAACATGTTCTACGGCGGCAAGCTGAAGGGCATGCCGCCCAAGCTGCAATCGGACGACGGCAAGAACGTCGTGATCCGTCCGCTCGCGTACGTGAAGGAAACGGATCTCGAGAAATACGCGGAACTGCGTCAATTCCCGATCATTCCGTGCAACCTGTGCGGCAGCCAGCCGAACCTGAAACGCGCGGAAATGAAGGCGCTGATTCGCGAATGGGATAAGCGTTTCCCGGGCCGCGTCGACAACATGTTCAATGCATTGACGAACGTCGTGCCGTCGCATCTGATGGATCACAAGCTTTTTCCGTTCGCGTCGCTGCGTGCGACGGGCGAAGCCGATCCGCAAGGCGATATCGCTTTCGATGAAGAACCGTGTTCCGCCGATTCCGCATCGAACGAGACGCAGCAAGCATCGCAAACGATTTCCTTCGTTCAGTTCGACGATATTTGACACATCGCCCCACCCCGCAAAGCCTTTTAAAACAGGCATTTGCGGGGTGATGCCGAGTTTTCGGGCCACGTTGCAGTCACATTCAGCGTGCTAGAATCGCCCACTCCAAACTCGTCAAATACGCCCACGTCATGAACATCGTGATTCTGGCGGCAGGCACCGGCAAGCGCATGCGTTCGGCGTTGCCCAAGGTGCTTCATCCCCTGGCCGGTCGGCCGCTCCTCGCTCATGTCATCGACACGGCCCGCACGCTGAATCCGACGCGACTCGTCGTCGTGATCGGTCACGGCGCGGATCAGGTGCGCACGGCCGTTGCCGCGCCCGATGTGCAATTCGCATCGCAGGAACAGCAGCTCGGCACGGGCCACGCGGTGCAGCAGGCATTGCCGCTGCTCGATCCGTCGGCGCCGACGCTCGTGCTGTATGGCGACGTGCCGCTCACGAAAGCCGGCACGCTCAGACGTCTGACGGACGCAGCGGGGCACGATGGCTACGGCGTGCTGACCGTGACGCTCGACGACCCGAGCGGCTACGGCCGCATCGTGCGCGATGCGCAAGGCAAGGTCGAGCGCATCGTCGAACAGAAGGACGCGACGCCCGAACAGCAGAAGATCGCCGAGATCAACACGGGCATCGTCGTGATGCCGACGAAGCGGCTCGAAGCATGGCTGTCGTCGCTGAAGAACGACAATGCGCAAGGCGAGTTCTATCTGACCGACGTCGTCGAACTGGCGATCGAAGCGGGCATCGAAGTCGTCACCGCGCAGCCTGACGAAGAGTGGGAAACGCTCGGCGTCAACAGCAAGCAGCAGCTCGCCGAACTCGAGCGCATTCATCAGCGCAACGTCGCGGATGAGCTGCTCGTCGCAGGCGTGACGCTTGCCGACCCGGCGCGCATCGACGTGCGCGGCACGCTCGAATGCGGCCGCGATGTGTCGATCGATGTGAACTGCGTGTTCGAAGGCAAGGTGACGCTGGCCGACAACGTGACGATCGGCCCGAACTGCGTGATCCGCAATGCGACGATCGGCGCGGGCACGCGCATCGATGCGTACACGCATATCGAAGGCGCGCAGGTCGGCGCGCAAGCCGTGCTCGGTCCGTATGCGCGTCTGCGCCCGGGCGCGACGCTCGCGGACGAAACGCATATTGGCAACTTCGTCGAAGTGAAGAATGCGGTGCTCGGCCGTGGCTCGAAGGCGAATCACCTGTCGTATATCGGCGATTCGGACGTCGGCGCGCGCGTGAACATCGGCGCGGGCACGATTACCTGCAACTACGACGGCGCGAATAAATTCCGCACGATCATCGAAGACGATGTGTTCGTCGGCTCGGATACGCAGCTGGTGGCGCCCGTGCGCATCGGCCGTGGCGTGACGATCGCGGCGGGCACGACGGTCTGGAAGGATGTCGAAGAAGGCCTGCTGGTGCTCAACGAAAAGAGCCAGATTGGCAAGACGGGCTACGTGCGCCCGACGAAAAAGAAAAGCTGAAGGGAAACGCGTGCGCGAGGCGCGCGCCTCGATCCCTAACTTTGCAAAGGACCATTGAATATGTGCGGCATTGTCGGCGCTGTTGCGCAGCGAAATATCGTTTCCGTTTTGATTGAAGGACTGCGTCGCCTCGAATATCGCGGCTATGACTCATGCGGCGTCGCCGTGCTGGCGAACGGCGAGCCCAAGCGTGCGCGCAGCGTCGCGCGCGTGGCCGATCTCGACGATCAGGTGCGCGAGTCGCGTCTCGAAGGCGTAACGGGCATCGCGCATACGCGCTGGGCCACGCACGGCGCGCCCGTCACCGACAACGCGCACCCCATCTTCTCGCGCAACGAGCTGGCGCTCGTTCACAACGGCATCATCGAGAACTACGAGACGCTGCGCGAGATGCTGCGCGGCAAGGGCTACGAGTTCGTCTCGCAGACCGACACGGAAGTGATCGCGCATCTGATCCACAGCCTGTACCGCGGCGACCTGTTCGCGGCCGTGCGCGAAGCGACGGCGCAACTGCACGGCGCGTACGCGATCGCCGTGCTGCACAAGAACCAGCCGGATACGGTGGTGGGCGCGCGTCAGGGCTCGCCGCTCGTCGTCGGCCTCGGCGAGGGTGAGAACTTCCTCGCGTCGGACGCGCTTGCGCTGGCGGGCAGCACCGACCGCTTCATCTTCCTCGAAGAAGGCGACGTTTGCGAACTGACGCTCGAGAAAGTGCGCGTGTTCGACCGCGACGGCAAGCCGGCGGAGCGCGAAGTGCGTCAGGTCGCCGCTTACGGCGGCGCGGTCGAACTCGGACCGTATCGCCACTTCATGCAGAAGGAAATCTTCGAGCAACCGCGCGCGATCAGCGACACGATTCCGCAGGCCGACGCATTCGATCCTTCGCTGTTTGGCGAGAACGCACCGAAGGCGTTTTCGGAGATCGACAACCTGCTGATCCTCGCGTGCGGCACGAGCTATTATTCGGGCCTGACGGCGAAATACTGGCTCGAATCGGTGGCGAAGATTCCGACGCAAGTCGAAATTGCCAGCGAATACCGTTATCGCGATTCGGTGCCGAATCCGAAGTCGCTCGTCGTCGTGATTTCGCAATCGGGCGAAACGGCCGACACGCTCGCGGCGCTCAAGCACGCGCAGTCGCTGGGTCACAAGCACACGCTGTCGGTGTGCAACGTCGGCACGAGCGCGATGGTGCGTCTCACCGAGTTGTCGTTCCTCACGCACGCCGGCCGCGAAATCGGCGTCGCGTCGACGAAGGCCTTTACGACGCAGCTCGTCGCGCTGTTCGTGCTCGCCGCGACGCTCGGCAAGATGCGCGGTCACGTCAGCGCCGCGCAGGAAGCGGACTATATCCGCCAGCTGCGTCATCTGCCCGCTGCGCTCAACAGCGTGCTGGCGCTGGAGCCGCAGATCATCGCGTGGTCGGAAGAGTTCTCGCGCAAGGAGAACGCGCTGTTCCTCGGTCGCGGCCTGCACTATCCGATCGCACTGGAAGGCGCGCTGAAGCTCAAGGAAATCTCGTACATTCACGCCGAGGCGTATCCGGCGGGCGAACTCAAGCACGGGCCGCTCGCGCTCGTCACGGAAGCGATGCCTGTCGTGACCGTCGCGCCGAACGACGCGCTGCTCGAAAAGCTCAAGTCGAACATTCAGGAAGTGCGGGCCCGTGGCGGCCAGCTGTACGTGTTCGCCGATGCCGACACGAAGATCGTCAACGACGAAGGTCTGCACGTGATCCGCATGCCGGAACACTATGGCCTGCTGTCGCCGATCCTGCACGTCGTGCCGCTGCAGCTGCTCGCGTATCACACGGCGTGCGCGCGCGGCACGGACGTCGACAAGCCGCGCAATCTCGCGAAGTCGGTGACGGTGGAGTGAGCGTGTTCTTGCTGTAGTCGGTTTTTTTCTTTTCACACGCGTTCTGGATACGCCACCGCGCTCGCGGACGTATCCAGAACCTGCCGGTTTCAAATCCCTCTTTTCCCTTTCTCGCGTCCGCTCAAGGTTTCGTCGCGCAGGCCAGCACGCACGGCATCGGTATGCTGACTTCGCCGTTGCTCGCATAGCGCGCGGCGCCGTCGTGCACCGTCTTGCTGATTGCATCCAGCGCCTGCGGCGTTTGCGCATTCAGAATCGCCGAAACCCGCACGCCGCCACGCATCAGCATCTCGAACAGCGCGTCGGGCGAGGGCGCATGCAGCGTCTGCTCGACTTCCTCCACGCGCGGATCGCGAAAGCCCGCCGCCAGCAGCACACGCTCGCATTCCGCCCAGTCGCTGAACCGGAAGAACGGTGGCCCGGGCGGCAGTTGCACGTCCATGCGGCCGTGCGTCTCGATGGCCTTCAGAACGATCGAGAAGCCGACGGCTTTGTCGGGTGCTGCCCAGACCGTGAAGCCGACCTTGCCGCCCGGCTGAAGCACGCGGAACGCTTCCTCCAGGGCCTTGTCGGGATGCGAGAAGTGCAGCATGCCGAAGCTGATGCCGACGGAATCGAAGCCGTCGTCGGAAAAGGGCAGGTCTTCTGCGCTGCCGATGCGAAAGGTCAGCGACGGATAGATGCGCCTCGCCTGATCGACCATCGAGTCGGCGAAGTCCACCCCGACGACATCCGCGCCCCGCCGCGCGGCCGCTGCCGCAAGGTAGCCGGGGCCCGACGCGACATCGAGGAAACGCACGCCGCGCCGCACACCGAGCGCATCGAGCAGCGCAGCATGCGACTGGATGGTGAGGTTGCCGAAATACGCGTGATAAGGCTGCGCGACCCGCTCCCAGCCCCGATGTTCGAAGGCGCTGAATTCGTCTTCATTCATGTCGGTTTTCCTCTCGTGTTCCACGCCCTTTCCGTTATAGGACCCACGCGTCAGAGGTCAACTCATTAGCCGGGAATCGATCACCGCGACGCGCAAGCGGCAGTCGCCTCGACATCCAGATGTCCACACGATGCTATGGACAACATGGGGATATCGCGGAGGCGTTTGCTGTGGGCAGATTCTGGGTAAACACGTGGAGTGGCCGGATGTGGACAAAGTTATTCAGGCTTCCGGCGAGCGCTCCCATGCTTATGCGCAAAGGTATCCATTTGACAATCCGTTGAACGCAAAGCGGATTTGCCGTTTATCCACAGATGGCAAAGGTGCTTGTTAACTGCTACTACGTATACATATTTATCAATTGAAAAGCAGTGGGTAAAACGCGCGGGCCGCGCATGGGTGGAGCGGGCGGTGCGTTTGCCTGCGGGATGGACAGGATCGTGCCGCGAGGTGCGATGTCGGTTTTCAGCGGACGCGGATGCGATGTGTCTGGCGCGAACCAACATTTGCTGCACGCAGATTCGCTCGCGACCGCCGACCTCGTGCATCCGCGTTTCCGTCGAGCCTTGCGCCGCAAGCCGTGCCGTCTGCGTGCAGCGCATAGGCATACACATTGCTCTTCATGGCGCGCCCGCTCAATCGGGCGGACCCCACCCGACATACACACCGGAGGCGATCGTGCTGGCTACAAAACCGTGTACTGCGACATGTGTCATCGATGGAATCGCGGTCACGCTGACCTTTTTCCCCGACACCGGCGTTCTGCGCATCACCGACGGCACAGGCAGCCGTCTCAGAGAGACGCGCTGGTCCGCGTCATGGCAGAGCCTCGTCGCGACATTCCGCGAACTGAGTGAAACGCCCGTCGAAGACCGTGCCGATCCCGACGTGCTGTTCGGCAGCCACTATCGTTCGTATCCGTTGAGCGGGCGCTACGCGAACTGAGCGCCGATGCGCCCCATGCTTGCCGGGCGTGCGCGGACAAACGGGCGAACTGGGCCGCGAATCACCCTCGCTTCCGCCGATTGAATGGGCGGTCTCGCTCCTATACTTCTTTTCATGGAGCGACGGAACAACGAGCCCATCGACGCGGTTCCCCTCTGCGTCGCGCATGACCGCAGGTTGCCAGCAGTCGAAGTAGCCGTAACGGAAGCATGAGCAGTCGCAGTGATCGAAGTGGCAGGTTGCAGTACATGAAGCACATGCAGCACGCGTCGTAGTGGGATCAGCAGTTTGAAGTGGATGTTTGAAGTTTCAGCCGCATTTGCAGTGGCAGTCGGTTTCCGAAGTTCGTAGCCGGTTTTTGATGTAGCGGTTAGCTTTCGCAGTCGGTTTTTGCAGCAGCAGTCGATTCTCGAAGCAGCAGTAGCTCTCGCAGTAGCAGCATCCGGTTCACCGTTTCAAGAATGCAGTTGGGGTTAGCAGCAAGGAGTAGGCGCGGGGCCAATCGAAGCAAAAAGAGGTTCACTAATAACAGCTTCATGTGATGAGGTAGCAGTCGGCAAGCATCCACGCGCCTGTTCGATTTGTCTCATCCACCGAGCCCTGTTCCCCCGCGGAACAGGGCTCTTTTTTCGTCCATGAGCCTAGGCGCGCTCGACGTCCTGCCAGCCGCCCGTCGCCATGCTTTTCACCGATGCCGCGACAAACGCCAGTCCCTTCACGCCATCGCTGACGCCGGGAAAGAGCGTCGGCCGATCGTCGCCCGGTTTGCCGCCGATGCGCCCAGCGACTCGCTGCGCGAACTCCGTATAAAGATTCGCGAACGCTTCCAGATAACCTTCGGGATGACCGATCGCGATGCGCGTCGAACGCTGCGCGCCTTCGCTCGTCGATGGACCGAGGCGGCGCGTGATGATTTCCTCGAATGCATCCTGGCGGCGATGGATCAGCCGGTTCGGTTCCTCCTGATGCCATTCGAGCCCGCCCTTGTCGCCGTGTACGCGGAAGCTCAGGCCGTGCTCCGAGCCCGCCGCGGCATTGGTCACCCAGAGCGAGCCGCGCGCGCCGTTCTCGTAGCGCAGCAGCGCGGACACGTAATCGTCGACGGCGCGGCCGGGAATCGCCGAGCCGACATCCGCGCACAGACTTGCGACATCGAGCCCCGTGACGAACGCGCCCAGGTGGAACGCGTGGGTGCCGATATCCATCAGCACGAGCGAACTTCCGGCGCGGTCCGCTTCCGTGCGCCAGCCGGCGGGAAGATCGTGGGGCGCCAGATAGCTCTGCACGTACTGCAGATGCACCTGACGAATCTCGCCGAGTGCGCCCGCGCGAACCATGTCGCGCGCCTGACGCACCATCGGAAAGCCGGTGTAGCAATAGGTCACGCAGAACTCGGCATCGGCTGCCTTCGCGCGTGCGGCGATCTCGCGTGCCTGCGCGAGATCGTTCGCGAGCGGCTTGTCGCAGATCACGTGAAAACCGAGATCGAGCGCCAGCATGCAGATCGCGTGATGCGAGTCGTTGGGCGTCATCACCGCAACGGCATCGATGCGATCGGCGCGCGCCGCCTCCGCTTCGAGCATCTGCTGCCACGACGCATACGCACGCTCGCCGTCGATGCCGAGATCCAGCGCCGCCTGCCGCGCCCGCTCGGGATTCGACGACAGCGCCGCCGCGACGATGTCGTACTGGCCATCGAGGCGCGCAGCAATGCGATGCGTTTCTCCGATGATCGATCCCGGGCCGCCGCCGATCAAACCCAGCCGGATGCGCCGCCCGATTGTGCTAATCACCATGTCGTCTCCTTGATATGAGGATCAGTGCGTCGCGTTGCGGAATTCGAGGTCGCGCAGCGCGGCGGCGAACTGCTCGTCTGGCCAGCCTTCGCTGAGCGCCTTCGCGAAGAGCTGTTGCTGGCTCGCAGGCGCCAGTCCGCCGACGGGCGGATTGCGATCGAGATTCGTCGGGAATGCATAGCCCTCCGCGCACGATGCGAGCACGGCAGCCAGTTGCGCGGTATCGAGCGCGTGTCGTGCCTGCATCGCCCGCAGGACGGGGAACACGGCGCCGCACATCTGCGTGCGGTCGAGCGATTCCATCGCGCGACCATAGGCCGACGACACCTGCAGCAGGTTCGCCATCCGCTGCACGTCCTGCGTGCGATTCGACCCGGCCGCATGAAACAGCGCGGGATTGAAAAACAGCGCGTCGCCTTTTCGCAGCGGCAGCTGCGCGTAGTGAGCTTCGAAATACGCGCGGAAATCCGGGCGTCGCCACGCGACATAACCTTGCGGATAGCGCTGCGAGAACGGCAGCAGCTTGGTCGGGCCGCTTTCCACGGGCATGTCGGTGTGCGCGACGGCGCCTTGCAGCGTCAGCAGCGCCGACATCGTGTGCACATGGGCCGGAAAGCGCTGCGCTTCGTCGACGGTGAGAAAGCCAAGATGGAAATCGCGGTGCGCCTGCTGCGCTTCGCCGCCCGGGCGCACGACATTCACCTGAGACGTCATCTGATAGGCGGGTCCGAGCCATGCCTCGGCAGCCGCCATCAGGACGGGATTCGCGAAGTAGCGGACGAAAACATCGGGCGCCGCGAGACACAGCTTTTCCTGCGCGTTCCAGATGCGGTCGTTCGCGCCCGCTTTCGCAAAGTGATCGGCGCCGCCGCCCGCCTTGCGCTCGCTGCGGATGATCGACTCGAAGATCTCGGTCGCGTCGTCGATGGCGGTCGTGTCTTCGTACGCGCGTTGCAGCACGAACACGCCCGCGCCGTCGAGCAGCACACCGGCCCATTCGGCGAGCAGGTCGGGACGGCGCGCAGGATCGTCCAGGAGGGGCCGCAGCGCGTCGCAGTCGTAGATCGGCACGGCGTGCGCGAGATCGGCGGCAAAGGGCGGTCGCGGATGCTTGTCGCGCGACGTTTCGATCAGTGTCGCGAAGTCGTCGACGGAACAGTCCGCTTCGCGAAACCACGTCTGCGCGGCTTGAACCGGTTGCGGTGCTTTCGGGGTCATCTCGTCTGCCTCCATGTCTGCGAACCAGCTTAGCCGCAAACTGCGGCGCTGCGTTACCATCGAAACATCAAAAACACATCAAGAACAGGCAGCGTTTTCGATGGCGCATCCTTTTCTGATCAAGGAAATCGCATTGCAGGCGGGGCTCGGCACGGCGACTGTCGATCGCGTGCTGAACGGCCGCGCGAACGTGCGCGAACACACGCGGCGGCGCGTGCAGCAGGCAATCAGGGAACTGGAAAAGCAGCAGCTGACGATGGCGACGAGCGGACGCAAGCTGGTCGTGGACGTGATCGTAGAAGCGCCGCGCCGCTTCGCCGACGAGATCCGCGACGCGCTCGAAGACACCGTGCCGAGCCTGCATCCCGCGATCTTTCGGCCACGCTTTCTGATGCAGGAGACGATGACGACGGCGCAGGTTGTCGATGCGCTGCGCGCGATTGCGCGGCGCGGCAGCCACGGCGTGTTCCTGAAGGCGCAGAACGTGCCCGCGATTGCGCAGGCGATCGCCGAACTCGCGCAACGCGAGATTCCCGTCGTGACGATGTTCACCGACATCCCCATGTCGCAGCGCATCGCGTATGCAGGTCTCGACAACCGCGTCGGCGGCGCGACGGCGGCTTATCTGATCGGTCATTGGCTCGGCAAGCGCGCTAGCAACGTGCTGGTGACGCGCAGCAACGAACGCTTTCGCGGCGAAGAGGAACGCGAGGCGAGCTTTCGCGCGGCGCTGCGCGAGCGTTATGCGCATCTGACGCCGATCGACGCGAGCGGCGGGCAAGGACTCGATGCGGAAACGGAAGAGCGTGTGCGCAAGGCGGTCGGCGCAGGACAGAAGATCGCCGCGGTCTACTCGATGGGCGGCGGCAACGCGGCAATCCTGCGCGCGCTGAAGGCGCTGAACCAGTATCCGAAGTGCTTCATCGGACACGATCTGGATCGCGAGAATGTGCAGTTGCTACGCGAGCGCGCGATTACCGCGATTCTGCATCACGACTTGCGTCAGGACATGCGGTGCGCGTGCCAGCACGTGATGAGTTTTCACAAGCTGCTGCCGGCGGCTGCAGTGAGCGTGCCGTCGTCGGTGATGGTGGTCACGCCGGAGAATATTCCGCACGATGTGATCGCGCGATTCGCGGTGCGCGGCTAGCCGGGCTCACTGCAAGGGCGCCGACCACGTCACCGTACGGTTGCGGCCTTCGCGCTTGGCCGAATACAGCGCGCTGTCGGCGCGCGCGAGCGTCGTGTTCAGATCGTCGCTCAGCTCGACCTTGCAGACGCCCGCCGAAAACGAATAGCGGATGGCATGATCGTCGGCGACCTGCACACGGCGGCTCAGCACCTGGCGGCGCATCCGCTCGACAGCCGACACGCCATGCTCGACCGACGTCGACGGAAACACCACCAGAAATTCCTCGCCGCCGATACGCCCCGCAATATCCGTTTGACGCGTCGCGTGCCGGCACACTTCGCCGAAATCGCGCAGCACGGCGTCGCCTGCAGCGTGGCCGTGCGAATCGTTGATGCGCTTGAAATGATCGAGGTCGACGAGCGCGACGGTGAGCGGTGTCTCGGTGCCTGCGGCGGCGGTGATCGCGAGTTCGAGCGATGACATCGAATGACGCCGGTTCGCGAGGCCCGTCAGCACGTCGGTGCGCGCTTCCTGCACGGCACGTTCGTGTGCGCCGATCCACGCCTGCTCGCTGGAGCGCAATGCGGAGATCTCGGTGCCCGTCAGCACGATCCAGTCGTTTTCCAGCAGCGATTCCGTCATCCAGAACCAGCGTCCGTCGACCAGTTCCGTTGCGAAGCTGCGCTGACCTGCGCGTTCGCGGCGCGCAGCGATCGCATCCGCGATCACGGCCGACGCATCGTCGCCTTCGATACGCGGGCCGCATTGCCCCAGAATGCCGCGCAGCACGAGATCGGCGAAAGTAATTTCGCCGCGCTCGCGGTTGAGCCGGAACGCATGCTTGAACGCGCTGTTCGCGAACATGAGCCGGTCGCTCGCGTCGTAGATCGCGACCAGCTGGGTTCTGCCATCCAGCGCGCCGAGCAGCGCTTCACAGGCGATGTCGTCAGTGCGCAGATCCTGAATCGATTTCATGGCTTATCGGTGCAGATGAGTCTCCGGACCGGCCGCTTGTTCAGGCGCGGCCGCATGTCCCGTCGGTTCGCCGTGTCGCGCAATAAAAGCGCCACGGTCGAAGCCGTGGCGCGAAGCGTCCCGATGATTCCGACTGCGTGAAAAATCACGGAGAACGTGGAGACAGAATGAAGTCTACGTCCGCAAAACGCATGGCCATCGAATGAACAGTGAGCAGATTTGCCCGCAATTCCAGGCGTCGTTTGCGTCTTGCATGTTCGCCACGCCGTGCCGCGATGTTCACGCCTAGCGCTTTGCCGGATCCGTCCGGTCGTGCAGATCGTGCGGCTGCGCTTGTGTCGGGTCGACCGATTTCACCTGATTGCGGCCGGCTGCCTTGGCCGCGTACAGCTGCGTGTCGGCGGCGGCGATGAGCCAGACGGTCGGCTCCTGCGAGCGGTGCACGGTTTCCTGCAGCGACAGATCGTAAATCTCGACGTTGCGTGCGAGATCGCCCGAAATCAGCAAAACCAGATTCGCCGAGGTTTCGCGCGCGTGATTCAGCGCGTCGGCGCGTCCCGAGTACGGCGTGGCGAGCGTCAACCCCGCCATCGCCGAGGCGATCAGCGTGCCCGCGATGCCCGTCAGGAACGGGCGATTGCCCACCGCTTGCGACATTGCCTCGCCCCGTTTGCGCGCGATATGGCGAAACCGCGTGGTCGCAGTCGTAATCGGGCGATGAGTGCGCCGTGAATGTGTCGTGCATGTGCCGTGAATCTGCCCATAAGCTAGCAGCCCTGCGAAGCGCGCAGCAAGCGTCGCGCGCGGGGCGGCAACGCGCGATACGGCGCGGATTCCATCGTGTTTCCGGACGCTGGAACGGATGCCCGCGATGTACAGTGATAGCCCAATCGATCGATCCAAACAACGACATGACGACTGGTTTCGCCCAACGCCTGCTTTCGTGGTCCAGCACCCTGAGCCATCTCGCGGAACGAAACGCGCGACACACGCAGCGCGCGTCCGCTGCTCACGACGCCGGCGCAGCGGGTTCGCCGCGGCGCGGGCCGGCGCTCTGGCTGGCCGTGAGCCTGTCGATGGGCAGCGCGATCGCGCTCGGTCTTGCGCGCTTTTCCTATGCACTGCTGCTGCCGCCCATGAAAGCCGACCTCGGCTGGAGCTTCGCGCAATCGGGCGCGATGAACACGGCGAACGCGCTGGGTTATCTGCTCGGTGCGCTCGCGTATCCGCGGCTGTCACGGCGGTGGTCGGCGGGCGCGCTGTTCGTGGCCGGATGTGTGGCGACGGCATTGCTGATGGGCATCACGGGCATGCTGTCGGATACCGATGCGCTGTTCGTTCAGCGCGTCGCGACGGGCATCGCGAGCGCCTTTATTTTCGTGAGCGGCGGCGTCCTCGCGGCGCGGCTCGCGACGTCGCATCCTCGCGATGCCGGGCTCGTTCTCGGTCTGTATTACGGCGGCACAGGATGGGGCATCGTTGCGTCGGCGCTGCTCGTGCCGCTCTCGCTCGTTTCGTTTGCATCGCTGCATCGCGCACATGGCTGGCAGCTCGCGTGGTTCGCGCTCGCGGCGGCGTGCGTCGCGTTGTCGTTGATCGCGGGGCAGGCGGCACGGCGTATCGACAGGCAGCATGTGCTGCGCACGGACACGGCGGGCGCTGCGCCGTCGAACGAGCGCGCGGCGCCGATGCTGCGTTATGCGTTTGCGCTCGCCGGTTATGGGCTGTTCGGCGTCGGCTATATCGGCTACATGACATTCATCGTCGCGCTGCTGCGGAACGACGGCATGAGCGAAGGGATCGTCACCGGCTTCTATCTGCTCCTGGGCGTCGCGACGATCGTGTCGGCGCGCATCTGGTCGAGGCTGCTCGACCGCATGCGCGGCGGCCAGGCGCTCGCGCTGCTCAATGCATTGCTCGCGCTGGCGACGCTGATGCCCGCAGTCGTCACGCATCCTGTCATCGCGTTTGCGTCGGGCGTGCTGTTCGGCGCGACGTTCCTGTCGGCCGTGGCATCGACGACGGCCTTCGTGCGCCACAATCTGCCCGCTGCGCACTGGGGCCGCGGCATCAGCGCATTCACGATCGTGTTTGCGTTCGGACAGATCGTCGGGCCTACGGTGATCGGCTGGGTGTCCGATGGCGTCGGCCTCGAGCGTGGGCTGATCTATTCCGCATGCGTGCTGGCAGCAGGCGCGGCGTTTGCGGGTATGCAGACAGCATTGACGCAACGCGCCCTTCGTTGAACTGACGTTTTTTTGCCATAGCACCGCACAACGAACGACCGCATATTCGATGCCATTTCAAGCGCTGCGGGGCCTGCGCACTTGCTGCGTTGCGGTCGCCAGCGCACAGAACACGCGCGTTGCCGGGAGCAGGATGAAAACCGATGAAATACTCAGTCGTCCAATTCGAATTTGAGTGTTGCTATTTCGTCAAAACAACTAGAGACACGAGACATCAAAGCCTAAAGTTAAAGTGCTTTCTCAAGTCTTTTGTGCGGTGCGGGGGTGCTTATGAAACGCAGGAACGCGCGACAACTGGTCCGGCTGCTGTCGGACATGCGGCACGCAGCAGATTGCAGGGTGCTGCGAGCGGCTGCAACGCAACGGGCGATCGAGCTCGCGGCGCAAGAGGCGGCAGAGGCGGAGCAGGACAAGCCCGACACGTCACGCGATAACCCTCGCGGCAAGACGACGTGGAGAACATCATGAGAAACGCCACGGAGCAATCGCTGCGGTTCCTGGTCGAGAAATGGCTGGGGCCGGTCGTCGCGCCCGTGCATGTCACGCAGTTCGGCCGCACGAAATGGGACAACACGCGCTACGTGCGCGTCGAGACGTCATCGCCGGACGGCATGCGCTCGCTGTTCTTCTTCCGTCACGGAGACGGCTGCTGGTGTGTGTTTCCTCCGACCTCATACAAACACCGCCCCGTCGAAAGCTGGCGCGCCATGGCGGCTCAGGTGGCGGCGTAGTTCGGGGACCGTCGACGCGAGTCGACTGTCGTGCCGGCGCCGCGCCGGCGTTCAGACCGGTTCCGCCGAATCCGCCGAGACACCGCGCCGCGCCGTCCACATCGGCATCACCTGACACACGATCAGTCCCGCCAGCATCAGCGCGCATCCGAGCAGCGCGCGCGACGCGAGCGTTTCGCCGAGCACGAGCCAGCCCGCCAACGCGGCGAACACGCCTTCCATGCTGAAAATCACGGCCGCGTGCGCAGGCGCGGCGTCTTTTTGCGCGACGACCTGGATCGTGTACGCGACGCCCACCGACAGCGCGCCGCCGTAGAGAATGGTCGGCGCGGCACGGACGATGTCGCCGATGCGCAGCGGATCGACGGCCAGTCCGATCGCGAGACTGACGACGCCGCAGACGACGAATTGCACCAAAGCAAGCGCCAGCGGATCGTGACGGCGCGCGAAGCGGCTGACGAGCACGACCTGCGCCGAGATAACCAACGACCCCGCGAGCTGGAGCCAGTCGCCGTACAGAATCGAGAAGTGCTCATCAACGCTCAGAAAATACATGCCGAGCGCGGCCAGCAGCGCACCGAGCCACACGCCGATTCCCGTCTGATGACGCAGCACCACGCCCATCACCGGAACGATCACGACATACAGTGACCTGATGAAGCCCGCATTCGCCACTTTCGTGTATTGCAGGCCGATCTGCTGACAGGAAATCGACACGGCGACGAGCAGGCCGAGTAGCGTGCCGTCGCGCCATAGCGTCGAGAGAGGCATGGCAGCATCGAGCGAGACGGCCGGCTTACGACGCCGCGCAATCGACCACACGATCAGGACAACGAACGCGCCCAGCAGAAAGCGCAGCCCCGTAAAGAGAAACGGTCCGATCGAGTCGAGGCTCAGGCGTTGCGCGACAAATGCGCTGCCCCAGATCATCGCGGCGGCGAGCATCAGAAGATTCGCGCGCAGGTGTTGGCGAGTGGCGGTTTTCAAACGGATATTCCTGGCGAGACGGATTGTTTCGTACAGAAAGCGGCGAACGCTTGCAGGCGCCGAATGCGCATCTGATCAGACGAAACAACCTGCATGAATGGCAGCCGACATGATACCTGCGCGCGCTGTCGGGGAAGCGTCGACGTGTCGAAAGCTATTGGTAAGAATTGATGTCTCCCGGAAAATACATATCGAACTTTATGGGATGACAAACCGCCTACGCTGCGTGATACTCCCCGCGGGGAGCCGCCAGGCGCAACGGCCCTGACGGCTTCACCCATCATGCGGTTCTAATTCACATTTGACTTAAATGTCGTCAGGTTTGGGGATAACACATATGAAGAAGATCATCGCCTCGCTCGTCACCGCCTCGCTCGCGCTGGTGTCCGTTCAAGCTTTCGCACAGGCATCCGACGCAGCGCCGGCAGCAGCTAGCGCCGCGAAGCCGAAGCACGCCCACAAGCAACTGAAGACGCACGGCAAGCG
Source organism: Paraburkholderia azotifigens (assembly GCF_007995085.1). Taxonomy (GTDB): domain Bacteria; phylum Pseudomonadota; class Gammaproteobacteria; order Burkholderiales; family Burkholderiaceae; genus Paraburkholderia; species Paraburkholderia azotifigens. The sequence continues at coordinate 2,755,201 of NZ_VOQS01000001.1, forward strand.
CGCAGGCGTGTCGTCGGCCGCTTCGGCTGCAGGCACGAACGACAAGGGCTCGGCAAACTAAGCTGCCCCGTTCGCCACGCCGGCCGCCTTAAAGCGATGCCGGCGCAGGAACCAGAAAGGCCGAAGCAGATGCTTCGGCCTTTTGCATGTTGGGCGCGTCCTGCGCGAGTCCGCATTCGGGCGAAAGCGGCGTCAGGAGCGACGTGAAAGGTGCGACGTGAAGAGCGGAGCCGAAACCGCCGCTCAGGCGCCTGCTGCGAGCCCGTTGACCAGCAATTCGGCGATCAGCCCGTTCATCCCTTCAGGATGCGTCGCGGCGCGCTCCTTCAACTGCTCGACGAGCGTCTCGGGCAGCTTGCAGGCAAACGGAACGAGGCCTTTCGCCTGATCGAGCTTGCGCTGTTCGCGGCGATCGAGCTGCGTCTGTTGCGTCGAACCCTTGCCGAAGCGGTCGGCGGCGAGCGTCTGTTTCATGTCGTTGCCGAGTTTCAGCGCCTTGTTCTTCTCAAGGTCGAATTTCTTCATTGCCATGCGGAAAACCTCAAACGGGTAAGCAATCCAGCATTGTACGCATCGCGCGGTGCCTGAACGGCGGAGGCGTGTGAGTCCAGGCTATTTTGCGGGCGCCGCCGCGCCCGTCACGCTGTCCATCAGCGCGCGCATGCGCCGCCAATGCGAGCCTTCCCAGAAGACGCGCCGGCATACGTCGCAGGTGACGAATTGCGAATGCCGCTCCAGCACGCCATCGGGCGCGCGGCCGATCGCTTCGTCCCTCGGAATGCGCCGCAGCGGCACGTTGCAGGTGAGACACAGCCGAAATGGCCGCGCGCTGCGGGCCAGATCGAGCCGGTCGAACACTTCGCGCAACTGCGCTTCGGGCTTCAGCGCGCGCACGTAGCAGCCGTGTGTGATCGTGCGGCGTTTCAGCAGTTCGCGGTCGCGTGTGAGTACGATGCGGTCTTCGTCGGATGCAATCGATTCGATATGCGAATCCGCGTAGTGATTGTCGTACAGTGTGTCGAAGCCCGCGAGCCGCAGCAGTTGCGCAAGCCCGCCGAGATGCGCGTCGGCGACGAAACGCACGACCCGCAGCGGACGCTCGCGCACGCGCAGGACAGGCCGGATATCGAGCGCCTCGAACTTAGGATAGACGGCCACGCGATCGCCTTCCTGCAACTGATGATCGAAGCGGACCGATTCGCCGTTGACGAGGATCAGTTCGACTTCCGTGTGCGGCACGCCGAGCGCCTCGATCATGTGTTTGGCCGAGGCGGCGCGCGCACATTCGCAACTGAACGATTGCCGGCGCAGCGGCCGTGCCAGGAAGTCGTTCAATTCCTCGTAGAAGCGGAAAGTCGCGGTGACCATGGCGCCAGTATCGCACCCCGCGAAGGGCCGCGCCGATGGGCAATTACCTGCACGACGCGCGCGGCTATGCTCTACTTCGGGTTCTTGAACAGGAGCTATTGATGGACATCGGTTTTATCGGTCTCGGCGAAATGGGTGCGGCGATGGTCGCAAACATGTTGAAAGCCGGGCACAGCGTGCGTGTCTGGAACCGCTCGGCGGAGAAGGCTCAACCGCTCGTCGGGCTGGGCGCACAGGTGGTCGGTTCGCCTGCGGAAGCGTTCACGGGCGACGCCGTCTTCTCGATGCTCGCCGACGATGCCGCGCTGCGCGATGTCATCAGCGCGTCGCTGCTCGAGCACGCGCCGCGCGGGCTGATTCACGTGAACATGGCGACGATTTCCGTCTCGCTCGCCGAAGAACTGGCGACGGCGCACGCGGGCCGCGGCCTGAATTACGTCGCGGCGCCCGTGATGGGCCGGCCCGACGTCGCCGCCGCGGCGAAGCTGACGATCGTCGCGGCCGGACCCGCCGAGGCGATCGACCGCGTTCAACCCGTGTTCGATTCGATTGGTCAAAAGACATGGCGCATCGGCTCGCTGCCGCAGCAGGCGAACGTCGTGAAACTGGCGGCGAATTTCATGCTGGCGGCGGCTGTCGAGTCGCTCGGCGAGGCGTCGGCGCTGCTTGGCGGACATGGCGTCGCGATGCAGGATTTTCTCGATGTGATCACGAACAGCGTGTTCCCCGGCCCTGTTTATCAGGGTTACGGCAAGATGATCGCGGAGCAGCGCTATGAACCGGCGCTCTTCAAGGCGCGTCTCGGCCTGAAGGACGTGCGGCTCGCGCTGGCGGCTGCCGATCTCGTTTCGACGCCGCTGCCCGTCGCGAGCGTCGTGCGCGACAGCCTGATCGAAGCCGTCGCTCACGGCGACGGCGAGAAGGATTTTGCGGTGCTGGGCCAGGTTGCATCGCGCCGCGCGGGGCGCTGACGGGGTTCCTTCGGCCGGTTGTCGATGCTTGCGGTTATCCCGACCGGCAGGCCGCACGAATCGGCATCGTAACGGGCGGGGCGGGCATAATGTCCGTCCCGCCCGTTTTCCTTTTTCAGCGAGCATACGCATCATGAGTCTGCACACCTGGTGGCTCTATCTGGCCACGATCTTCGTCGTTTGCGCGATTCCCGGCCCGAACATGCTGTTGATGATGACGCACGGCGCCCGTCACGGCATGCGTCAAACCTCGGCCACGATGGCCGGCTGCCTGTTGTCGCTGATGCTGATGCTCGCGGTTTCCGTCGCTGGCCTAGGCGTGCTGCTGAAAGCATGGCCGACCATGTTCAACGCCTTGCGCCTGCTGGGCGCGGCGTATCTGATCTGGCTCGGCGTGAAGGCGTGGCGCGCGCCCGTCAGCGAAGCCGCGGCGGCGCAGGTCGGCGCGTCGTCGGGCGATGCGGCTAACGCGGGAGATGTCGGCGGCAAGCACGCGCCGTCGCGCGGCGCATTGATGCGCAACGGGTTTCTCGTCGGCAGCAGCAATCCGAAAGCGATTCTGTTTTCCGCCGCGCTGTTGCCGCAATTCATCGACGCCTCGCTCCCGACGCTGCCGCAATTCGCGATTCTCGTCGTCACGACGGCGGTGATGGAAGTGAGCTGGTACGTCGTGTATGCCGCTTGCGGCACGCAGATCGGTGCGAAACTGAAGAGCAGCAGCGTCGCGAAAGCGTTCAACAGGCTGACAGGCGGCGTGTTCGTCGGCTTCGGCGCGATGATGGCGCTGGTGCGGCATTGACGCGAACTTACGGCTGCGTCGTCATGGTGCGGAGCACAAAAACGCACCCAAACGGTGCGCTGCGACGTTTTGTCACCCTTCTGGATCGTAGAACAGACGCTCTAACGTCGCATGTTGCGATGCACCACGCGTTTTGCTATAGTCTGACTTGTCTCCTCCATGTCTCCTCTGATATGGATTCAGCCCGCCACCTTGGCGGGCTTTTTTTTCGCCTGTCGTTTGTCACCGTCGCTGAACTCAGAATTTGTAGGAGACGGCGAGATACGTGATGATCGGATTGGCCTTCAGCTCCGACTTCGAGACGCCCAGTTCCGTGCCGTCCGCTGCCTTGATGATCACCGACGAAGTCGTCTTCAGCGGAATGTAGGTGACGGAAGCGGTAATGCCCCAGTGATCGGTGACGTTGTAGATCGCGCCTGCATTGAACACAGGTGCCCACGACGACGACGCCTTCGCTTCCACCGTCGTTTTCCCCGGCTTGCCCGCGCCTGCCGCCAGAATCGCGCCGAGGTTGTCCTGCGTCGACGTGACGAAGTTATTGTTCAGCTGAATGTCGCTGAACCAGTTGTACGACACGCCGATGCCGAGAAACGGCCGGAATTTTGCTGTCGACGACGCGAAGTAATACTGGAAGATCAACGCCGGACTCCATTGCCGCACGCTCTTGACGATGGGGTTGACGGCGGGATCGCCGATATCCTGCTTGCCTAGCGCGCCCGCGGGGCCGGGCGGCTGAATGGTGCCGTGCCCGTAGATCTGGAACTTCGGCGGAATGCCCGCCACCGATGTCACGGCAATATGGTCGGTGACGAAGTGCGAGAACACGAGACCGGCGGTGTCGGCGTTATTCGTCGAGAGACTGGTGCCCTGCGACGTGAACGAACTCGGCAGGCGCAGCGGCGTGTTGATCGGCACGGGCGCGACGTGCGTGGTGAGCGGCGTGCTCGAGTCCTGCGGCATCACGTGAAACCAGCCGAGCGTGACGAGGTTGTCGCCCGCCTTCTGCGCATACGCGTTCAGCGATGCAAAAGACAACGCGGCGGCCAATGCAGCGGCCAAAGCCGCTATCAGGTGCTTTTTCATTCTGTTCCTCCTGAGCGGGCGGCCTGCCTTGCGGACGACGGCGTTATCGATGCCGTCCGTCTGCGCGCTTCCCGGCTCCCGCTCCCCTGCGTGTGATCAGGGGAGCGGCCGGGCGGCGGTCGCCTCGTTGCGTTCTAGGGGGTGAGCTTCGCGGTGAAGTGCGTGATGAAACTCGCGCGCATCACTGGACGAAGGCGCCGATCGTGAAGTACGGCGACGACGCGTTCGACAGGTCCAGGAAGCCGAACACGCCTCCCGTGAAAATGAACTTGCCGGTCGGCGCGCTGCCCGCGGTTGCACTCGTGTATGTCGATGTCACGACGCCGGGCACGCTTTGCGTGAAGTCGAGATTCAGCGCCCTGGTCAGCGAGGCCTGCGACGGATTGAACGGGTCGAGCAGCGTCGCCTGCGTGCCGACGAGCGCGTTGGTGCGGTAGTTGGACTCGCTGTCGACGCCGATGTACTCACCGTTCTGCGAGTTGACGGCGACGTTCGACTGCGGCGCGAGAATCGAGATGCCCGATTCGTCGTCGGCGACGGGAAGGATCACGCCGCCTTGCGGGTCCGTGGCTAGCGTCGACGTTGCGTAGCCGGTGCGGATCAGGATCGGCACGTTCTGGTTGCGCAGTTTGCCGACGATCATGAAGCCCTTGCCGGCCGGCGACGACGCCTGTGTCGGCTTGCCCTGACCCTGGAAGTTATCGGTTTCGAACGCGCCGCTGCCGTCCGATGACTGTACCCAGTTGGTGCCCGGCTGCTGGCACTTGCCGGCGTTGACGCCCGCGTTGTCGCACTCCGTCCAGGTGCCGTCGGCATTGATCGTGATCTTCGTATCGACGACGGCCGGCGCGAAGTTTTGCGACGGAATCTGGTGGTAGCCAAGCTGGTTGTACGTGCCCGTGACGTTGGCCAGATTCGTCTCGAGCGTCGAGAAGCCGATGAACGGGTAATACGGGAATTTCGTATCGGGCACCTTGCCCTGGCCGAGCACGCCGCCGAACGAGATCTCCGCGCCCGGAATCGTGCCCCCCGCGACGCCTTCGCCGACGAAGATGCGCGCCGGCCGGTCCGGATCGAGGCTCGCGCCGTTCAGGCGGAACGCACACTGGTTGAGCTTGTTGGTAGGAAGCAGGGTTTCCTGGGTTAGCGTGCCCGAGGCCGTCTGGCCTTTGCGCGTAGGTTCGACGGTGCCCGTCGTAGCGGGGACCGGCGATTCGACGTAGCGGACCTGCCAGGTCATCCTGGTCGTATCGAGTTGCAGCTTCGCGAGTTCGCCGTCGCCGCCGCCGCCCGTAAAGGTTGTGCCGTAATCGAGCGAGGCGGGACACAGGCGCGCTTCCACAGGCGGCGCGCCTTCGCTGCCCGCGCCGCCGCACGCGCCGAGCAAGGGCGCTGCAAAGGCCAGCGCCGAAAAGATCTTCCAGTTCATCGTGCCTCCAGTCTTGTTATGGGCGGCCAGCTCCCTGTCCAGCCGCCGTCGGTCTTGTGATCTAGCGATGCTGCGTGCCTGCTTTCATTGCCTCTCGCCGTGCAGGACTTTTGCCGATACCGCTCGTTTGCCGCTTGTTAGCTGCTTGTTTGCGGCTCACTTGCTGATCTGCGCGCCGACGCTGAAGTACGGCGAATTGACGGTGTTCGCGTTGGCGGAGCTCGGCGCAACGCCGCCGTTTTCCGTGCCGTTGATGAAGATCGCGTACAGGCCGCCCGCCGCGATTGCGAGCCCGGGATTGCCCTGCCCATCGGCGACGGTGACGAGGCCGTCGCTGCTCTGGCCGTAGGTGAGCGAGAAGCCGCTTTCGGCCGCCTGCGTGGTCGGATTGATGAAGCTGCCGAGGCCGCCCGAGATCAGCGACGCGGTGTACCGGAAGTTCGAGTCCGCGCCGACGTAGCCGCCGTTGAAGCCGCCCGACGCGAGCGGCGTCGCGCTGGCGAGCAGCGCGATACCGGATTCGTCGTCGATCGCGAGCGTCAGCGGGTTTGTGTTGACGTTGCCGGTGCGAACCACGACGGGGACGGTCGCGCCGTTGAGCTGGCCGAGGATCATGTGGGCCTTGGCCGATTTCCCCGTTGGGAAGCCGAGGACCTGGTACTGAGCTTCGATCTGCGGCGCCGTGCTGCTGTCGAAATAGCCGTTGGCGTTCAGCGTGTAGGCGCTGCCCGTCGTCAGACATCGCGTCGTCGGGTCCGGCGAACTGGGCGAAGCGGTGGACGTGGACGGATTGGTCGGCGCCGAGCATGCACCGTTTGCATCGAAGGTTTCGATCGTGTTGATGGCCCGCGCGGCGAACTGTTCGGTCGGCTGGATGTGATAGAGCAGGCCGTTGTAGGTGCCTGCGAGCTTCGACAGATCGGTCGACGTGCTCGCGAAGCCGAGGAAAGGATAAAAGTCGAAGGTGCGCGAGTTGACCGATCCGATGTTGAGCGGACCCGTGTACGAGATCGTCGCGCCGGGGATGCCGCCGCCCGCGACGCCCTTGCCGACGAACACGATAGGCGGATTGGTCGATGAGAAGGGCGTGGTGTAAGTCGCGCCCGTCGAAGGCGCCGTGCCCGACGCGGGCGTCAGCATAAATGCGCAGCGCGTTTGTTCGGCGTTCGGCAGCATGCCCGCGGGCGGGTGCATCACCGCGCCCGTCACGGTCGTGTTCCGACGCGTGTTGTCGACATTGCCCGCCGCCACGGGAATCGGCGAATCGAAGAATTTCAGCGTGTACGTCATCTTCACGGCGTCGATGTTCAGCGAGACCACTTCGCCGCTGCCGGCGCCGCCGAGGTACGTGCTCTTGACGATATCGGCGTCGGCCGGACAGAGCGTGCTGGTGTCGGCTGCTTGCGACGGCGGTCCCTGGACGCCGCAGCTCGAGCCCGAGCACTGGTTCGTCTGGATCGAGCCGGGGTCGCCTGCCTTACCTCCACCGCAGGCGATCAGAAACGGCACGCTGGCAATAGCACATGCCAGCCCTTTTGAAATGGCGTCCATGCTGCTGTCTCCCTCTGTCGACTCGAGCCGGCGTTTTTCCACGCCTGACTCGTGTCCCATTCGATTTATGGCAAGCGTCTAATTTGCGAGCTAATTTCGCCGCGCGATTTAAAACTGTCAATTGAACGAACCGTCTAAAAAGCCCGATTCAAACAGCGCATTTTTCGCGGAGAGTCGCATGGCGCTTCGAGGCGCGCGTTTTAAAACAAAAACAGAATTTCGTGCCTCAGGCGGATTGTGTTGTGTTCCCGCCGGGCCTTGATGGGCGGGCGAATCGGCAAAACGCGTCTATCATCTTCGAACGCTCGTTCGTAAAAAAATCGGGTGTATCCCTATGCGGTAATAGATGCCTTTTGTGAAAGGAATAAGCAGTAAATACCTGCTTTTAAGGACTGCTGCAGATAGTGGGAAAATTGAAAGGCGTTATCGCGCGTTTAATAAGCCGTTTTAGATCGCGGATGGATAAGCCGAAAAAGAAAAAGCCGGCGTTTGAATGCTGGCTTTCTGAGATGCGGGACGGCGCGCGCCGTCCGCGGGTTGATTAGCGCTTGAGGCCCGTTGCTTCGTCCGCGCCGATCGCGAGGTTCATGCACTGGATTGCCGCGCCCGATGCGCCCTTGCCGAGGTTGTCGAGCCGCGCGACCGTGACGAAGCGCTCTTCGTTGCCGAACACGAACAGGTCGACGCGATTCGTGTCGTTGTTCGCCTGGACGTCGAAGAAGCCGCTGTCGAGGTTCTCGTCGGCGTTGAACGGCGCGACGCGCACGAACTGCTCGCCGCTGTAGTACTCGGCGAAGAGCGCCTGCAAGTCTTGCGGCGCGGTCGGCTTGGCCAGCTGGCCGGGCGTGAAATACGTCGTGACGGCGAGACCCTTGAAGAAATTGCCGACGATAGGCGTGAAGACGGGCGCGTTCTTCAGGCCCGTGTGTGCGGCCATTTCGGGCAGATGCTTGTGCGCGAGGCCGAGCGCGTACGGACGCGGGCTGTCGAGCTTCGCGTTGCCGCCCGCTTCGTAGTCGGCAATCATCTTCTTGCCGCCGCCGCTGTAGCCGGTGATCGAGTAGCTGTGCGCGGCGAAATCGGCCGATACGACGCCCGCTTCGACGAGCGGACGCATGGCCAGCACGAAGGCCGACGCGTGGCAGCCCGGCACCGCGATGCGCTTCGCCGTGCGCAGGCGCTCGCGCTGCGCGCGGGCGAGTTCGGGCAGACCGTACGCCCAGTCGGCGCTGGTGCGAAACGCCGTGCTCGCGTCGATCAGCACCGTACGGTCGTTTTCCACCAGCGACGCCGATTCGCGGGACGCGACGTCCGGCAGGCACAGGAACGTGACATCGGAAGCGTTGATGAGACGACGGCGCTCGTCGAGGTCCTTGCGCTTCGCTTCTTCGATGCGGAGGATTTCAACGTCTGCGCGCTGCGACAGGTATTCGAAGATCTTCAGGCCGGTGGTGCCTTCCTGTCCGTCGACAAAAACTTTCGTGCTCATCTCAATCTCGCTGGCTGATAAAACGGCGGGAAAACGGCGCGCGTGCCGCGCCGGAACGTTATTTTAAGACCGTGAGGCGGCGCGTGCGCGAAATTGGCAGAAAAACACGTTGCACCGCAACAGTGACAGCGGCATGACGGACAAGGTTCCGGCGCGGAGGGCACGCTTACGCCGGCTGTCCCGCCTTCCAGCGCGCCGTCACGGCGGCGATACGTGCGCCGAACACCTTCGCCGTTTCCACATCGCCCGGCAGCGGGGCTTCATCGGGCGATGCGTCTGCGGGCGACTGCGACAGCAGCCCCGCATAGCCGCCGACGTAGTTCAGGTCGTTGCGCGTCGCCGCCTTCGTGTTCGCGGGCAAGATGCCGAGTCCCGCCCAGATCATGCCGTGCTGCATCGCGAGCGTGATCAGGTACTGGATCGTCGAAAACTTGTCGCCGTTCATCGACGCCGAATTGGTGAAGCCCGCGGCGATCTTGTCTTTCCACTTCTGTCCCATCCACGGCTTGGAGCTGGCGTCGGCGAACTTCTTGAAGTCGGCGGACGGGCCGCCCATGTAGGTCGGCGCGCCGAAGATGATGGCGTCGGCCGTGTCCAGTTCAGCCCAGGCCGCGTCATCCAGCTCGGCTACGGCAACGAGCTTCGCATCGGCGCCGCCGTCCAGCGTACCCGCGAGCACCGCTTCGGCGAGCTTCTTCGTGTGGCCGTAGCCGCTGTGATACACGATGATGATCTTGGACATGCGCAGCTCCATCGTTGCAAGAATTGTCGTAAGTCTAATGAGCGAACGACGCGGCTGCTTTCAGATGCATTGAGAAGACGCCACGTCGCTCCTAAAACGGGCCGACGAACACTAACGGCCGTACGTGACGATCATGCGTGCATAGCCGAGCGTCGCCGTGCTGATTTCGTGGTCGAACATCAGCGACGGCCGGCCTTGTGCGAGCCTGAGGCTGGACGTGTTCAGCGCATACACCGTGATCACGTAGCGATGCGGCTTGCCGGGCGGCGGGCAGGGACCGCCATAGCCGTCGATGTCGAAGTCGTTGCGCGCCTCGACCGCGCCGAGTTTCTTAAGAAAGCCAGAAGCGCTTGCGTTTTCCGGCAAGCGGTCAACCGTGGCGGGAATGCCGACGACGGCCCAGTGCCACCAGCCGCGCCCGGGCGCATCGGGATCGAACATCGTGACCGCGAAGCTGCGCGTGCCGTCGGGCGGATTGTGCCAGCCGAGTTGCGGCGAACGGTTCTGTCCTTTGCAGTCGTAGCGGTCGAGCACCTGCGCGTTATCGACGATGCCGCCTGCGCGAAGGTTGGTGCTCGTGACGGTGAACGCGGTGTCTGCACGGACCGCTGCGGAATGAAGCGAGAGCACGACAACGATGAGCAAAGCGGCGCGCGTCGGCGCCAAATTCAGAAACGGTAGGAACGAACGTAACGAAGCGGGCGGAACGACCAGGCAACGCAAGCGCATGTGCCGAATCTCCTGTCAGGCTCGTAAAGAATTGTCTTTACGAGGGATTGTTGTCCTTTTTAGTGCCCAAGCGACGAATCGAGTCTAACATTACATCTTATGCAGCCATTTGTGCTCGATGAGGGGCCGGTACGGCGCGAAATCGGCTATAGTCGCTGGAGTCGTCCGCGGTTGTAAGCAAGCAGACAAGTCCGAGAAATTTAGAACTAAGAACGGTTGCATGACTGAAGTTTCGGAGCGTGGATTGTCAGTTGAAGGAAGGGCCATGCAAGATCCCATCAGGGTCGTGGTCGCCGACGACCATCCAGTAATTCTCTTTGGTGCGGAACAGGCGTTGCTCAAGTTTCAGGGCATTCGCGTGGTCGCGCGCGCAAAGCAGTCCACTGAGCTGGTGAAGATATTGCAGACGACGCCGTGCGACGTGCTCGTCACGGACCTCGCGATGCCGGGTGGGCAATACGGTGACGGCTTGCCGTTGATCGGCTATCTGCGTCGGAATTTTCCCGACTTGCCCATAGTCGTCCTGACTATGCTCGAAAACGCCGCGCTATTGAAGCGTCTGAGCGAGCTTGGCGTGATTTCGGTCGTCAACAAATCGGACGACTTGAGTCACATCGGCCTTGCGGTGCAGCACGTCAGCCGGCATATCGAATACATGAGTCCTTCCGTCAAGCAGGCCCTCGACACGTTGCGCATGAACACGGGCGGTAAGAACGACGAAGTGATTCTGTCGAAACGCGAGCTGGAAGTCGTTCGGCTCTTTGTGTCGGGCATGACGATCAAGGAAATCTCCGAGCAGCTGAATCGCAGCATTAAGACGATCAGCACGCAGAAGAATACTGCGATGCGCAAACTCGGACTTGAACGGGATTCCGAACTATTTCAGTACGCGCAGAGCAATGGCTTGATGAACCTTTCGTCGTATGCGCCGGGTGAGGCCGATTCGGGTGCCGCTTCGCCAGAAGGTTCATAGGCATTGGGCGAGAGACCGGTGGGCGAAGTCTCAATGTTCAACATGCGGATCGAATAAAAAACGCCGCCTGTCCGAAAGACAGGCGGCGTTTTTTATATGCAGGCCGCGCGCGAGGCGCTGGCGCCGACAGCTTGCTTATTGCGGTGCTGCCGTCGCGCCCCCGTGCGCTGCCGACCATTCGGCCGGTGCGTGCAGAAATTTCTCGACTTCGTCGAGCGTCTTCGTTTCGAAGTAGCCTTGCTCCTTCGCGACGCGCAGCACGTCCCACCACGTGGCGAGCGCGTGCAGATCGACGTCGATGTCCTTCAGCACGGACACGCTTTCCTTGAAGATGTTGTAGTGGAATAGCACGAAGCAGTGGTTCACCGTCGCCCCAGCCGTACGCAGCGCGTTGATGAAGTTGATCTTGCTGCGGCTGTCGGTGGTCAGGTCTTCGACCAGCAGCACGCGCTGGCCTTCCGTCAGCAGGCCTTCGATCTGCGCGTTACGGCCGAAACCCTTCGGCTTCTTGCGCACATATTGCATCGGCACCATCAGACGGTCCGACAGCCATGCTGCGAACGGGATGCCCGCCGTTTCGCCGCCGGCGACGGCGTCGATCTGCTCGTAACCGACGTCGCGCAGGATCGTCGCTTCCGCCATTTCCATCAGGCCGCGGCGCACGCGCGGATACGAGATCAGCTTGCGGCAGTCGATATACACCGGGCTCGCCCAGCCGGAAGTGAAGATGTACGGTTTTTCCGCGTTGAAATGCACTGCCTGGACTTCCAGCAGCATTTTGGCGGTCGTGTCGGAGATCGTCTGGCGATCGAAGCCTGTCATGGGCGAATCCTTCGAGGTGGTGAGCTGGGAGCGCGGGCGCGCGGCCCGGTGGCGCAGCAGGCGTAACGTTTCGCGCCCTGGTGGGCGAAACATGCCGGACGAGTTGAGAAGCCGGCCGGTTTGCTGCGCGCGTAGCCCGCGATTTTACCCGATTCGGACTCTTCCCAGGGCGCCGGGCGGCAAAAGCGGGTAGGCGCAACGGACGTTTGACCTGACGGCCGTGCAATCGGCCTATGACTTTTGGCCGGGTTGTGACGCCGATCCGTGACCTTTACACTCACGCCAAATTTCCATGGAAGGCCCGACAGACGGCCTTTCCGCTCACGTCTGCAGCAGGTTGCCGCCATGAACATCACCTCGTCTTCGCCTCCCGCCGTCCAGCAAGCCCGCCCTGGCTATGCCGCGCGGGCGCTGATCGCGTCGGTGCTCGGTTATGCAATGGACGGCTTCGACCTGCTGATTCTGGGTTTCATGTTGCCTGTCATCGCCGCCGACCTGCACCTTTCGTCGACGCAAGCCGGGTCGCTGGTCACGTGGACGTTGGTCGGCGCCGTTGCCGGCGGCGTGATCTTCGGCATCTTGAGCGATTATTTCGGGCGCGTGCGCATGCTTACGTGGACAATTCTGATCTTCGCCGTCTTCACGGGCCTGTGCGCGCTCGCACAGGGCTACGGCGATCTGCTTGCGTACCGCACCATTGCCGGAATCGGGCTGGGCGGCGAGTTCGGCATTGGCATGACGCTGGTCGCGGAGGCCTGGCCGGCGGCGCAGCGAGCGCGCGTGTCGTCGTATGTCGGGCTGGGCTGGCAACTCGGCGTGCTGGCAGCGGCGCTGCTCACGCCGCTGCTGTTGCCCGTGATCGGCTGGCGCGGCATGTTCGCCGTCGGCCTGATGCCCGCCGTCGTGTCGTTTTTCGTGCGGCGGCGCGTCGAGGAGCCGGCGCTGTTCACCGAACGCGTCGCACGCGGCATGCGCAAGGCGCCAATCAAGCTGCTCGTTGCCGATGCCCGCACCACGCGCGCCAGTGTCGGCGTCGCGATTCTCTGCTCGGTGCAGAACTTCGGCTACTACGGGCTGATGATCTGGCTGCCCACTTACCTGTCGAAAACCTTCGGCTACTCGCTGACGCGCTCGGGGCTGTGGACTGCCGTCACGGTGCTCGGCATGGCGGCCGGGATCTGGCTGTTCGGCGTCGCCGCCGACCGCTTCGGCCGCAAACCGGTGTTTCTTCTCTATCAGGCGGGCGCGGTCCTGATGGTGTATGTCTATTCGCAGTTGAGTACGCCGTTCGCGCTGCTGATCGGCGGCGCGGTGATGGGCATGTTCGTGAACGGGATGATCGGCGGTTACGGTGCGTTGATCTCGGAGCTGTATCCGACAGAAGCCCGGGCGACGGCGCAAAACGTGTTGTTCAACATCGGACGCGCGGTCGGCGGTTTCGGGCCCGTCGCGGTGGGCGCGCTGGCTGCGCAATTTTCGTTTGCTGCGGCGCTCGGCGTGCTCGCGTCGATCTATGTGCTCGACATCCTCGCGACGCTCTTTCTGATACCGGAGCGCCGCGGCGCAGCGCTCGAATAACGGGCGCCGCCGCTTGGCGGACGAGCGTGTGGAAGCGCTTCATGTCGCGTTGCAGCAAGCAGTGGCGCGGCTCGGGCTTATCCGTTCGGTACAAAACGCATCTCCGAACTGACTCATCCGGGGTGTACACTGATCGACCCGAAAAAGCTCAGCGTCGCCTGCTTTCCGCTGAGGTTTGACGCCGCGCCTAACCGGCGCCCGCGAGAATCGCCGCCGTCGAGCATCACTTCGACATTGGCCAGCGCAGCACGTGACATTGAGCAGGGTCCAATTATCAACGTCTCGCAGGTTAAAAAATGGACGAACAACTGAAGCAAAGCGCTCTCGCATACCACCAGAATCCGAAGCCCGGCAAGATCTCGGTTACGCCGACCAAGCCGCTTTCGAACCAGCTGGACCTGTCGCTGGCGTATTCGCCGGGTGTCGCGGCCGCGTGCATGGCGATTTACGACGAACCGCTCGACGCGCAGAAGTACACGTCGCGCGGCAACCTGGTCGGCGTGATCACGAACGGCACGGCCGTGCTGGGCCTCGGCAACATCGGGCCGCTCGCCGCGAAGCCGGTGATGGAAGGCAAGGGCTGTCTCTTCAAGAAGTTCGCCGGCATCGACGTGTTCGATATCGAGCTGAGCGAGTCCGATCCCGACAAGCTCGTCGAAGCGATCGCGATGCTGGAGCCGACGCTTGGCGGCATCAACCTCGAAGACATCAAGGCGCCCGAATGCTTCTACATCGAGAAGAAGCTGCGCGAGCGCATGAAGATTCCCGTTTTCCACGACGACCAGCACGGCACGGCGATCATCGCGTCGGCGGCGATTCTCAACGGCCTGAAAGTGGTCGGCAAGAAGCTCGAAGACGTGAAGCTGGTGTGTTCGGGTGCGGGCGCGGCGGCTATCGCGTGTCTGGATCTGCTCGTGCATCTGGGCCTGAAAAAGTCGAACACGCTGGTGATCGACTCGAAGGGCGTCATCTACGAAGGGCGCGGCAATCTGGACGCGTCGAAGGAGCGCTATCAGGCGAGCACCGACGCGCGCACGCTCGGCGACGCAATGCACGGCTGCGACGTGTTCCTGGGCTGCTCGAGCGCGGGCGTGCTGAAGCCGGAAATGGTCGCGACGATGGCCGGCAAGCCGCTGATCCTGGCGCTCGCCAATCCGGAGCCGGAAATCCGCCCGGAAGAAGCGAAGAAAGTGCGTCCGGACTGCATCGTCGCCACGGGCCGGTCGGACTACCCGAACCAGGTCAACAACGTGCTGTGCTTCCCGTTCATCTTCCGCGGCGCGCTGGACGTCGGCGCGACGACGATCACGGAAGAAATGAAGCTCGCCTGCGTGCGCGCGATCGCCGAACTCGCGGAAGAAACAGATCAGGGCGACGAAGTCGCGAAGGCGTACGAAGGCCATTCGCTTGAATTCGGGCCCGACTATCTGATTCCGAAGCCGTTCGATCCGCGTCTGATCATCAAGATCGCGCCCGCTGTCGCGCAGGCCGCGATGGATTCGGGTGTCGCCACGCGTCCGATTCAGGACATGGACGCGTACCGCGAGCAGCTCGGCGCAACCGTCTACCGTACGGGCATGGTGATGCGTCCCGTGTTCGCGGCAGCGAAGGCGCAACCGGCGCGCATCGTGTTCGCGGAAGGCGAAGACGAGCGCGTGCTGCGTGCTGCGCAATTCGTGCTGCTCGAGAAGATCGCGAAACCGATTCTGGTCGGCCGTCCGAGCGTGATCGAGATGCGTCTGAAGAAGATGGGCTCGAAGCTCAAGTGCGGTGAGGACGTCGAAATCGTCAATCCGGAAGACGATCCGCGTTACCAGAAGAGCTGGCAGGCGTATCACGAGATCGGTGCGCGTGAAGGCGTGACGCCGGAAGTCGCGAAGGCCGCGATGCGCAAGTTCAACACGCTGATCGGCGCGATTCTCGTGCATCTCGGCGACGCGGACGGCATGATCTGCGGCCTGATCGACACGTATCACGAGCATCTGAAGTTCGTCGAGCAGGTGCTGGGCAAGGCCGCGAACGTCGACAACTTCGCCGCGATGAACCTGCTGATGCTGCCGGGCCGCAACCTCTTCATCAGCGACACGTACGTGAACGAAGTGCCGACGGCCGAGCAGCTCGCCGACATGACGATTCTCGCCGCGCGCGAAATCGAGAAGTTCGGCATCTTGCCGAAGGTCGCGCTGCTGTCGAACTCGAACTTCGGCAGCGTGCCGGGTTCGTCTTCGGCACGCATGGCGCAGGCACGCAAGCTGATCTCCCAGCGTGCGCCGCAACTCGAAGTGGACGGCGAAATGCACGGCGACGCGGCGCTGTCGGAAGCAGTGCGCAAAGCCGCGTTCCCCGGCACAACGCTGACGGGCGAAGCCAATCTGCTCATCATGCCGAACGTCGAAGCGGCGAACATCACGTACAACCTGCTGAAGATGATCGGCGGCGAAGGCGTGACGGTCGGCCCGTTCCTGCTCGGCGCGGCGAAGCCGGTGCACATCCTGACGCCGGCCGCGACCGTGCGCCGGATCATCAACATGACGGCCGTCGCGTCGGCGAACGCCAGCGTCGATCGTCAGGCCACGAAGTAATCCGCTTCGTCGGCAGATAGAAAAGGGCACCGCGAGGTGCCCTTTTTATTGCCTGCTGCGTTTCGCGTGAAGCAGCGCGAACGATGCTTATGCCACGTGCCGCTCGGCGCCGCCTTCAGGCGCACGCCACTTCGCTAGCAACGACGCCCACTTCGCCCGCACGCCCTTCAGGTTGTTGTCCTTCACGTGACCGTAGCCACGAATGCCGTCGGGCAGATTCGCGAGTTCGACGGCCAGCGCGCGATTCCCGACCGTCAATCCGCCGATCAGTTCACGCACCAGCACCTCGTACTCGACGATCAACGCGCGTTCGGTGCGACGCTCTTCCGTCTTGCCGAACACATCGAGTGCCGTGCCGCGCAGGAACTTCATCTTCGCTAACACGTGCATCGCGTTGAGCATCCACGGACCGTATTGCTTCTTCACCAGATGGCCGTGCGAATCCGTCGTCGCCGTAGCGGGCGGCGCGAGGTGGAACTTCAGCTTCCAGTCGCCTTCGAAATTTGCCTTGAGCTTCTCGATGAACGCCGGGTCCGAATACAGACGCGCGACCTCGTACTCGTCCTTGTACGCCATCAGCTTGTGCAGATTTTTCGCGACGGCTTCCGTCAACGGCATCTGGCCGTCGGCGGCATCGAGCTTCGTTTCGGCGGCGCGCACTTCTTCGACCAGCTTGCGATAGCGCGTCGCGTAAGCGTCGTTCTGGTACGCGACCAGATACTGCGCACGCTTGTCGATCAACGTGTCGAGCGCCTTCGGCGTGTGCAGCGAAACGATCTTGCTGCTCGCGGCATTCGCCGTATTGCCGTCGTCGATTCGATCCTGGATATGCGCGAGCTTGCGCACGGCAGCGAGATCGTGGGCTGCGCGGCGGCCCCACTCGAACGCCGCGCGATTCTTCTCGACCTGCACCGCGTTCAACTCGATCGCGCGAATCAGCGACTCGTGCGTGAGCGGCAGCCAGCCCTTCTGCCAGGCGTAACCGAGCACGAACGGATTCGTATAGATCGCGTCGCCGAGCAACGCGACGGCGAAGTGATTCGCGTCGACGGACGAGACGCTGTCGTCGCCCGCGGCGGCGCGCACGTCCGCGTCGGCACTCGCGCCAGGGAAGCGCCAGTTCGGGTTCTTGATGAACTCGGCCGTCGGCGTGGGCGCGCTGTTCAGCACGACGTGCGTGCGGCCGCTTTGCATCCGCGACACGCATTCGTCGCTGGCCGTCACGATCGAATCGCAGCCGATCACGAGATTCGCTTCGCCCATCGCGATACGCGTCGCGTGGATGTCGGCGGGCTGATTCGCGATCTGCACGTGGCTCATCACGGCGCCGCCCTTTTGAGCGAGACCCGTCACGTCGAGGACGGTGACACCCTTGCTCTCGAGGTGCGCGGCCATGCCGAGCAGCGCGCCGATCGTCACGACGCCCGTGCCGCCGACGCCCGTCACCAGCACGCCATACGGCCGCTCGATCGCCGGAACGTCGGGATCGGGGACGGGCGGCATTGCATCGCCTGCGACGCCCGACACTGTCGGCTTGCGCAACTGACCGCCTTCGACCGTCACGAAGCTCGGGCAGAAGCCCTTCAGACACGAGTAGTCCTTGTTGCAGGTCGACTGGTTGATCTGCCGCTTCGTGCCGTACTCGGTTTCGAGCGGCTCGACGGACAGGCAGTTCGACTGCACCGAGCAATCGCCGCAGCCTTCGCAGACCGCTTCGTTGATGACCACGCGCTTCGCCGGATCGGGATACGCACCGCGTTTGCGGCGGCGGCGCTTCTCGGTGGCGCAGGTCTGGTCGTAGATCAGGATCGTCGTGCCTTCGATCTCGCGCAGTTCGCGCTGCACGTCGTCGAGCTTGTCGCGATGATGAATGTCGATGCCGGGTGCAAGGCCGACGTTCGCGTCGTACTTTTCGGGCTCGTCGGTAACGATCACGATTTTCTTCGCGCCTTCGGCGGCGAGCTGGTGCGTGATCTGCGGCACGGTCAGCGTGCCATCGACCGGCTGGCCGCCCGTCATCGCGACGGCATCGTTATACAGAATCTTGTAGGTGATGTTGGCCTTCGACGCGATCGCCGCGCGAATGGCGAGCAGGCCCGAGTGGAAGTACGTGCCGTCGCCGAGATTGGCGAACACGTGCTTGTCGTTCGTGAACGGCGCCTGTCCGACCCACGCGACGCCTTCGCCGCCCATCTGGCTGAACGTGCTCGTGCTGCGGTCCATCCACACGGTCATGTAGTGGCAGCCGATGCCCGCCATCGCGCGCGAGCCTTCGGGCACATTCGTCGACGTGTTGTGCGGACAGCCGGAGCAGAACCACGGCTTGCGCTCGATCGCGACCTTCGGACGGGCAAGTGCTTTTTCCTTCGCTTCGATCACCGCGATCCGCGCGGCGATTCGGGCGCGCACGTCGGACGGCAGATCGAACTTGTCGAGCCGCGTCGCGATCGCCTTGGCGATCAGCGCGGGCGACAGTTCATAGTGAGCGGGCAGCAGCCAGTTGCCCATCGGCACTGACCATTCGCCGCCTGCGCCGTCTTTTTCGTCGAACTTGCCGAACACGCGCGGACGCTGCGCATCGGGCCAGTTGTACAGCTCTTCCTTGATCGCGTATTCGAGAATCTGGCGCTTCTCTTCGACCACGAGAATTTCCTGCAGGCCGCGCGCGAATGCCTGCGCGCCTTGCGCTTCGAGCGGCCACACGCAACCGACCTTGTAGAGACGAATGCCGATGCGCGAGCAGGTTTCGTCGTCGAGACCGAGATCGGTCAGCGCCTGACGCACGTCGAGATACGCCTTGCCGCCCGTCATGATGCCGAAGCGCGCATGCGGCGAATCGATCTCGATGCGGTCGAGCTTGTTCGCTCGCACGTAGGCGAGTCCCGCGTACCACTTGTAGTCGAGCAGACGCGCTTCCTGCACGAGCGGCGGATCGGGCCAGCGAATGTTGAGGCCGCCCTCGGGCATGTCGAAGTCGCCCGGCAGAATGATTTGCGTGCGGTGGGGATCGATATCGACGGAAGCGGAGGATTCGACCACATCGGTCACGCACTTCATGGCGACCCACAGGCCGGAGTAACGGCTCATTGCCCAGCCGTGCAGGCCGAAGTCGAGATATTCCTGCACGTTTGACGGAAACAGCACGGGCAGGCCGCAGGCCTTGAAGAGATGCTCGGACTGGTGCGCGAGCGTCGACGATTTCGCTGCGTGGTCGTCGCCGGCAAGCACGAGGACGCCGCCGTGACGCGACGAGCCGGCTGAGTTGCCGTGCTTGAACACATCGCCCGAGCGGTCGACGCCCGGCCCTTTGCCGTACCACATCGAAAACACGCCGTCGTATTTGGCGCTCGGATAGAGGTTGACCTGCTGCGAGCCCCAAACGGCCGTGGCGGCGAGGTCTTCGTTGACGCCTGGCTGGAAGACGACCTGGTGCGCGGCAAGATGCTTTTTCGCCTTCCACAGCGACAGGTCAAGACCGCCGAGCGGCGATCCGCGATAGCCCGAGATGAATCCGGCTGTATTGAGCCCGGCGGCCCGGTCGCGTTCCTGTTGCAGCATCGGCAGGCGGACCAGCGCCTGGATGCCGCTCATGTACGCGCGGCCGCGTTCGAGCGTGTATTTGTCGTCGAGCGTGACGGAAGTCAACGCGGCTTCGAGCGAGGCTCGCTGGCCGGCGTCTAGCGGGGCATTCATTATGTGTACTCCTCCACCCAGTTTGGGATCACCAAAATCTGCTTGGCCTCGGCATCTTGTGAATGCTTCGGCCGGGGTCGCCATGTTGACGGCTTTTTTGCGATGGTAGCACTGGTAAAAACCCGCCGCCTATCGTTGAAAACACCACAATGCGGGATCTAACACGAACGAAAATGTCAGCCCGATGACCTCGCGTGAACTTTTTCGTGTGTCGCTGTTACGAGGTGTAAGAGCATGAAACAACGGGAACCGCTCTTGAAATGACGGTCTAAACTCTGCACTTGCATGAATCGCAACGTTCCGCATGCTGCGGAGCTTCGCTGTGCAGTCGAAAAAGGAGTACGCATGAACACGAAACACATCCAGACCTTCCTGATGGTCTCGGCAGCATTCTTCGCGATGAGCGCGCCGATGCGCCCGAATAGCGCCAATGCGCTCGCGAATGCCGTCACCCGCACGACGCAGGTCGCCGCGACGACGGTCGCCGTGAACCAGCGGCGTTCGTCCGAAGACGAATCGGAGCAGCGTGGCTGACGCGCCCGGGCGGATCGTCCGCCGCGCGCAATTGATCACAACCGGCTTGGCGAGAACCGCCGGTTCCGAAATACGAAAGGCGAGGATCGAATCGATCCTCGCCTTTTTCTTTGCAGGGCTCGCACCCTTGGGTAGGCGTTAAGCCTTGTCCTGCACGACACCTCGACGAATCTGATCCAGCTCGATCGATTCGAACAGTGCCTTGAAGTTGCCTTCACCGAAACCCTGATTGCCCTTTCGCTGGATGATCTCGAAGAAGATCGGTCCGATCTGGTTCTCGGTGAAGATCTGCAGCAGCAGATCGTCGTGTGCGCCGTCGATCAGAATCTTGCGCTTGCGCAGTTCGTCCAGCGGCTCGCCGTGATTCGGCACGCGGCGGTCGACGAGTTCGTAGTAGGTGTCGATCGTATCGAGGAGCATGATCTTCGCGTTGCGCAGACCGTCGACCGTTTTGTAGATGTCTTTCGAACCCAGCGCGATGTGCTGGATGCCTTCGCCGCGATATGCGTCGAGATATTCCTGGATCTGGCCTGCCGTTTCCGAGCCTTCTTCGTTGATCGGAATGCGGATCTTGCCGCACGGCGACGTCATCGCTTTCGACTTCACGCCCGTCACCTTGCCTTCGATATCGAAGTAGCGCACTTCGCGGAAATTGAAGAGCCGCTCGTAAAACTCGGCCCATTCCTGCATGCGTCCGCGATGGACGTTGTGCGTCAGGTGATCGATATAGGTGAGACCGTGGCCCGTCGGGTTCGGGTTCGCGCCGGGAATCGGCTCGAAGTCGACGTCATAGATGCTGATGTCGCCGATGCTGTTCGGCGTCGCGCCGTTCTTGCCGCGCCAGCGGTCGACGAAATAGATCAGCGAATCGCCGATGCCCTTGATGGCGGGGATGTTCAGTTCCATCGGCCCCGTCTTGTTGTCGAAACCCCACGCGCCGAGATCGAGCGCGCGCTTGTACGCCTTCGCCGCATCCTTCACGCGGAACGCGATCGCGCAGATCGACGGGCCATGCAGACGCGCAAAACGTTGTGCGAACGAGTCGGGCTCGGCGTTGACGATGAAGTTGATGTCGCCCTGACGGTACAGCGTCACGTCCTTATGACGATGCTTCGCGATCGCCGTGAAACCCATCTGCTCGAACAGCTTGCCGAGCGCCACGGGGTCCGGCGCGGTGTATTCGATGAATTCGAAGCCGTCGGTGCCGACGGGATTCTCCCAGGTTGAAACCTTCATGTCTGTCTCCTGAATGGCGGGGTCCGCTTCGCGTTGCGCGATTCGATGAAGAACAGTGTAGTTGCCGATTCGCGGAGAAACCTTGCGAAATTAAGCGTCTGACACTAGGCTTGAGCTATTTTCTGGCGTATCTAACCACTCAGATGGCAGAACATGGCTCAAATTGAGATAGATGCAATCGACCGGCGCATTCTCGCGATCCTTCAGGAGAATGGGCGGCTGTCGAATCAGGAGATCGCCGAGCGGGTGAATCTGTCGCCGAGTCCATGTTTGCGACGTATCCGCAGGCTCGAGGAGATCGGGGTGATTCGCGGCTACGTCGCGCTGCTGGATTCGCAGATGCTCGGTCTCGATCTGCTCGCCTATGTGAACGTGCGGCTCGAAAAGCGCGGCGGCCCCGTGCTCAGTGCGCGCGCCGACGGTACGCCGGGGCGCGCGGGCGCGACGCATTCGGAACTGTTCCGCGTGGCCGTGCAGGGTTGGCCGGAAGTGGTCGCCTGCTACGCGATGACGGGCGAGATGGACTATCTGCTGCGCGTGCAGGTGCGCGACATGGCGCATTTCTCGCGCTTCGTGCAGGACCAGTTGCTGCGGCATCCGTCGGTGATCGACGTGAAATCGAGCTTTTCGCTGGAGAAGTTCAAGGAGACCACGGCGCTGCCGTTGTGAACGGCGACGCGTTCTCTATTGGCGCATTCGGGCAAAAGAAAAGGGCGACTCGGTGGAGAGCCGCCCTTTTTTATTTGAGGATCCGCTGGAGCTTACGCGGCGATCGCGGTCGGGATGAACGATTCGATCAGCTTCGACGTGCTGCGCGCCTGGCGCTTGAGCACGTAGTCGAACACAGCAGCCTGTTCCTGAAGCATTTCCGAGATGATGCTGTTCTGATCCGCGGGCGCGAGCGTCAGATAGGCATCAGCTTCGCCGTACGCATATTCGATCTTCATGCCGGCCTTCTTGGCGATATGCATCATGGTCGAGTTGCGCGACAGGCAGTGGATGTACAGCGTCGTGACGTGCGTGTTGCGGCTGCGGATGGCCGCGCGCTCGAACAGCTTCGTGCCGATGCCCTTGCCGCGCACGCTTTCCGACACGGACACGCCGAATTCAGCCGTGCGCGCATCGCCTTCTGCGGGCAGATAAGCCAGATGGCCGACGCCGACCAGTTGCAACTGACGGTCGAACACGCCGAACACGGTGTCGCGGGTGAAGTCCAGCGTGCGAACGTAGTTTTCGATGACGCGATCCGGGGTAACCTGGCCGAAGCGGAGCAGACGATCGTCTTCGCCAAGTTCGATGAAATGGGCGAGCAGACGGGCGCGGTCTTTCTCGCCGAGTTCCCGGACCAGAACGGGCGCGCGACCGGCGACGTTCAACAAGCGATCGACGGCGATCGGCTCGGCGGCGCGGATGGTTTGCTCAGTCATGGTTGGGTTCTCCTATAGCAAGCGGCATGGTGCGCCGCAAAAAGCATTCTAATGGAAAACCCCGAGGTCTAACTAGGGAAAACCCTGTGATTTGCCGAGCGCACAGTCTAAAATTATGCGTGCAATGATTTATCTATTTGATTTTTATGAAAAAAAATATCGAATGATCGTGCGACTCCGGTGCGTCTCCTTGCCGCAACGACGGCACGATAGTTGCTGCGAGAGCGAATCCTTCCACCCGCCGATCTGGGTGTGCGAGCCAGTCTAGCTAGCGCCAGCGCCCGTCGCCGGCGCAGCCGCGAGCAGTCCGTGATCCACCATATTGACCACCTGTTCCGCGAACTCCCGATATCCCATCCGGCCGCCCGGCTTTAGCCAGGTGAACGTCCAGTTGATCATCCCGAAGACCATCATCGTGAGTGCCGTCTGGTTTTCGCGTGACACGCGTTCGGGATAAGCGCGCGCCAGTTGCCGTGCGAACGCAGCGACCACGTCGCGCTGCCGGTTCAGGATGATCTCGCGCTGCGACTCGACCAGATATTTGACATCGTTCAGCAGCGCGACGTGCCGGCTGTGCGAGGTCTCGTACTCGGAAAGAAAAGCCCGGATCAGTTCGGCGAACGTCTCGCGTTCGGTGAGTCCGCGCCGCTGGCTCGCGCCTTCCACCTCGGCGATGATCAGCATCAGCCGCTTCGTGTAGCGGTCGAGCAGGTCGAACAGGATCGCTTCCTTGCTCTCGTAATAGTGATAGAGGCGCGCTTTCGACGTGCCGCTCGCCGCGGCCAGATCGGCCATCGATGTGCTCGGATAGCTCGTTTGAGCAAATTTGGCTGCGGCCAGTTCGAGGATCTGGTCGCGCTGGCTCTCGTGGTCTGGGGCTCGTGTACGGGCCATGATTATTCTGTTTGTCTCAAGCAGGGGAAAGGGTTGCGCGCGTGACGTTCATCTCCAGCGAACGCCACATGTCCGTCTCTCCGCGCAACTGCAGTTGGCCTGTGGCGGCGAGTTCGCGCAGACGCCACAGCACAAGGCTGTCGCTGACCAGCAAGCCGTTGTTCGCCGCCATCACGTGGGCTGCGACGCGTCCGGCTGACTGCCAGCCTTCGGCGGCGTGTTCGAAGATCCGCGCGTCGAGTTCGGCGAAGCTGCCGCTCATAAAGGTATTGCCGCGCCAGCGACGCAGTTCGGCGTCCGCGAGCTTCACTTCCTGCCATTCGAGCGCGAGCCGGCCGATGCGCAGCACCGAAATTGGCGCGGCGCGCGGCAGCTGCTTGAGCAGCAGATCGGGCGCGAACATGCCGACGGACGTCGCCTGATCGGGACGGCGCAGCGGCGCGCCGGCGTCGCCCGTCAGATCGTCGATCGACAGGCACACTTCGTTGAGCCGCTGCGGCATTTCGCGCAGATGGAAGCACACGCGGCGCAACGTCAGCTGATCGGCGGCACTCTGGCCGTGCCACACGACCACATGCGTCGCTCCGTCGACCACGGCTTTCAGGCTGGTGGCCTGCGCTTCGAACTCGCCCAGGAAATCGCGCGCGTCGTCCCCGCTGGCGCGTTGCCAGAAATCCGCGCGAACCTGAGGTGTATCGTCGATGCCTTGCAGCGGGCCGACGGCCAGATCGTCGCGCAGGGCCAGCACGGCCCCGGTCCGGCTCGCCTGTTCGAGCGCCTTGCGCAGCGAGTCGGCGGCGACGTCGCCGTTGGTGATATGGATCGTGCTCATTGTCATTGACGCGTTCGAGCGCCCGTCGAGCGCAAACGAAGCGCGGTTCAATCAGAAAACGGAAAAGGCCGCACGCCGCAGGAAGACTTTCCTATGACGGGCGGCCCCTAGTGTAAGCGGATCGCGGGTGTGCCGAAAGCGACGACGCGCACATACGGTTCACGGCGCGCGACGTACTCACCGCGCACCACGTGTATCAACGCTCGTCGTAGCTGACGACGACCTTGTCGCTGACGGGGTGACACTGGCAGGTCAGCACGAAGCCGTCCTTGATCTCGTGCTCTTCGAGCGTGTAGTTCTTCTCCATCTTCACTTCACCTTCCAGCACCTTCGCGCGACACGTGCAGCAGACGCCACCCTTGCACGCATATGGCAGCGCGAGACCCGCGCGCAGGCCGACGTCGAGCACGCTCAAGCCCTGATACGGCAAACGCAGCTTCCGCTTCTTGCCGTCGAGCACGATCTCGAGGTCGGCCGTCGGCGTGTCGTCGGTGATTTCGGTTGCAGGCACGCCTGCTTGCGGCAGTGGCGTGCCGAAACGCTCGACATGCACCTTCGCCTGCGGCACGCCCGCGGCCTTCAGCGCGGCTTCGGCGGCATCCATCATCGGGCCTGGGCCGCAGATGAACGCTTCGTCGATCGCCTCGGCGGGCATCAGCGTCTCGAGGAACGACGCGCACTTCGCCT